>NZ_JAVDVA010000016.1:0-222039 GCF_031456635.1 Streptomyces sp. 3330
GGTGCTGTGCGGTGGGTGCCGAGCCGGCACTGCACCTGCGGGGGGGGGCCGCCTGCACGCAGTGGTGCAGGCGGCCCCGCTCGGATTCTCGGCATCCGGCGACCGGGCGTGCCGCAGGAGGTGCCACCCGGGCAACGCGCTGTGGTGCGGCGCCGTGCCGGTCAGGCGACCTGGTACCTGCCGACTTCCAGGAAGTGGCGCAGTGCTTCGGGCGTGTTGTCGTCGAGGGCGGCGTTGGCCGCCGCGCGCAGGGCCGGGCTGATGGACGGGTCGGCGAGGATGCGGGCGATGGCGACGCGGTCGTCCTCGGCCTGGGCGATGCGGTAGCCGGTCTCCAGCCAGGCGCGCATCGCGTCGGAGTCGTCGGCGTCCAGGAGGGCGTTGACCTCGGCGATGACGCGCCGGCCGCTGTCGGGGTCCGCGAGCAGGCGCGTGATGGCGACGCGGTCGTCCTCGGCCTGGGCGATGCGGTAGCCGGTCTCCAGCCAGGCGCGCATCGCCTCGGGGTCGTCGGCGTCCAGGAGGGCGTTGGCTTCTCGTGTCACACGCCGGCCGCTGTCCGGGTCGGCGAGGATCCGGAGTATGGCCACCCTCAGGTCGTCGGCGTCCGGCTCGTCCGCGGACGAGGACACCGCGGGCACCGTCACCGCGGTCGGTGCCGCCGTGGCGGCGAAGGACGGGGTGGCGAGCAGGAGGGCCGGGGCGAGGATGCCCGCGGCAATGCCGGGCGCTACGCGATGCAGTCGCAAGGAGAATGCTCCTCTTCGTTCGCTACGGAAGTGAGTTGAGGACGCCTCAGGGCGTTCACTTCGGTCATGTTGTCACCTGGGTCTGACATTGGCGGGTGCTCGCTGCGGTCGCAGGGCACCGTCGCCGCGGACGTGGCCGGTGTTTCATGGCGGCGCGTTCGAGAAGGGCGGCCTTGAGCGCGGCTCGTGACTGTCGGGGCATGATCGGGGCGAGACGATGCCCGGGGGCGGTCGTGGTGCGGTCCGAGCTTGTGGTGGTGCGCGACGGGGCTCCGCTTGTCCGCCGGGACCGGGGCGGGGCGAGGGAGCCGGTCGTGCTGCTGCACGCGAGCGGCTGCGCCGTCCGCGGGAGGGCCTCACGCCCCGCGTGCAACTGATCGAGCCCGACCGGGCCCTCCTCGGCTGCCCGGCGCACTCCCCTGCTGGCAGTTTCTCTCGGGGCTCCGCGGGTCTGGTGCATGCCTTTGTTGGAGGGTCCCTCGTCGCGTAGTAGGCCTGGTCGCGCAGGTGAAGGACCATGGACTGCCCGGCGGCCGCCGCGTTCGATCACGCGGTCGGCCATGAAAGTGGTCGGCGCATCCCGAAGCGAGCCGAGGTGGCTCCGTCACCCCATTTCCGCGAATACTTGGCTAGCCACACGATTGCTGCTACCTTGAATATGTGGCCAGCCACGCTTTTGGTGGCCGAAGGAAACGGAGTCATCATGAAAGCAATCATTTTCGACCGGTTCGGCGGCCCGGACGTGCTGCACGAGGCAGACATCGAGGTCCCGCAGCCCGGCCCCGGCCAGGTCCGGATCCGCGTGAAGGCCGCAGGGCTGAACGCGCTGGACGGCAAGATCCGCGCCGGGACGATGGAGGCCGTCCGCCCGACGCCCCTCCCCGCCGTCCCCGGTGCCGAGCTCGCCGGAGTGGTGGACGCCCTCGGTGAGGGCGTGAGCGACATGCAGGTCGGCGATGAGGTACTGGGCTGGTCGGACACCGGCTCGTACGCCCAGTACGCGCTCGCCTCCACCGTGGCCCCCAAACCCGCCGGCCTCGACTGGCAGCACGCGGTCGCGTTGCCGGTGGCCGGCGAGACGGCCGAGCGGGTCCTGAACCAGCTGGAGGTCGCCGCCGGGGAGACCGTGCTGATGCACGGCGCGTCCGGAGCGGTCGGCACCCTGGCGGTCCAGCTCGCCACGGCCCGCGGGGCACGCGTGATCGCCACCGCAAGCCCCTCCAACCAGGACTACCTCACCTCGCTCGGCGCCGGCGCGACCGTGTACGGCGAGGGTCTGGTCGAGCGGGTGCGGGCGCTGGCCCCCGACGGCGTGGACGCGGTGTTCGACCTGGCCGGAAAGGGAGCCCTGAAGGACTCCATCACCCTGCGGGGCGGCACCGACCGCATCGTCACCATCGCCGACTTCGGCGCCCGAGAGCTGGGCATCACCTTCTCCCAGGGGTCCCAGGAACGCTCCGCCGCCCGCTTGGCCGCCCTGGCCCAGGACGCCGCGGCCGGCAAGCTCGTCACCACCGTCACCGCCTACCCGCTCGACCAGGCCGCACAGGCCCAGCAGGTCAGCGACGCCGGGCACGTGCGGGGCAAGCTCGTCCTGACCGTCGGCTGAGCGACCTTCCCCAGCTCCCCCCACACACACAACCACCCCTCCCTTTGCGGTGACCGCCGGTCACCGCCCTGTCGAAGGACCCCTCATGCTGGATTCCCTGTGGACACCCACCACCCTCGGCGGCACATCCCTGCCGCACCGCCTGGTCATGGCCCCCATGACCCGTGACCGCTCGACCCCTGAAGGCGTACCGACCGAGCTGAACGCCGAGTACTACGCCCAGCGCGCCTCGCACGCCCTGATCATCACCGAGGGAACCCAGCCCTCCGCCGACGGCCAGGGCTACCTCCTGACCCCCGGCATCCACACCGACGAGCAGATCGCCGGGTGGCGCAAGGTCACCGACGCCGTGCACGCGGCCGACGGCCGCATCATCGTCCAGCTGATGCACACCGGCCGCATCGCCCACCCCGACAACACCCCCCACGGGCGCCGGCCGGTCGCCCCTTCGGCTATCCGGCCGGCGGGCGTGATGTTCACCGCGTCCGGGCCGCAGGAGATGCCGACTCCCCGTGCTCTGTCGACCCGGCAGGTCGCGGCCACCGTCGAGGACTTCCGCCGTGCCGCGGCGGCCGCCGTCGCGGCAGGCGCCGACGGCGTGGAGATCCATGGCGCCAACGGCTACCTGGTCCACCAATTCCTGTCCGACAACACCAACCAGCGCACCGACGGCTACGGCGGCTCGATCGAGGGCCGCATCCGCTTCGCCGTGGAGGTCGCCGCCGCGGTGGCCGACGAGATCGGCGCCGAGCGCACCGGCATCCGTATCTCCCCCGCAAACCCCTACAACGACATCGCCGAGTCCGACACCGCCGAGCTGTATCCGACGCTCCTGCGCGCGCTCAGCCCGCTCGGACTGGCCTATCTCCACGTGCTGCACGCGGGCGACGAGGAGCTGCTGGGCACCCTGCGCGCACTGTGGCCGACCACGCTGATCCTCAACCGGGGCGGCTCCGACCTGCCCACGCGCGCCAAGGACATCGACAACGGAACGGCCGACCTCGTCTCCGTCGGCGCCCTCGCGCTCGCCAACCCCGACCTGGTCGACAGGCTCCGCGCCGGCGCGCCGCTGAACACCCCCGACCCGGCCACCTTCTACGGCGGCGGAGCGACCGGCTACACCGACTACCCCACCCTTACCGGCTGAGGAGCCGAACCGGAACCCACCGCCCGACCCCCGCATCCCCCTACGGCCGGCGCGGGACCGATGAGCTACGCGATCCTCCCACTCGCCCGCGCCCACCGCGCCTACGCCGCCACCCTGCTGCGCGAGATGGACCTGCATCCCGGACAGGAACTGCGGCTGATGCACCTGCTGGACCGGGAGGGGCAGTCCCGGTCCGAGCTGCTCGAAAGCGTCGGTGCGGCCCACCCCACCCTTTCCAAGGCGCTACGCCGCATGCAGGACGCCGGGCCGCTTGTCCATG
Source organism: Streptomyces sp. 3330 (assembly GCF_031456635.1). Taxonomy (NCBI): domain Bacteria; kingdom Bacillati; phylum Actinomycetota; class Actinomycetes; order Kitasatosporales; family Streptomycetaceae; genus Streptomyces; species Streptomyces sp. 3330. Next base: position 3,786 of record NZ_JAVDVA010000016.1, read on the forward strand.
AGCCGGCCACACATGACCGGCGCTTCATGGTCGTCCACCTCACCGACAAGGACCGGGCGATGTGCGGGCCCGTCGCTGCGCTGCGGCAGGCCCTGGAGGAGACCTCCGCCCGGAGTCTGTGGGCACCGCAGGCGGAGTTCTTGGCTTCCCACCGGTGCCCGGCGCGACCTGGGCACCCGGATGCGCCCCTCCGAGGCCGAACACCCTTGGCCCGGCCACCACTTCAACCGACAGGGGCAGCCGCAGCGGGCTGCGGTTCGACCTTGCCCACCTTGGGGTCGTGGTGGAGTTCCTCGCGGACACCGCCGTCGACGACGGCCGCTACCGCCACCCGGTTTGCTTCCTGCGGGTACACGAAGATCTCACCGCCGACCAGCCGCCCGTTCTCGGAGCCTGACCTCGCGCCGTGGGGAGCCGGGATTCCCGGCCTCATGCGTTTCCCGGCCTGCCACGGCGGAGGTGGAAGCGCCGTTCCTGCGGCGAGGAACCACATGGCCGGCGAAGCTACGACTGGGCCCGTGTCGAGGTGAGCCGTGGCACCGCGAAGAGCGCCGGCACTTGGTCATCGCCCGCGGCAGTGTCAGCCGGCCCGAGGCCTGCCGGCACCGCTCGACAGTCAGCGGGCGATCGAGATGGCGAAGGGTGTGAATCCGGTGGCACGGATGACGTGAGGTACGAAGAGGATCGCGGCCTCTGTGGCCCGGGCGGTCTGGATCCCGCCGAGGTCGGTTATCCATTCCTTTTGCCAGCCGAGGTCGGTGAGCAACACGCGGACGCTCTCCTTGGCCTGCGCGTCCTCGCCGGAGAGGAACACGGTCGGTGTCTGGGCGAGCGTGTCCGGCGAGGTCATCACGGGGAAGAGCATGGTGTTGAGTGTCTTGACGACGCGCGTTTCGGGGAGCGCCTGCTGGAGCTGTTCGGCCAGGCTCGAGCCGGGGTAGATCAGATCGGCGGGCAGTCCGTCCGGTCCGTCGGTGGTGGCGTTGGAGACGTCGACGAGGATCGTGTCCCGGAGTTCTTCGCGCAGAGCGGCGAGCCGGTCCAGCGAGCCGGCGCCCGGGGTGGCGTTGATGACGATCCGGGCGGTCCGGGCGGCGTCGGCGGCGGCGCCCGGCGTGCGGGCCGCCACTGTCACTTCGTGTCCTGCCCGGGCGAGGGCTGCGGCCAGGTTGCCGCCGACGCGGCCGTTTCCGAGAACTGCGATCTTGGTCATGATGGTCTGGTCCTTCCGTGGACGTGCGGTTGGTAGTGCGCGCTCAGCGCGAGAGCGTGGACACGGCCTCGGCGTGGACGCCCGGCGCGGCGGCCACAAAGCTCTGGCTCCGGGGGGTCCAGGGGCGGCCCTCGGCGTCGGAGATCCGTCCGCCGGCCTCAGTGACGAGCAGCGCTCCGGGAAGCAGGTCCGCGCGGGCGCCGGCGAACTGCCAGAAGGCGTCGGTCCGGCCGGCGGCCACGTTGAGCAGGTGCAGGGACGCGGGCACGGCGACGCGGACGACGAGCGCGTCGAAGAGCATCGCGGTGATCGAGGCACCGACCCGCCGCACGACCTCTGCGTCCTCGTCCGGCCGGGCCTGGCTGGTGGCCACGATGCTCAGGCCGAGGTCCGCGGTCTGGGAGACGTGCAGCGGCCGGCCGTCGAGGTGGGCGCCCGCGCCGCTGAGCGCGGTGTAGGTCTCGCCGGTCAGCGGCAGATGCACTGCGGTGAGCACCGGCTGGTTCTCCCGCACGAGGGTGGCGGTCACCGCCCACTCCGGCAGGGCGTGCAGGTGGTTGACGTTGCCCTCGGCCGGATCCACGACCCACCACTCGCCGGACGGCAGCGCCCCGCCGTCCAGTTCGTCCTCCACCCAGCCTGCCTGCGGGCGCAGGCTCGTAAGACGCGGACGCAGGATGTCGAGAGCCGCGTCGTCGTTGACGGCCAGTGCGCGCATCAGCTCTTCGCGGCTCTGGTAGCGGACCACCTCGCCGAAGCGCTCGCGCAGCGCCGAACCCGCCTCACGCACGGCGATCGCGGTCTGGGCGAGCAGGTCGGCGTCGGAGGCGGCGACGTCGGTGGTACGGAGCGTTTCGGACATGGCGGTATTCCCGTCTGAGGTGGGGTGCTGAGGTCGATCGAGGGCCGAACTGCGCGTTCCTTCTTGCGCTTTCGCTCAACGGTAGGCAGCCCATCGATTAACTTCAAATGCATGTCAGGCACGGCTAGGATTACTCTCATGCAATTGGATTTGAACCTGCTCGCCGCGCTCGACGCACTACTGGAGGAGGGCAGTGTGGCCGGGGCGGCGGCGCGCCTGCACGTCACCGCCCCCGCGATGAGCCGGAGTCTGGGCCGGATCCGGCGCACGACCGGGGACCAGATCCTCGTGCGCACCGGCCGCACGATGACCCCGACGCCGTATGCGATCGCCGTCCGGGAACAGGTGCACCAACTGCTGCACCAGGTCCAGGGGGTACTGGCACCGAGCCGTGAACTCGATCTGGCAACGCTCGAGCGCACGTTCACACTCCGCTGGCACGACTCCCTCGTCGCCTTGAGCGGCCCCGCACTGCTCACGGCCGTGCGCGGACAGGCGCCGGGCGTGCGACTGCGCTTCGTCGCGGAATCGAGCATCGACACCCCCGAGTTGCGGCGCGGCGAGGTCGACCTGGAGGCGAACTCCAGCCTCCCGAGCGCACCGGACGTCCGTGCCGAGAACGTGGGCGAGACCCGCCTCGTCGTCGTCGCCAGGCAGGGGCACCCCCTCACCCGCGTCAGGGCCCTCACCGCACAGCAGTACGCCGACGCTGAACACGTCACCGTCTCGCGACGTGGAAACCTCACCAACGCCATCGACGACGCCCTCGCCCGGCTCGGCCTCATCCGCCGCGTGGTGGCGACGGCGCCCACGGAAGCGGCCGCGCTGGAGTTCGCGCGCGGCTCCGACATCCTGATCAGCGTCCCCGAAGCCACCACGCGGTCAGCGGTCGCCGACCTCGGCCTGGTCGTGCTTCCTCTCCCGCTCGAACTGCCGTCGGCACCGATATACCTGTCATGGCATCAGCGCTACGACACCGATCACGCCCACGCCTGGCTGCGCGGACTGGCGCGAACCGCGCTGGCCCTGTGAGGAGCGTCGTAGTCGGCGCGGTGGCTGCGTCACACGCATACGTCACGATCCGCGCGACCACTACGGCGATCTGCCTGAACGTCAGCAGCGGCCTGTCCGCGGGGATGCCGGCCGTGGAGGTGGCCAGACCGACGCCCGCGGCTCACCACCGCGGAACCCCGGTGCGCAGATCAAGCTCACCAGGGTTTCCTGTACCTCAACTACTATCCGGGAGGCGGGCGTTGACCGGCACAAGACCCACCGCCCTCTAGCCATGACAAGGGCGGGCTCGGCACCGCCGGGCCACGCGGGAACGGCCGCTGAGCCTTGATCGATCAACGCCGGAAGCGACAACTCGAGCCCACCCGAGGTAAGACCTCGACCCGTGACTGCCCTGCACGGCCGCATGACACCCAGGGGCGGCCGTCGACGTCTGCTCACCCTCACCAACCGGAAGGCCGCTCATGACCGCTGACACCATCCCGCCGCGCCCGCCGATCGTCGTCCTGTGCGGGTCGACCCGGTTCTGGGACGCGCTCACCGAAGCCGCCCTGTACGAGACCGTGGCCGGCCGGATCGTCCTCGCCCCCAACTGCAACCTCCAGCAGCCCCACCCGATGTGGGACGACCCGGCTCGCGCGGACCGGCTCAAGCACCTCCTGGGCGACCTCCATCTACGCAAGATCGACCTTGCCGACGACGTCCTGGTCGTCAACCCCGGCGGCTACATCGGAGACAGCACCCGCCGCGAGATCGAATACGCCCACAGCCTCGGCAAGCCGATCCGCTACACCCACGCGACTCCCGACCGCCCCTGACACCCGGCACAGCAAGAGGGCCCTTCCCTCCGCCCGGGCGCCAAGGCCCGCGCCCGCAGGTCGGAGCCGGGGGCACTGCGCGGTGTGAGAACACGGAGCCGGGCCTGAGGCTCTCGTGGAGTCACAAGCCGGCAGCGGTGAGGATTCGATACATCTGGGTCGGCCACAGCGCGGAGTTGGCAGCGGCCTCGTCGGCTGCCTGGGGGTCTGGGTCAGAGAGCAGATGCTCCAGCAACTCGGTCGTGATGTTGGGGTGACGGGCGACCCCGCGGCGCAGGAAGGGCTCTGCAGCGGCGGCGAGTTGCTGAAGGTCCGGCACAGGTAGTTCTGGGTCCTGCAGAGCGAGGTAGCGCACGTTCGGGCTTGGTTCGTCAACGAACGTGCGCAGCATGTGACGGGGGAAGTTGGGGTGGTCGACGAGGAGCGGTCGGATGTGGAACACGTCGCCGTGTGCGCGGACCAGCCTTTCCAGGACCTCGGGTGGTGTGTCCGGCCGACGGGCGGCCGCACGACGGACCACGAGTTCCGGGTCGTTGTCCAGCCGACGCCATGCCTCTTCAGGCAGGTCGTGACAGGAGGCCAGTACGCACCGGAATGTTGTGTACCGGCTGTCCAGGTAGGTCAGCCGCTCGTTGAGTGGCGCTTCGCGCAACCACTCCGGTTCGGCGAAGTTCCAGTGCAAAGCCACCTCGGCCTCGATGCTTCCGTCCGCACGTTCGGCTTGTACGAGGTCGTACAGTCCGTCCCGGGTGCCGGCGTCGACATGGCGACTCTGCGCGGCCGCGACCCGCACGAGCGGGTCGTCGCTGTCCAGTAGCCGGGCAACCATCTCTGCCGAGAGATGCGGGTTCCCGGCGACAGCCCGACGGACCTTCTCCTCCCCGCTCCGCATGAGCTGCGCAAACTGCTCCGAGGTGAGCGGGACGTAGCGCGCCACGTTGAGCCGCGTGGCAGGGTCGGCGAGGCAACGCTCCCTCCATTCAGGCGGGACACCCGGTTGCTTGTGCTCGGTGGCGACGGCACGGACCTGCGGATCCGGATCGGCAAGTAGCTCCACTTGCACGGCGAGAGGCCGGTCGTGCCAGGCTCGCGCCACCGCGGCACGCAGGCTCGGACTCGTCGCACCGACGAGTGCCGTCCGAGGCCGGCCGTAGGCTTCCTCCAGGTCATCGATGCCGATCGGCACCTCGCGATCCACCATGCCGCGGACGAAGTCTGCGTACGCGTCACGGATCGCCGGATCAGGATGCTCGGCGATCCTTCGGCGCATCTCCGGTGAAACCCGGTCGCCGTGAAGGCCCACCGCGGTGTCGCCGTCGCCGTGCGTCAGAAGAGCCGCGACCACAGCGTCCTCCAGTCGCCCGCGACGCAGTGATATCCCGTGTCGGCCGGCCTTGTGTGCGGCCAGGCGGACCAGGACGTCCCGAGGGGCTGCTGGGTTCCGCCCCAGCCCGGACAGCTGGGGGTGATCGAGGCTTGTCATGCGCTCAACCTAGTCAGGCCGAGGCGTGCGAGCAGGCGACCCGGCGGCTCACCCTCGACCAGGGCGACGACAAGCCTCTCGCGCTCGAAGCCGTCGCCTTGACCACCCTGCCGCCCTCCGCCGCGAAGGCCTCACCGTCCGGAAGCATGCGGCGTCCGGACGGCGGGGCCGAGGGTCGAGCGGGGGCGTCAGGGCGCCAGCATCGATATCCCGAACGGCGTGGCCTGCGGGGCCGATTCGGTGCCGTCGGCGGCCACGGCGGTGACGACGTAGTAGTAGTACGCCCGTGCCAGACCGGGATCCTTGTACGTCAGTGCCGTCACTCCCGTGGCGATGCGGCGCTCAGGGGTGAAGACGTCCGCGCTGGACGTGGACCGGTAGACGTTGTACGAGATGGTCGCACCCTGGTCGCACGCTCCGACCTGCCAGTTGAGCTGGGCGTAGTCCGCGCCCCTGCCTCCGCCGGTGATCCGGGGGGTGGGCGGTCCGGTCAGGACCGGGCAGGGCAGCGTGACCTCGGCCATCGGCGAGTAGTCGGACCACTGGCTGTGGGTGCTGACGGCGCGCACCACGTAGTACCAGGAATTGCCGGCGGGCACGTCCACGTTCGTGAACGTCGTCCCTGTGATGAACGGGGAGACCGAGTAGGCCGTCGTCGGGTCCGCGACGGTCGTGCGGTAGACGTAGTAGCCCGCCACGTCGGTCGACGCGCTCGCGGTCCACTCCACCCTGACGTTGCCGTTGTCGGCCGTCGCGGTCACCGAGGCGGGCGCGGCCGGCTTCTCGTAGACCGGCAGGCGCTTGCCGTAGACGGTTCCGTAGCCGGGTTCGGGCAGGGGGGAGACGTTGCCGGCGCCGTCGACGGCACGGACGGTGTAACCGAACTGCACGTCGGCCGCGGTGCTCGTGTCAAGGTACTTGCCGTCCCGCACCACGGCGATCTGCTCCCACGCGCCGAACATCGGCTTGCGCATGACCAGATAGTGGTCCGTGTCGTCGGTGTTGGGCGTCCAGACGAGGTGCACACCGTCCGTGGCGTCCCAGGCGTCCAGGCCGTACGGCATGTGCGGCGGAGTGACGTCGCGGATGCGGGTGGCCGAGACCGGCGTGGACGGGTCCGACTGCGTGCCGAGTGTCGTGACCGTCCTGACCTGGTAGTAGCGCACCTCGCCGACGGGCGCCGCGTAGTCGTCCCAGCTGGTGCCGGTGACCGGGGTGTCGGTCAACCGGGTCCACGGGCCGGCGGCCGAGTCGGCGCCGTAGACGTGGAACCGGTGGGACGCGTCGCCGTCGTACTGCCAGCCGACGGTGTTGCCGTCGAGCCGGCCGGTGGCGGAGACGGCCGTCGGCGGCAGCGGTTCGGCCTCGGCGGCGTCGAGCCGGACGGGCGCCGAGTACGCGGAGGCGTTGCCCGCGCCGTCCTTGGCCCGCACGCGGTAGTAGTAGGTCGTGCCCACGGCGGCGGCCGGGTCGGTCAGGGCGGCGCCCGGAAGGGGCGCCCCGACCGCGGCGAACGGCCCCTCGGGCGCGACGGCCCGCTGCACCTCGTAGGAGCTCGCCCCGCTCACCGGGGACCACGAGAGCCGGGCGCCGGCGGACGGGTCGTACGAGGCCGTGAGCCCGGTGGGCGCGGCGGGGGCCGTCCTGTCGGCGCTCACGACGCTCGTCACCGCGGACAGCGGGGAGGCGTTGCCGGAGCGGTCGACGGCACGGAGGGCGTACTCGTAGGCGGCGCCGGTCGCCGGAGGTGCCTCGGTGAAGGTGGTGCCCGTGATCAGGGTGGAGTTGCGCAGGCTCCAGCTGGTGCCGGCGACGCGACGGTAGACGCGGTAACCGGCCAGGTCCATCTCGTAGTTGCGGGACCAGGTCAGGGTCGCCTTCAGTGTGGACGCCGAGAAACCGGACTTCAGGCCGACCGGGGTCAGGGGGACGGTCTTGTCGTACGTGGCGCCGATGACCGGCGCGTAGGAGAAGGAGATGTTGGCGGTGCCGGTGAAGGCGGCGAAGTCCACGCGCAGGGTGTGGGTCCCGTGCGGGATGGTGAGGCGTACGGTCTTCCGCTGGGTCGAAGTGACGTTTCGCCACAGGTCGATCTTGCGGGAGCCGTCGAGGTAGACGCGGGCGCCGTCCTGGACGGCGAGGCTCAGGTCGAAGGGGCCGCCGGAGCCGAAGTTGCGGGTGGTGGTCCAGCGGACGCCGAAGTTGTCGTTCGGCAGGGCCACGCCGGAGGGGTCGCCGGAGCCGTAGTTCTCGGCGACGGCGCTGTCGCAGACGGTGGCCTTCGGAGTGCCGGAGAGGGTGGTGTTGGCGTAGTACTGGGCCTTCCACACGCCGGCCGAGCAGGTCACGGCCGCATGCGCGGTCGTGGGGAAGGCGAGTCCGGCCAGGGCGCTCGCCAAGGAGAGCGCTACCGCACCGCCTGTACGGCGGGTCGTGCCGAGAGATATTCGCATCTACGGATGCTCACTCTTTCGTTGAGGAGATGAGGACAAGACGTGTATGCCGCCCCAATAGTGCCATTCGAAAGATCACTTGCGTAGGTGGTTTGTACGGGGAAGTCGGCGACGGCATGGGATGGCGCAGGATGCGAGGAAGCGATGCTCCGGCAGCGCGGCGGATTCCCTCGGTTGCTCCATGACCGCCGCGCCGCTGAAGTCCTTTCCGGCGTCGTAGTTCTTCGGTGTTCTCGTCGACGCCGTGCTTCTCGGTGAACTCCTCGTAGGCATCGTTGACGCCACATTCTGGAGTTGCCGCCCCGGCACCAGGGCTCAGTGGTGTACTCGACGCCGTCGAAGCCCACGGCGATGGCGTGGCCGACGCCGCCGAGGATGTCCTTGAGGGCTGCCCTGCTCCCGTGCGTCCTCCCGCTCCTTGTCGTCACAGATGCCGTAGTTGCGCTGTACCGGGGGGCAGGAATCGCCCTTTGCCGAGGCGCAGTTGGCGCTGCCCCCACAAGATGGCTCCGTGCCTGCGTCAGCGCCTCGTCACATCAGATCCCGGCATGCCTCCCCCCTCGTCCCGACTTGGTCGCGTCCCGGGCATCGAGGTCGTCGAGATGGAACTCCTTGGCGCTCAAGGCGCCGCACCCACAGGTCCGCCGCCCAGCGCGGCTGCGGTTCCCCGCCGCTCAGCGCTCGTCCGTGCGGCGGTTCGACTTCTTGGCCGGCCGCGACCGGCCGCCGTTGCGCCGGGACGAGCGAGCGACAAATAGCATGCAACTGGTGCAATGAGTTGACATTCCGCAGAAGTTGGGCCACGCGCCAGTGGCAGGTCTGCGCGGTGACATCGGGGGCAGACGGCGGTTCGTCGGCTCCACCATCTTTGGCCGACACCGCCGTATCGCGCCGACCCGTGGGAGAACTGATGCCGACCGCCGCACCGGAAAGACCGGCCGAGCTACCGGGCGAGAGGCCCGGAGCCGCTCCGACCGGCCGCTCGTTCACGCTGCCCCGAGGCACCGGCCGCACCTCCGCGCGTATCGCGGCGCTGACGGTCTGCCAGGGTGCGCTGATGGTGGGCTTCGGGCTGCTGATCACCGGACCCGCCCGTGGACTGTGGCCGATGACGGTCGAGGACGACGTCAACGAGGGCCTCGAACACGCCCGGACCGGCACCCTCACCGCCCTGTCGTTCTTCGCGTCGGAGGCCGGCAACACCCTCACGGTGATCGCCATCGCCGTCCTTGCCTGCGCGGGCCTGATCCTGGTCCCCCGCCTCCCGATGTGGCGCCAGGCGGTCTTCCTCGCCGTCGCCGTGTCGCTCCAGTCACTGGTGTTCCTGGTCATCACCGAGTCGGTGGACCGCCACCGCCCCGACGTGGACCGCCTCGACGCCTCCCCGCCCACCTCCAGCTACACGTCCGGCCACACCGGGGCGGCCACCGCGCTCTACGGCGGACTCGCGGTGCTCGCGCTGTCCCGGCTCCGCGGGCCGTGGCGGCGGATCGTGGGCGGTCTCCTGCTTCTCGTGCCGCTGCTGGTCGCCGCCGCCCGCCTCTACCGGGGCATGCACCACCCCACGGACGTCATGGGCGGGCTGGTCAACGGCAGCCTGTCCCTGCTGATCGTCGGCCGTGCCCTGTTCACCGACGGAAGCGTGACCGCTCCGGTCGAGACGGACTCCGCGCCGACTGCCGCGAGCGCGGCGGGGGCGGGCTCGGACGTGCCGGCCCGGGGGCGGGCTGCGGTGATCTTCAACCCCACGGTGACCGGCGAAGCCGACCGTGCGGCGCTGCGAGGGATCCTGGAGCGGCACGGTCACCGAGCGCCGGTGTTCATCGAGACCACGGCGGAGGACCCAGGCACGGGTCAGACGGCCGACGCGGTCCGGGACGGCGCGCAGCTGGTCGTCGTCTGTGGCGGTGACGGCACCGTGCGGTCGGCCGCGAGCGCCCTGGCCGGCAGCGGCATACCGCTGGCCGTGGTGCCCTGCGGCACGGGCAATCTCCTGGCCCGCAACCTCGGCCTGCCGCTGTCCCCCACCGACGCGCTCGACGCCGCCCTCCGAGGCGCCCCGCACCGCCTCGACCTCGGCCGCGTCGAGGGCGACGACCTCACCGCCACCCACTTCGCCGCGATGTCCGGGGCCGGTCTCGACGCCGCGATCATGGAGCACACCGATGACCGCGCCAAGTCCGTCCTGGGCTGGCCCGCGTATGTGCTGGCCGCCATCGGCACGCTGCCGACCCCGCGGATGCGCCTGACCGTCCGGCTCGACGACGCGCCCGCCCTGCGACGCACCGCCCGTATGGTGCTCATCGGCAATGTCGGCACCGTGCAGGGCGGGACGACACTCCTGCCGGCCGCCCGCCCCGACGACGGTCTGCTCGATCTGATGATCCTCGACCCGCGCGGCGTCGGCGGCTGGACGCGAGCGCTGACGACGCTGCTGCGCGGTGGTGCGAAGGCGCCCCGGCCGACGGCCGTGGACACCCTCACGCCCGAGGACGGCGACAGAAGCGGCGTACCGGTGGAGTTCTTCACGTTCCGCAGGGCCGAACTGACCTTCGACTCCGCGCAGTCCCGGGAGCTCGACGGTGATCCGGTGACTCCGGGCCGCCGGCTCGCCGCCGAGGTCAGGCCGGGTGCGCTGACGGTGCTGCTGCCCACGGGAGGTGCGTGACATGGGTACCGCGACCAAGGTCCCCGAGACCCGGGACATGACCGGCGACGAACTGTCCGCAGACGAGGCGCTGGCGTCGCTGCGCCGCTACGGCCGCTGGGCCCTGCTGCGCGACTCCTTCGTCCGATTCCGGTACGCCGACGGCTTCACCCACTCCCGCGCGCTCGCCCTCCAGACGGTCCTGTCGGTGATCCCGCTGGCCATCGCGTTCGTCGGCCTCTCCACCACCCTGCACACCGAGAACATAGGCCGGATCGCCGAACTCACCATCCACCGGATCGCCGAGGGCCCCAGCGCCGACGTCGTCGACGACGCGCTGAACCGCAGCCGCCGCACGGCGGGCGACGGCGCTCAGGTCGCGCTCTGGTTCGGCCTGCTCTTCTCCCTGGTCAACACCACCACCGCGATGTGCCAGGTGGAGCGCGGCGCGAACCGGATCTACGGGAACGAGCGCGACCGCCCCTTCGGGCAGAAGTACCTGCGCGGCCTGGTCATGTCCGTCACCGCGGGGCTGCCGCTCGGACTCGGGTTCATCGTCATGGTGGCCGGCGGCGACCTGGCCTCCGCGGCGGTGACCGTCTACCGGCTCGACGGCGGTTCACAGACCGCCTGGGAGATACTGCGCTGGCCCTTCGGGCTGCTGCTCGCGCTCATCTCGGCCAGCGTGATCTTCCGCAGGTCGCCGCGCCGCAGACAACCCGGTTACACCTGGCTGGCCTTCGGCGCCGCCGTGTACCTGGTGCTGTGGACGGCGCTGACCTGGCTGCTGAGCCTGTACCTCGGGATCAGCGGCTCCTTCGACACGGTCTACGGCCCGCTCAGCGCCTTCATGTCGCTGCTGCTCTGGGCCTATCTGACCTCCATCGCCCTTTTCCTCGGGATGGCCTTCGCCGCGCAGCTGGAGGCCGCGCGCGCTCTGCAGTCCGGCCCGATCGAACCCGATCCTGGAGTCTGAATGGTTGTGCGAGCCGCGGTCCACCATCTCCGAGACCGTCGTCGCCGGGCGGCCGACCGCAGATTCGGCGCCCGGCTGTTCGGGGCGGCTGTCGTCGCCGCCGTCGCCGCCGTGCCCTTCGCGCTGCTGCTCGTCCTCGTCGAGGGCCAGTGGGGACCGCTGCGCCGCCTGGACTCGGGCGCCGCTCAGCGACTGCATCACACGGCCCTGACCCATCCGGCGTGGACCAGCGTCCTGCGCTTCCTGTCCGACTGGGTCTGGGACCCGGCCGTCCTGCGGAGCGTCGTCGCGCTGCTGACCATCTGGCTGGTCTACCGCAGGGCCTGGCGGCTGGCCGCCTGGTCCGCGGTGACGGCCGTGGCCGGTGGGCTGATCGGGCTGCTGGTCAAGACGGTGGTCGAGCGGGCCAGGCCGTCCCTGGAGGATCCGGTGGCGCACGCTCCGGGGTTCTCCTTCCCCTCCGGTCACGCGATGACGGCCACCACGTCGTTCGCCGTCCTGCTGCTCGTCCTGCTGCCCATGGTGCCGCGCGCCTGGCGGCCCCTGTGCTGGTGCGCCGCGCTGGTCTCGGTGATCGGGGTGGGCTTCACCCGGGTCGCGCTGGGCGTGCACTGGTTCAGCGACGTGGTGGGCGGCTGGCTGCTCGGCCTGGCCGTCGTCGCCCTCACCGCCTGGGCCTTCGAGGCCTGGCGCGCCGATGTCGGCCGGGGCCACGCCGAGATGACGGACGGCCTGGAGCCCGAACTCGTCGACGCCCACCCCGAGCCGTGACCGGAGAGGAGGGAGCGGCCCCTCCGGGGTGCAGTCCCTCCCTCCGGATACGGAGCCCCTCCCCCAGGACGCCGACCGCCACGGGTCATTGCCCGCTTCGGCGGTCGAGAAGGACACCGAGCCGCCTGGTTCGTCAGCGGGCTCAGGCGACGCCGAGGACCGTCCGGCTCTAGCTGTAACCGCACGGCGGCCGCCCCAAGGACGGTCACCCCCTCTGCCATGCTGTCCCTCGTACAGGGATGGAGGGCGCGTGACCGAGCCGATCACCGGATTGGATCCGGGGCCGCAACCTGCGTGCCCTTCTTGAGCTGCTGTCCTGCTGCACCGGGTACGCCGTCGACGAAACCGGCTGGGAAACCATAGAAATCGGCGTTCAGGACACCGATGACGAAGCACGCGACGGCTGGTATTCGTATCCCCTGGTCGGCACGATCGCCACGCTGGAAGTCTCGCTCGCCCAAGCCGTCGGAGGCGAAGAGGTGTCCGTCAGAGTCACGGGAGCCGAGACACCCGCACCACGGCTCCGGACAGACACACTCCTGTCCGCCTTCGCCGGCAACTGACCACCGGCGTGTGCGACCGGATGACCCACGGCCCGCTGTCGATCGACAGTTTGAGTGCCTGACGCGTCCCTGCCGCGCATCGTCAAGGCCCAGTGCGCCCCGTGAGCAAATACGTCCACTTTCCGCTATTTGTTACCTATGAGTGATTTCGACTACGCCGACAGATCCGACTTCGAGGACGCTGACCGAGGCTTCATCGCCGCCCTTTCACCGGCGATCGTCCGGACGGACGACGGCCAGGTGATCTGGGACGGCGAGGCGTACGCGTTCCTGAACGAGGACTGCCCCGACACCGCGCACCCCAGCCTGTGGCGGCAGAGCCAGCTGTGCAACAAGCAGGGCCTGTTCGAGGTGACGGCAGGGATCTACCAGGTCCGGAACCTGGACCTGTCGAACATGACACTGGTCGAGGGCGACACCGGCGTCATCGTCATCGACCCGCTGATCTCCGCCGAGACCGCAGCGGCCGCTCTCGCGCTGTATCGCGAGCACCGTGGAGACCGCCCCGTGACAGGGCTGATCTACACCCATTCACACGGCGATCACTTCGGCGGCGCACGCGGGGTCCTGCCGCACGGTCACTCCCCGGTACCGGTGATCGCGCCGGCCGGATTCCTGGAGCACGCGGTCGCGGAGAACGTGTACGCGGGCGGCGCGATGACCCGCCGCGCGGTCTACATGTACGGCTCCGAACTGGCCAAGGGGCCCGCCGGTCACATCAGTGCCGGGCTGGGCATCACGACCTCCAAGGGCACGATCACCCTCGTCCCGCCGACGCTCGACATCACCCGCACCGGCCAGGAGGAGACCGTCGACGGTGTGCGGATCGTCTTCCAGACGACCCCGGACACCGAGGCGCCCTCGGAGATGAACTTCTACTTCCCCGACCGGCGCGCCCTGTGCATGGCGGAGAACGCGACGCACAACATGCACAACATCCTGACCTTGCGCGGCGCGCTGGTCCGCGACACCCGCATCTGGGCGCACTACCTGGGCGAGGCGATCAGCCTGTTCGGTGACAGGGCCGAGGTCGCGTTCGCCTCCCACCACTGGCCCACCTGGGGCCAGGACCGCATCGTCGAGCACCTGGCCGGCCAGCGGGACATGTGGGCCTACCTGCACGACCAGACGCTGCGCATGACCAACCAGGGACTGACCGGCCTGGAGATCGCCGAGCGGATGGAACTGCCGCCGGCGGTCGCGAGGAGGTGGGCCAACCGCGGCTACTACGGCTCCGTCAGCCATAACGTCAAGGCCATCTACCAGCGTTACATGGGCTGGTTCGACGGCAACCCGGCCCACCTGTGGGAGCATCCGCCCGTCGAGCAGGCCAAGCGGTTCGCCGCCGACTACGGAGGCGTGCCCGCGCTGGTCGCCAAGGGCGAGGAGTACGCCGCCTCGGGGGATCTGCGCTTCGCCGCGACGCTGCTGGGGCACGCCGTTTTCGCCGCCCCTGACAGCACGGCCGCCAGGCAGGCGCTCGCCGGGGTGTACGAGAAGCTCGGGTACGGGGCGGAGAACGGGCCCTGGCGCAACTTCTACCTCATGGGCGCCCAGGAACTGCGCGGCACGATCGCCCACACCGCGCTGAAGACCACCAACCCCGAGATGGCGATGGCCCTGACCGTCGACATGCTCATCGATTCCCTCGCCATCCGCATCGACGGCCCCCGCGCCTGGGACCGGACGCTCACCATGACCTGGAACCTCACCGACGAGGACCGAACCTGGCACCTCCTGCTGTCCAACGGCGCCCTCACCTGTCGCAGCGCCGAGACCGCCTCCGAGGCGGGCGCGGCGGTCACGACCGCCGATCTGACGCTGACGATGACCAAGCCGCAACTCCTCGGCGTCCTGGCCGGCAGCGGATTGGACGGCGTGCAGGTGGAAGGCGACCCGCAGGTCTTCGCGACCCTCGTCGGCCTGCTGGACACCCCCGACCCCGACTTCGCCATCGTCACCCCGTGACACCGCGCCGTGCACGCCCCCGGGCGGCCGCTGCCCGTCATCTCACGACACGTGAGCCGCGCGGTCCTGCTGCCGTCGCCTCGCCCCCCTGCCTCAGCGCGTGATCGGCCGGACAGGGGTCAGTGCACCAGCAAGTCGATCACTCCGGTCAGGCTTTCCTCGCCCTTGCCCTCGGCCAGCCGGCGGCGCATCAACTCGAAGTACGGGCTGAGCAGTTCCGGGCTGACGCCCTGCTGCTCTGCGGTGCTCAGGAAGGTGGGCGTGCCGGCCACCTGCATGGCGAGGTTGGAGACGACGCCCTCGGTGTAGTCGCCGCTCGCCAACTGGGCGGCGGTCTGGTGAACTGCCGGGGCCATCGCAGCGAGCCAGTCGGCGAGCAGCGGGGCGAGCGCCGCCGGGTCGATGTCTTCCTTGCGGATCAGGGCGAAGGCGTGCGCGGCACCGGCGAACATCCCGTACATGGCGCTGAGAAGGGCCACGTCGTGCAGGGCCGCGAAGCCGGCGTCCGCGCCGACATAGGTGGCCCCGGCCGGGACGTTCAGGGTCGCCTGGTGCCGCTCGAACAGGTCACGCGAGCCGCTGTAGAAGACGTAGCCGCCGGTGTCCGGGGCGCCGATCATCGGGGGGACGGCCATGATCCCGCCGTCCAGATAGCGGGCGCCGCGCGCACGGGCCCATTCGGCCCGGGCGCGGGCCTGAGCGGGATTGCCGGTGGTCAGGTTGACCAAGTCCCTGTCGACCAGGTCGGTGTCGGCCAGCACTTCATCGACCGAGGTGTCGTCCAACAGGCAGAGGACGATCAGGGTGTTCGCCGCGACCGCCTCAGCGGCGCTGTCCGCGACCTTCGCACCCTCGATGGCGAGCGATGCGGCGCGGGCCGGGGTGCGGTTCCATACGGTGAGGGGGTGGCCGGCGGCAAGCCAGGTGCGGGCCAGCGCGGTGCCCATGGCGCCCAGCCCCAGCATGGTGACGGGAGTGTTCTCAACTGTGTTCTGTGGCATGCCGATTAGGCTCGTCGCAGGTCCCGGAGGTGATCAAGTACACACTTCGCAGTGGGTGGTTACCTCGGGGTGAGCGAGCACGTCAGAAGGGCGGGGCATGACGACGCTGAATCGGCCGGGCACGCCGGACGGACACGTCTGCGGGATCGACACCGCGATGGAGGTGATCGGCGGCAAGTGGAAGGTGTTGATCCTCTGGGCGCTGCACGAGCGTCCTCACCGACGCTTCGGTGAGCTGCGTCGCCTGCTTCCGGGGATCACCGAGAAGGTGCTGGCCTCTCACCTGCGTGAGTTGGAAGCGGACGGCGTCGTGCGCCGCGTCTCCTACGACGAGGTCCCTCCCCGCGTCGAGTACTCGCTGACCGAGGACGGCATGCGCCTCAATGACGCACTCCAGCCGCTGGCCGCATGGGGACGCGATCGGCCGACCATGCCACGACAGCTGGAGGACAAGGCGAGCCAGGGGCCGCTGTGAACCATCAGCACCATCGACACCGACCACTGTTCGAACCGGCATTGCCGGGAGCAAATCCGACGAGGAAACGCTCGGTCGGGGCATACCCAGGGGCTTGACGGCACGCATCGCCGCCTGGTCGGCAACAGGTCTCGTCGCCTACGTCGAGGCGGAGTACTTCGGCGGGGCCGGCGAGCAGCATGCCGCGGTCCGGGACGGGGGCACTGTCACCCTGGGACCGCTGCACCTCCCCGAAGGAGAGCCGCTTCCCGAAGACGGCGGGCCGATCTCCCAGGCCCTTCGGGGTCTCGGGGTCGCGAAGGGCCACGCCCACGACGAGTTCGAAGCTGCCGGCCTGCACCGCCACCGTCACACCGAGGACTGGGCGTCGCCCGCATAGCCGCCGGCGCCGCCGCACCCGTTGCACAGCAGCACAACCTCCGCGGTCGGGTGGCCGACCGCTGCGACAAGACCGCCCTCCTCCGTCTCCCGGACTCCACCTCTCGCCTCTCACCTCTCCACCATCTTCATCTGGTCAGCAAGGTGCTCCGGGGGAAACGCCCGAGGAGAGGACCCGGGAAACGCCCCGACCGGGCTGCGGACGCTGTCGCGGAAGGGGCGGTCACCGGCTCTCACGCCGCGGCGCGGTCGCCAGCACGGGCCGGACGACGCCTTCCGCGTCCCGCGCGGTACCGGCGCCGATCCACTGATCCCCGTACACCCACGCCCGTATCGTCACGGCTCGGCCTTCGAGAAGGCCGAGCAGAGCCGCGCCGCAGAGGTCGTTCGCGGTCGGGTCCCTCAAGCCGTCCAGGACGAGGGTGCGAGGTGCCCCGTGATGGTCCGCCAGTGACTCGACGAGCGTATGCGGGTCGATGCCCAGAGGCAGGTACGAGTACCCCCCGCCCGGGGCGGTGTGCCGGGTCAGCAGGTCGTTGAGCATCGGTCCGGTAAAGCTCCGTGACGGACAGTGAAGCGCGCGCCACTGACAACGGGCTCACCGGGCCCGGCCCCGCGCATCGCCGACCGACCGTGACGTGGGTGCGTGGGTGCGTGGGTAATGTTCAGGGGTGCCGACAGGGCCCTGGCGCCATCCCCTGCACGGTGGAGGAGATCACCAGGTCCACACTCCGGCCTTTCGGCCGATGTCACCAGCCGCTGCTGACCGGCAGCAACTGGTGGGGCCCGGTTCGCCGTGTCAGGAAGGCCGGTGGGTCTCATTTCCGGGAGACGTGCGGGAGAACCAGGTCCGCGTCTCGTCCGCGGTCAGGACGCGGGTCAGCTCGGCCGTGCCGGGGAG
The DNA here is from genome assembly GCF_031456635.1 of Streptomyces sp. 3330. Classification (NCBI taxonomy): domain Bacteria; kingdom Bacillati; phylum Actinomycetota; class Actinomycetes; order Kitasatosporales; family Streptomycetaceae; genus Streptomyces; species Streptomyces sp. 3330. The sequence goes on from NZ_JAVDVA010000016.1 coordinate 21,306, forward strand.
ATGCGGGAAGAACCGGTCGGCGTTCCAACTGCGCTGATATGTCGGTTCGTCGAGCACCAGCAGGCGGCGTCCCTCCACCACGGGGATGTCGTCGGGCAGCCCCTCGTTCCAGATCCGCTCGCCGTTCGGGGCGAGGAGTTCGAAGGCGCCGGTCGCGACGGTCCCGGTGCGTCCGCGTGCGGGCTCGGGGTCCGTGGCCAGGCGGACGCTCTCCGCCGAGGGCTTGGCGCCGGGCACGTGGCCGCCGCCGACGAGGACGTGGGCGAGCAGCGTGTGCAACTGGAAGTTGTCCCCGATGCCGCCGATGCGTATCTCGAACCCGGTCCCGGTGGGCCTGTGCAGCACCACAAGGGGCTCGTCGTCCAGTACCGCCGACGCGTACGCCAGGCATTTGAGATCGTGCCGCTCCAGGGCCGCCAGGTCCAGGCAGGCGGGGAGGATCGCGGATCCGTATGCGCGGCGTACCTCGGCGCTGCGGCACAGCACGGCCAGCGCGGGAGGCTGCCACTCCTCGATCGAGCACCAGGCCAGCGCCAGTCGCGTCGCCTCGTGGACATCGCCACCGAGGCGGGCCAGGAGCGCGTCTTCAATGATCTTCTCGTCCGGCTCCGGCAGTTCGTCCTCTGCCGCGCCGGTGGCGGTCCAGCGCCGGGCGAACTCCAGGGCGTCGACCAGGTCCTGCCGGACAGCGCCGAGGATCGGCTCGGCACAGGCCACCGGATCGGCCCCGCGTTCGACGCAGAAGCCGGCCGCCATGGCCAGCATCGGCCGCGGACCGGTGGGCGGGAAGCCGGGAAGCAACGCCGCCAACCGGGGCCCTGCCAGGACGAGTTCGGCGTCCGACGCCGACTGCACAGTGCGCATCATCGCGGTGAAGGCAGGCCCGGTGCGCTCGCCGTCGCGAGCGGCCACCGCTCCCTCCAGCTCGGTCACGATGGCGGCGAAGTCCGAAGCGTTCCGCTTCTTCTTGAAGATCACCAGCACACCTTAGGCCCGAGGCCGACGCGGCGTCACCCGACCGAGACGGGCCGAATCCAGCGGAGCGCCGACTGATGTCGGACCAGCGGGCGACTCCCGCCATGGCGCGAGCGCCTGATCGTCGACGTCAGGCGACCATCGGGCCGGGCCGCCTCGCAGCGGACCTGATCCGCGAGGCGGGCGGCGGCCCGATCACGGTGGCGGCACACGAGCGACGCGCTGCCTCCGGTCTCCAGCCTCCGCCTTCCAGCCTGCGGCATCGGGTTGCCGTACGACGTGCTGGACGACGGTCTGCGGAGCAGAGCCCGGGCGGTCACCCGACCCGGACACCCGATCCGGTCACCCAGGCCGGTCAACCAGGCCGGTCACCCCGCCCGGACTCCCCGGCCGGTCTACCCGCCCTCGACACGGGCTTCCTCCCGGTGACCGCGCTGGGCCGGTGGCAGCGTGCCTCGTGTCTGCTCGTGGGGGCTTGTCGTCTCGTCGGTCGCGGGGCGCAGGCATTCGATGAGGTAGTCGCCGGTGTCGGGGTCGAGGGTCACGCCGTGGGTTTCGCTGCGGAAGCCGGGAAAGCGCCGGTCGAAGGACTCGAGGGCGGAGAGGTAGCGCAGCAGCGGGCCGTCGGCGGCGCCGCAGTTCTCGCCGGGCATCAGGACGGGGATGCCGGGCGGGGTGACGGTGATCATGGCTGCGGCCACCTGGCCCGGCGCCTCACTCAGCCTTACCCGGTGGGTACCGCCGCGGATCAGGCGCTGGTAGCACGGCCCGGGTGGAGTGACCGGTTCCGGCAGCTCCTGGAAGGCGGTGTCCAGCAGGTCGACGAGACCGACGGAGCGCAGGTGGTCGTGCATCTCCTGGCACAGCTCGCGCAGGGTCAGGCCGGCGTAGCGCCTGGGGTGTTCGGCGACCAGGGCCGGCAGGGCCCGGTCGAGGGGGGCGTCCTGGTCGTAGAGGGCCTTGAAGTCCATCAGGGCGTCGAGGAGGGTGCCCCACTTGCCCTTGGTGATGCCCATGGAGAACAGGACGAGCGTCGTGTAGCTGTCGGTCTTCTCCACGACGATGTGACGGGTGGCCAGGTACGCGGTGAGCACCCGTGCCGGGATGCCCCACTCGCCGGTCGTGCCGCTCGCGTCGATGCCCGGGCAGGTCAGGGTGACCTTGATCGGGTCGAGCATGCAGTAGCCGTCGGTCAGACCCGGGAAACCGTGCCAGGCGGCGCCGGGTTCCAGGTGCCAGCAGGCCGGTTCGGTGCGCAGCAGGTCGGGCGGGGCCTCGTCGAACGGCAGCCGGGCGCCGGTGCTCGGGTCGGTGACCGCGTCGGGCTGCCAGACGCCGAAGAACCACGGCGGTCGGTCGCCGGCCTCCTCGACCCGGCGCCGGATACGGACCATCTCCTGGCGGAAGCGGACCGCTTCGGTCACAGCCTCGTCGATCAGCCAGCGGCCCTGCGGCCCGTCCATCATCGCCGTCGCCACGTCCAGCGAGGCGATCATCGGATAGAGCGGGGAGGTCGTGCCGTGCATCATGAGCGCCTCGTTGAACCGGTCGTGCTCGACGGGCGCTCTGGGTGCGGGCTTGACGTGGATCATGGCGCTCTGCGAGAGCGCGGCCAGCAGTTTGTGGGTGGACTGGGTGGCGAAGACGGTCGGCCGGTCCGCACCGGGGAAGGTCACCTCGTCCACGGACATGCCGTACCGGCCGGCGTAGAGCGGGTGGAAGCGGGCGTACGCGAACCAGGCCTCGTCGAAGTGCAGCCTGGGCGTGCTCGCGGCGAGCGCCTGTGCCGCAGCCGGGGCGTCATAACACAGGCCGTCGTACGTGGAGTTGGTGAAGACGGCGTACTGGGGGTGCGGCGAGACCGCACCCGAGGTCAGCGGGTTGGCGGCGACCCGGGCCGCGACCGATTCCGCCGCGAGCTCCGCCGGGGGCAGCGGTCCCGCCAGGCCGTAACCGTTGCGGGTGGGGATCAGGTAGACGGGGCGGGCGCCGGAGACGACCAGCCCGTGCAGCACCGACTTGTGGCAGTTGCGGTCCACCAGCGCGATCTCGTCGCGGGTGACGCTGAAGTGGCCGACCACGCGGTTGCAGGTGGAGTCGCCGTGCAGCACGAAGTAGGTGAGACCGGCGCCGAAGACCCGGGCGGCGTTGCGTTCCGCCTCGCCGATCGGGCCGGTGTGCTCGAACAGCGAGCCGAGCTCCCCCACGGAGATCGACAGATCACTGCGCAGCAGGCGTTCCCCGAAGTAGTCGTGGAAGGCCCGGCCCGCGGGTGACTTCAGCAGAGCGACGCCGCCGGAGTGGGCCGGGGTGTGCCAGGAGTACTCGTGCGCGTCGTCGAAGCGGCGCAGCGCACGGAAGAAGGGCGGCAGGACGGCGTCCTGGTAGGTGCGCGCGGCGGTGGTGATCCGGCCCGCGATGAACCCGGGAGTGTCCTCCAGGGGCCACACGTATCCCACGACCGACTCCGACACCCACAGCGGCAGGTCCCGTACGCCGTCGTCGCTCATGACCAGGAAGACGGGAAGGTCCTGGAACCGCCGGCCGAGGGAGCGCAGGACGGCGGCGCCGCCGGGCTCGTCGTCCGCGCCTTCCGGGCCCGGCAGCTCCCAGGCGACGAGGGCGGCGGTCAGACCCGCCTCCGTCCGCAGTACCGCCTCCGCGTCCGCGACACCCGCCGCCCACCGGATGTCGAATCCCTTCTTCTCGATGGCCTCACCGATGCGCGCCAGCTGCCCGGCTCCGGCCCCCTCGTCCCGTGGACGTTCCCGTACCGCGACCAAGATCCTGCTGTCCGCCATGAGATCCCTTCCGGCGGCGCGCGCCGCCTTCCGGCTCAGTGTCCGAGCAGACCGGCCGCCACCCGCAGCTGCACGGTCGCAAACCGCCCGCAGGACGGAATGTGCGAGCTCGGGCTTTACCCGCCGGGCCGCACAGGGGTCGGGTGCCTGCGGCTGTTGCCGATCGCCCTCTCGCCACGCGGCCGGTCCGCGTCGCCCTCGGCGACCGGGACCCTTCCCTGGGAGAGGCCTTCTCGGTGGGACGTCTGTCCTCTGTTCGCACACGGCGCAGCCTGGCCGACAGGTGCCTGTTCGGGCGGGTCCCGTGGGCCGACACTGGCCCCTGACATCAACCGGCTGGGGGGCCAATGACGGTGCCGACAGAAGAGGACGTCCTCGACGTCTACAGCGACTTCATCCAACGCTTCCAGAGCCTCGCGCTCGCCCATGAGCGCAGCTACCCGGCCGCCGTCCACGTGAGATCGGCCCGGGAGTTGCTGGACAGCGCCCGCCATCTCATGGAAGTCCTGGACCAGCAGCCACGCGCTGTCGTCCGGGGACCGATGCCGGCGGCCAGGGAGATCGCCACCGCGCTGCGCATCGCCGTACCCAGCCTGCTGGTCCACGCGGGCTACGCCACTCCCCCGCTGCCCGCCCTGCACATCGTTCTCACCCAGCTGATCCAGGCGACCCACTACCTGCACCAGGCAAGCCGACCCCACCCTCGGTGGCGACAGCCCGAGTTCGTGGAACCGCATCGCGGCAGACTCCAGGACGCCCTCTCCGTGCTCGCGGAGATCAGCGGCACCCTCACCGGCGATCGCACCGCGTACCCCACAGTCCCGCCCGCTTCACGTCGGAGTGCGGTCGTGCAGGGCGTGCTGCGCGTCTCGCGCCGCCTGCTGCCCTTCTTCACGTCCGCCACCGCCGTGGCCTGCGCGCCGCTGCTGCTGCCCGAGGCGGGCGGCGTGATCGGCGCGCTGGCCTCCGTCGGGTCATCCCTCGCCGGCATCCTTCTGCCCAGCGCCGACGACCTCATGGAGGCCTTCAACGACCAGCCTGATCCCGTGACCGTGCCACAGACCCACCTGCTGACCGTGGCCGCGGACCAGGCGTTGCAGGAAGCCGAGTCGTACCTCCCGCCTCCCACGGACGACTCACGGCAGCAATGGGCCCATTGGGCCTGCCAAGCCGCCGAACACCACCTCGACGCCCTTCTGGACGAGGCAGGCGATATCGACCTCACCACGACTCTCGACACCCTCCGCGTACGAGTCAATCAGGTACGCGACACACTCGACTTCCCGCCGGCCGGTCTCAGAGACATCAGGACACGACTCCCCACGCGACGCGTACGCAAGAAGCCCGAGCAAGAACTTCGCCCCGAAGCCGAACCGAAACCCGAACCACCTGAGCCACCCCGACCGGGCTCCAGCGAACCGGACGTCAGAAGGCCGCCCGAACCAGGCTCACCTGGCGCAACCTTCCTGTGAGCGTCCGGCAGGCCGTCGGCCCGCGTTCGGCTCGGGCGGGGCGGCCGACCGCGCTCCGAGCACGGCGCGCGCGGCAGACCGCTTGCCGAGCACGCGCGCCGTGCGGTCGGAGTCCGCCGGGGACGCTGCTCGGCGACGGCGGGCAGCGGCTCCGTCATACGGGTTCGACGGTCGTCCGGCGTTACGGCGAAGCCTCCCGGGCGCGGTCCGACGCCGGTTCGGCGGCTACGGGCAGAACGGTGTGACCGGCTACCGCGAGATCGACGGGTTCCGCCTCGGCGCTCTCGCCGAGGAAGCCGCCCGACTGGTGCTGCCACAGCTTGGCGTAGGCGCCGTCCGCGGCGAGGAGTGCCGCGTGGCTGCCCTCCTCCACGACCCTGCCGCGGTCGAGGACGACGAGACGGTCCATACCGGCGACCGTGCTCAGACGGTGGGCGACCACCAGGGCCGTGCGCCCCCGCATCAGCCGCCACAGGGCGTCCTGGACGAGGATCTCGCTCTCCGAGTCCAGCGCGCTGGTCGCCTCGTCGAGCAACAGGATCGGGGCGTCGCGCAGGATGGCCCTGGCGAGGGCGACCCGTTGGCGCTGGCCACCGGACAGTTTCACTCCCCTCTCCCCCACCAGGGTCGCGAATCCGGCCGGGAGCTGGTCGGCGAACTCGGTGACGTGCGCCGCCTCGGCCGCGGCATGGATCTCCGCGTCCGTGGCGTCGGGCCGGGCGAACGCGATGTTGTCCCGCAGGCTGCGGTGGAACATCGCGGGCTCCTGCGGGACGTAGGAGATCAGTGAGCGCAGGTCGGCCTGGCGCAGGCGGCTGATGTCCTGACCGCCGATCAGGATGCGTCCGCCGTCGATGTCCGCCATGCGCAGCAGGAGCCGGGTCAGGGTGGTCTTGCCGCCGCCCGACCTGCCGACCAGACCGATCCGCGCACCGCCGGGCACATCGAGGTCGAGGCCCTGGAAGATCGGCTTCGCACCACTGTGGGCGAACGTCACCGACTCGAACCGCACGCACGAGCCCTGCGGCGCGAGAGGTTCGGGTTCCGCCACGTCGAGCACGGTCGGCGGGCGCAGCAGGAGCTCCGTGAACTGAGCCGCCTCCGTCATCGAGTTCTCCAGACGCCGGTAGATCTGGTTGAACTCGAACATGATCTGCGTCGCGTTGGAGTAGTAGGTGAAGGCGACCACGATCTCCTCCACCCCCTGGCCCGAGCCGCCGAAGGCGATGGCGACCAACAGGCCCAGCACGTTGGTGAGCACCGACATCGGAGCCACCAAGGTGTCGACGCGCAGGTTGCCGTAGTCCCACGACTGCAACGTCAGACACCGGGAGTCCGCGACGCGGCTGCGGTGTTCGTCGGCCTCCCGCTGCTCGGCCGCGAATGCCCGGATGGTCTCCATGTTCATGAGACTGTCGGCGACGTGCCCGGAGACCCGGGCGATCGCGGCCTCACGATCGTTGACGAGCGCCTGACGGCGGCGGATCAGGGGTGTCGCGACGACCACGGTCAGCGCGATCATCACGAGGAGGCCCACGACGAGCATCGGTTCGTAGTGCCACAGCACCACGGCGCCGAACACCAGCGGCACGAGGCTGCCCACGATCCGGTACGTCACGGTGTCGACGAAGTCCTCGAAACGCTTGCCGAAGCTCAGCACCCTCTTGGTCAGGGAGCCGGCGAAGTTGTCGTGGAAGAACGCCGCGTCCTGGGTGAAGAGTTCGTCCATGCCGATGACGTACAGATGCTCCATGCCCAGGGCGTCCACGCGGTTCAGGCAGTGCTGCCCGATGCGCCATACCGTCTCGGCGAGCAGCAGCACCACGCCGAAGCCCAGTACGTACGGCAGAGCGGAGGCGAGCGTGAGTCCCCCGTCGTCGGCCGCCTGCCCCGCCAGTTTGGCGATCAGCAGCGGGGCGATGTAGCGGGTCCCGATGTTGCCGACGGCCGGCAGGAGCAGGGCGGGCAGGGCCAGCCGTCGTAATCGGAAGAGCTCCCGGTTGTAGTAGCGCAAGGCGAGAACGAACGCGCTCCTGCCCGGCGTCGGTCCGTGCGGATCGATTTTCCCCATGACACCCCCGGTGTGAGAAGACGGAAGTCTCCCCTCCGAAGCGGGCGACGGTCCAGGCATTTACCACGGAAGGGTGATAACAGGACACCGCGGACGGCCGGATGGGGTGCTGCTCGGGCCGGTCAGCCGCTCCCGGGGGTTCGACCTCGGTGCGCGGTGGGTTCCCCGCCGTCAGCCCAGAACCAACTGAGCGTTCGGTAATACCAAAGGAGCGCGATCGCCGATCCGCCAACTCCTCTTGCCGCTGGGGTATTTGTGGCTTCACACTGGGCCGGTGACATCGGGTCGGACGCCGTACACCGGTTCTTCCTTATCGATCGCTCAGCAGGCAGCAGGGCGGCGACGATCGAGGCTGCCCTCTCGACCGCGAGGACCGGCACGGGCCGTCGGCACCGGCAACCGGCCGCTCGTCCCGGCCCGGCGACATCCCGCAGTCTCACCTTCATGGTTCAGCACCGACGAGAGGACACCCAGCATGGACAGGCTCGAGGCCCGCGCCCGGTTCCACGAACTCCGCAAGGCGGACGACCTGGTCGCCGCCGTTGAACTCGACGAGATCTGGGCGGCGTTGGCGACCGCCCGTCCCGAAGACATACTCGGCGGGTGGAAGGGCGGCGAGTTCCGCACCGGCCACCCCCTCGAGGGCATGCTGGCGGAGGCCTCCTGGTACGGCAAGACGTTCGCCGCCGTACACGACGCCAAGCCGCTGATGTGCCGGAACGAGGCGGGTGAGCTGTACTCCAACATCGAACTCGGCCAGGGCGAGGCCAGTCTGTGGACCGTCGAGTTCCGCGGCGAGTCGACGGCCACGATGGTCTACGACGGCCGACCGGTCCTCGACCATTTCAAGTGGGTGGACGACACCACGCTGATGGGGATCATGAACGGCAAGGGGATCCCCGCCGAGGGCCCCTTCTACTACTTCTTCCTCGAGCGCGCCCCCGAGCCCCCGCACGGGAGTCCCCGTGCCGGAGAGGGCGCGTGAGGCGCGTCCGCGCCGCGGTCACGCAGGAACCGGGCGCCGGGTTCACCCTGCGGGACGTGGACCTGGACGACCCGCGGACGCGCGAAGTACTGGTGAGGATGACCGCGGTCGGCATCTGCCACACCGACCTCGGCATGCGGAACACCTGGCCCCGGCGGCTCACCCCGATGGTCTTCGGCCACGAAGGCGCCGGCCGGGTCGAGGCGGTGGGCGCGGAGGTGACCGGCCTCGCGGCGGGGGACCATGTCTGCCTCACCTTCGCCAGTTGCGGCGTCTGCGAGGAGTGCGCGGCGGGCCACCCGGCCTACTGCCACGCCGCGCAGGCCCTGAACCTCTCCGGTGGACGCGAGGACGGCACCACCGCGCTCTCGCTCGACGGCGCACCGCTCCACGGCGCCTTCTTCGGCCAGTCCAGCTTCGCCACGCACGCCGTCGTGCACGAACGCGGCGTGGTCAAGGTGCCCTCCGACCTGCCGGCCGCGGTCGCGGCGCCGCTGGGCTGCGGCGGTCAGACGGGCGCGGGTACGGTGCTCAACCGGCTGCGCCCCGAACCGGGTTCCTCGCTGGTCGTGCTGGGCGCGGGCGGGGTTGGCCTGAGCGCGCTGATGGCCGCGGTGGCCGTGGGCTGCGACCCGGTGGTGGCCGTCGACCCGGTCGCCTCACGCCGCGCCCTGGCCACCGGACTCGGCGCGAAGGCGGCCCTGGCTCCCGGGAACGGTCTGGTGGCGGCGTTGCGCGACCTCACCGGCGGTGGCGCGCACCACGTCGTCGAGACCACCGGCCGTCCGGAGATGGCCCGCCGAGCCGTCGGCATGCTGCGCCCGCGCGGCGGACTCGCCCTGCTCGGCCTCGGCGGGGAAGTGACGTTCGACGTGATGGGCCTGCTCGCCCAGGGCGTCCGCGTCCACGGGGTGATCGAGGGTGACTCCGACCCGGGCCGCTTCCTCCCCGAGCTGATCGGCCTGCACCGGCGTGGCCTCTTCCCGCTCGACCGGCTGGTCACCACGTTCCCGTTCGAGGACATCGGCCCGGCCGTGGCCGCCATGGAGGACGGCAGCGTGGTCAAGCCGGTCCTCACCTTCACCTGACACGGGCGCAGCGGCCGGCCGCCGTGCGGGCACGGGGCGCGAGGGCGAGTCCGGCACCCGGAACGGCGGTGCGGTCCCGGCCGCCGTCCTGGTCGGATGCCGAAGCCGCCTGTTGCCGCCGCCCGGCTGCCGCCTGGGCGCGCGGCAGGCACGGCAGACGGGGCAGGCAGCAGGCAGCAGGCAGCAGGCAGCAGGAGCCTTCACCTCGCGGGCGAGCAAGCACCAGGGAAGTCAGTCCCCAGGCACGTCCCTGTGCGGTCCGCGCCGAGGGAGCCCGGCCCCCTGACGGCGTGTGATTGACTCGTCCGCATGGCCTCCGCCTCCCCACCTGCCCGTTCGTCCGCGACCGCCGATCCGACCGCGGCCGCTCGGCCGCGCAACCGCAAGCAGCTCATCGTCGAGGCGGCCGGGCGGGTCTTCAGCGAGCGCGGCTACCACACGGCGTCCATGGAGGAGGTGGCCGCCGGCGTGGGCATCTCGGCGGCCGCCCTGTACCGGCACTTCCCGAACAAGTACGCGCTCTTCGCCGAGTGCGCGGACGTCATGGTGGACGGGCTGGTCGCCGCGCTCGACGAGGTGCCGCCCGGGGCGACCTTGGCGGAGGTGCTCACCGCCGTCACGCGCATCACCGTCGCTCATCGCGCGTCGGGCGGCCTGTACCGGTGGGAGGCCCGGTACCTGAGCCGCGAGGACCGGCGGCGTCTCGGGGCGAAGTTCGGTCAGCTCGTCGAGCGGGTCGACGAGGCGGTGCAGCGCGAGTACCCGCGGTCAGACGGGCGCCTGCGGGCCATGGCGGCTCTGGGTGCGATCGGGTCCATCACGATGCACCACACCTCCATCGCCGGGCGCCGCGCCGAGGAACTGCTGCTGGCGTCCGCGCTGGGCGTGGCCGCGAGTGATCCCTCGGCGGGACGGCGGGGCGCGCGTCCCGTGGCACTGCCCGCCCGGCCGGTGCCGCGCACGCGTCGCGCGGAGATCCTGGCGGCCTCCATCCCGCTGTTCGCCCGGGACGGCTTCGCCAGCGTGACGAACGGACAGATCGCGGAGGCGGTGGGGCTGACCCCGTCCGCGCTCTACCGTCACTACCCGGGCAAGATCGACATCCTGGCGGCGGCATGCCTCCAGGCGGCGGGTCTGCTGGCCCAGGGGGTCGAGCAGAGTCTGCACGAGGTGGGCGGCCCGCACGACGCCGTCGTCGCGCTGGCAGCGACGTATGTGGCGTACAGCTTCGAACACACCGAGCTCAACAGCGTCGCCGAGGCCGAGCTCGCCGGTTTGCCGGCCGGCCAGCGGCGGCCCGTGGTCCTGGCGCAGCGGGAACACATCGCCGTCTGGGAGCAGCAGTTGCGGCTGGTCCGTCCCGAGCTGGACCCGCGCCAGGCCCGGGTGCTGGTGCACGCGGGGTTCGGCGTGGTGGTCGAGGCGGGACGCAGGCTGCGGTGGCAGGACAGCCCCGGCCATCGTGAGGCCGTGACCGCTCTGATCCTGGGCGCTCTGGGTCTGTGAGAGGCCGTCGGACCCGCCCGCGGCGAGGCGCCGAGTCGTCGAGCGCGTCGTGCGCGCGGCACCCCGGTGCCCGCCCCTCGGCCCGTCCGGCGCGGGGGCGGGCAGGTGAGTTCGGTGCGACGGCTCAGCCCGCCCGGTTTCCGGTGGGGATCGTGATGGGGGTGGTGGTCCCGGAGGAGCCCTTGTTGAGGAACAGCATGCCCAGGGCGCGCACGAACTGGTCGAACAGGTAGAAGGTGGCGGGCATGACGGGCGACAGCCCCTCGCGGAAGAGGATGAACGCCGGCCACGCGGTGCGGACCAGCGCCGCCGACGCGTAGTCGCGTTTCAGTCCCAGCCAGTCCCCGACCTCGTCGCTGAGGACGTAGCGCACGAACTCGTTCAGGAACCCGCGGGTGACGCCGAGGTCGATCTGCGCGGTGAGACCGAGCAGATCCTCGGCCAGTGCGATGCCCTCGGTCGACGGGGTGAGGATCGGCGTGAGCACCTGCGCCGACTGCTTCTCGGCGGCCGCCCACGTCTGGGGGATGTGCTCGTACGGCACACCGAGCAGGTTGATGGCGACCTGCCACGAGTGCAGGAACGCCTCCTGGTCCGCGGCGGGGAACGGGATCTTCCAGTCGAGCAGCTTCCTGTATACGTAGGTGCCCAGGCTGTGGAAGGTGACCAGGATGTCGGCGGCGCTGATCGGGACGGTCTCGTCGGCGACCGCCCGCCAGTGCGGCGACTGCGGCAGCAGGTGCCGCACCGCTGCGTGCACGACGCGCGTCTTGTTGGCGGTGACGACGAACTGTCCCGTCGGCTCGAAGGCTCCCAGCTGGGACAGGTCGTAGCCGAAGGTGAACGTCTTGGCCGCGCGGTCCTGCATGTCGGCGCCGCCGGCGGACCAGTAGACGCTCTTGGCCTCGCGCGGGATCACGGTGCTCATGATTCCGCTGCCGAGGCCGTACAGCATGAAGAGGTAGGTGTCCCTGCGCCGGTTGAAGTCGGCGGCGCGGGCCAGCTTGGCGGGGTCGGCCCAGGAGGGCAGCCGGTTGACCTGCCGCAGGTACGCGGCGAACTCGGTCGGCAGGCCGCTGGGCAGTGGGTCGTCGTTGTTGACCCACGACGCCCACGCGGTGTTGATCGCGGGCACGTGGCCGTTGTCGAGCATCGAGACCATCAGCGGGTCGGCCGCGTCGTCCCAGATCCATCGCGGATCCGTTCCCGCGGCTGCTCCGGCCACCGGACCGGACGCCGCCCACGCCTGGCCGGAGTTGGCCGCCCCGACGAGGCCGAGGGCGACGCCGAGGGACAGGATCTTTCTCCTGCTGAGATTCTCCATTTACTTACCTGCTTCCCTGATGGGGCCAGATGGTTCCAGCTGCTTCGCAGGTGTGCCGGTTGTGCGTCCCATGCGTGATGCACCTTGTCGCACGCATGTGATTTTCGATTAACATAGCGAGGTGTGTTGCCGTCGGCAATGGTGGTGACCGAGGGCTCGTCGCCGCTCCGGGCGCAGGGTCGTCCGCCCGCACCCCGTCGGCAGGACTTCAGGCGGCGTCCCGGCAGCCACGGCTCCGCCCGCGGGCGACGCCGTGACGCAGGACGGTGTTCGACGGGTCGTCAGGGCCTACGCGCGAGCGGAGGGGGGACGCGGGCGGAACGTGGGGTGGCGAAACGGCGCGATGAGCCGGCTTGCCCGGGACGCGGTCCCGGGCAGGCACGCCGCGCAGCCGGACCCGGCCGAGCCGGCGCCCTCCGGATGCCCGGCGCGCCGCGGGGCCGTCGTCGTCCTACGGCGTTTCCGGCGCGGTGCGGGCCACGTAGACGGTGTTGGTCGAGGTGCGCCCCTGGAGGGGGTTGTCGAAGTCGACGACGTGAGCCGCCGTCCGGGCGAAGACCTCGGTGAGCGCGGAGGTGAACTCCTCGTCCGGCGGGTCGTTCGACCACAGGGCGAACACCCCGCCCGGGTGGAGGTGCGCGGCGAGGGCACGGAGTCCGGCGGGCCGGTAGAGGGCCGCGTTGCGTGGATGGAGCACATGGCGCGGTGAGTGGTCGACGTCCAGCAGCACGGCGTGGAAGCGGCGGCCCGGGGCCTCGGGGTCCAGGCCGCGGGGGTCGGCGGCCAGGGCGAAGAAGTCACCGTGCGCCAGGCGGCAGCGGGGGTCCGAGGTCAGCCGGGCTCCGAGGGGTACCAGGTGCCGCTGGTGCCAGTCGATGACTGCGGCGAGCGCGTCGATGACGGTCAGCGACCGTACCCGGGGGTCGTCGAGGGCCGCCCGGGCGGTGTAGCCGAGCCCGAGTCCGCCGACGACCACGTCCAGTTCGGGATGGTCGGAGTTCGGCAGCGCGGCCAGCCCGAGTTCCGTGAGCGCGATCTCGCCGGCGGTGAAGAGGCTGGACATGAGGAACTCGTCGCCGAGCTTCACCTCGTACACGTCCTCCCCCGAGACCGGGTGGCGGCGGCGCCGCAGACTGATCTCGCCGATCGGTGTCGGCTGCCAGTCGATCTCCTCGAAGCGTAGGCCCATGCCTTCACCTTTTCTGACGTTCACGGATGCATGGGCGCCGTCGCCTCGGCGGCGACGGACGCCGCCCCGGCGCACCGGCGGGGAGCCGGGGCGGCGCGGGGCGGCCGGGCGGCGGGCCCGGTCAGGCGTCGATGATGACGGGGATGATCAGCGGCCTCCGGCGATGCGTGCGGAAGGCCCAGTTGGCCACGGCGCGCGCGACGAGCTGTTCGAGCTGGTGGCCGTCGCCGACGCCTTCCTGCGCGGCGTTGGCCAGCGTCTTCTCGATGACGGGGATGACCGGCTCGAAGGTGGTGTCGTCGTGGACGAAGCCGCGGGCCAGGAAGTCGGGGGCCTCGGCGAGGGCGCCGGTGTCGGCGTCGACGATGGCCACGACCGTGATGACGCCCTCCTGGGCGAGGGTGACCCGGTCCTTGAGGGACGCCTCGGTCGCGCCGCCGACCTCCATGCCGTCCACGTAGACGTTCCCGGCGGGCACCTTGCCGGTGATGGAGGCACGGCCGTCGACGAGATCGACGACGACGCCGTCCTCCGCGATGACGACCCGGTCGGGGTCGACGCCGGTGCGGATGGCGAGGTCGGCGTTGGCCCGCAGGTGGCGGAACTCGCCGTGGACGGGCATGACGTTGCGGGGCCGGACGATGTTGTAGCAGTAGACGAGTTCGCCGGCACTGGCGTGACCGGAGACGTGCACCTTGGCGTTGCCCTTGTGGACGACGTTGGCGCCCCACCGGGTCAAGCCGTTGATCACCCGATAGATGGCGTTCTCGTTGCCGGGGATGAGGGAGCTGGCGAGCAGGACGGTGTCGCCCTTGCCGATGCGGATCGCGTGGTCGCGGTTGGCCATCCGCGACAGGGCCGCCATCGGCTCGCCCTGGGAGCCCGTGCACACCAGGGTGATCCGGTGGTCCGGCAGCTTCTCCAGTTCCTTGGCGTTCACGACCAGGCCGGAGGGGACCTTGAGATAGCCGAGGTCACGGGCGATGCCCATGTTGCGGACCATCGAGCGCCCCACGAAGGCCACCTTGCGGCCGTGCTGGTGGGCGGCGTCCAGGACCTGCTGGATGCGGTGCACATGGCTGGCGAAGCTGGAGACGATGACCCGGCGCGGGGCGGTGCGGATCACCTGTTCGATCGCGGGGTTCAGTTCGCGTTCGGAGGTGGTGAAGCCGGGGACCTCGGCGTTGGTGGAGTCGGTGAGGAACAGGTCGACGCCCTCCTCGCCGAGGCGGGCGAAGGCGCGCAGGTCGGTGATCCGGTCGTCCAGGGGGAACTGGTCCATCTTGAAGTCGCCGGTGTGCAGCACCAGGCCTGCCGCGGTCCGCAGAGCCACCGCGAGCCCGTCCGGGATGGAGTGGTTGACGGCCACGAATTCGCAGTCGAACGGGCCGAAGCGGCGCCGATCGCCCTCGCGCACGCGCACCGTGCGGGGCCTGATCCCGTGCTCCTTGAGCTTGGCCTCGAGGAACGCGAGGGTGAGCTTGGAGCCCACGACGGGGATGTCCGCCCGCTCCCGCAGCAGGTAGGGCACGCCACCGATGTGGTCCTCGTGGCCGTGGGTGAGCACGACGGCCACGATGTCGTCCAGGCGGTCGCGGATCGAGGTGAAGTCGGGAAGGATCACGTCCACCCCGGGCTGGTTCTCCTCGGGGAACAGCACACCGCAGTCCACGATCAACAGCTTGCCGGCGTGTTCGAACACGGTCATATTGCGACCGATTTCGCCCAAGCCGCCCAAGGCGGTCACTCTCAGCCCGCCTCCGGGCAGTGGCGGGGCGGCTTTGAGTTCTGGGTGCGGATGGCTCATGACCTCACGTTACCGAATGGCCGGGCGGAGTGATCCACAACCCGCACGGTCGACGCGCGACGCGCGCCCCGCCCGGCCGCCCGGCGGACGTCTCGCGGGCCGTTCCGCACCCCCTGTGCCGGCTCCCGGTGTGTTCGCTACGACCGGTGCGACCGCAGCGCCGACAGCAGCCCCTCGGCCAGGTGGAGGGCCGGGGCCGGGCCGTCGGGTGTCGTCGTGGCCCGGACCACCGCCCGCAGCTGGGCGCCGGGACAGGTCTCGGCGTACACCTCCGCGTCGTCGGTCGCGTACGCCCGGGCCAGCGGGTCGCCGAGCGCCAGGGTGTGGGCCTCGGCGAAGGCCCGCGCGTTGGCGTCGGTGCTCAGTCGCGCGTAGGTGTGGCCGTAGGCGTCCGCCTCGGCCGGGGTGAAGGCGTTGGCCAGTGCGTGGTCGCGGGCGCCCGTGTGGGCGTCGGCGTAGCCGCCCGCCCGGTCGTAGGCCGCCTCGTACAGGCGCGGGAGCAGCGCGTCGAGCGCCGTGCGCCACGTGTCGGGGCCGGCAGGCCGGCCCTGTGCCGACGCGCGGTGCAGCTCCGTCACGGCGTCGCACCCGGCGACCTCCTCGTCGGGCGACGCGTCCGCGAGAAGCGGCAGGACCGTGTCGGCGTGCCAGAGGTGCACGACGCGCAGGCCGGTGATGCGCGGGTGTCCGTCGAGGAGGGCGTCGAGCCGGACGCCCCAGGCGTCCGCCGCGACGGCCGGGAGACGCTCGTACAGGGCGGCGGCGAGGTGCCACAGCCAGCGCGGCGGGGATGCCCCGGCCGCACCCGCGGGAGGCGCGGCGGACGGGGCGCGCAGCGCGGCGAGGAACGCCTCGGGGTCGGCGGTCGTGGTCATGGGGCACCCTTCGCTTCGGCCGTGTCCGGATCAGGCTTCGAGGCGGCTGCCGTCGACCGCCACGCGGCGGCCCTCCCGGGTGTGCGGGAAGTAGTCCCACACGGCGTGGTGCTGGACGCTGCGGTTGTCCCAGAGCACGAGGGTGCGCTCCTGCCAGCGGACCCGGCAGTGCAGCAGCGGGGTGCCGGCGATGTGCGCGTACAGCATGCCGAGCAGGGCGTCGCTCTCGGCGCGGGACAGCTGCGTGATGTGCGAGGTGTACGGGGCGTTGACGAAGAGCAGCTTGTCGCCGGTCTCCGGATGCCGGACGACGACGGGGTGTTCGGTGCGCGGGACGTCGTACTCGGGCGGCGGGGTCTGTCCCGCGGCGGTCCACGGCAGGGCTCCGTCGTGCAGGGCGGTCAGGCCTTCGAGGAAGCTCCGCATGGTCGGCGAGAGCAGTTCGTGGGCGAGGTGCATGTTGGCGAAGAGGGTGTCCCCGCCGCTGCCGCCCTCGGGGACGGTGGTGATGTACAGCAGGGAGCCGAGGGAGGGCTCGGGGTCGGCGGTGCCGTCGGCGTGCCAGCCGTTGCCCGCGACGGCGCGGGACTCCTTGGTCGCCTTGATCTCCAGGATGTACGGGTCGGACCCCTCGGGCGCGAGCGCGACGGGGTGCAGCTCGCCGAAGACGGCGGCGAACCGCTTGTGTTCCTCGGGGGTGATGTCCTGGTCCCGGAAGACCAGCACGTGGTGGGTCCGGAACGCGTGCTTGAGTTCCTTCTCCTGCTGGGGCGTCAGCTCCAGGGACAGGTCGAGTCCGGTGACCTCCGCGCCCAGGAGCGGGGTGATCGGGGCGACGGACAGGGTGTCGTAGGGCTCGGCGGGACGGGTGGTGAGCCGCTCGACGGCCTGGAGCGCGTAGTCCTGCATGAGGAACCTCCGTGGCAAGGGTGGGGCGGGTGGGGACGGGTGTGTCAGAGCCCTCGGTCGAGGAGCTCGGAGACGATCAGGCGGCCGAAGGCGAGGTTGCCGTGGATCGTGTCGTCGGCCTGGCAGAAGGCGGGACGTTGCAGACCCGTGCCGTCGGTGACGCGGGCGCGCAGGTCCACGATCTCGACGCCCCGGGCGGCGAGTTCGCCCGAGAGGACGTCCTGGGCCGCGAAGAAGACGCGCGGGTCGGACATGCCGGGCACGCGCTGGGGCGGCAGGGGGGCGAGCACCCGCAGTCCCAGCGCGGCCGTGAGGTCGTAGAAGGCGAGCGCGCCGCGGACGGTGGCCCGGACGAGGTCGGCGAAGAGCCGTCCGGAGAGGAACGCGTCCGGGACGGCGCCGTGGCGGTCGCGGTGGATGTCCCAGTTCTGCCGGGTGGCCACCGTGTGGGCGCTCAGCCCGAACGTGCACACCAGCGGAACCGCGAGTTCGCCGAGCGCGCGCGCCCCGAGGCTGTCGAGGAACTCCCGGTGGAGGCGCTCCGTCTCGGCTCCCCGGAAGGTGAGGCCGGTGGCGTCGGCGTCGAAGAAGGGGCCCAGGAAGTCCCGTCCGGAGCCGACCGGGCCACCTGCGAAGGGCAGGTCGGCGGCGCGCGCCGCGCCTCCGACGCAGCCCGCGTGGGAGTCACCGAGCAGGAGGAACCGGGCGGGGGCCGTGGTGCGGGCGGGTGCTGTAGTAGTCGAGCACGGCGTCGTCACACGCGTGGTCCTCTCCGCCGGTGGCAGGGGTGGGGGGTCGGGGCGCGGGACGCGCCGGCGCCGACCGGCCCTGGAGGGCCTCGAAGAAGTGCCGCATCACGAAGGCCACGCCGTCGGGGCGGACCGTGCGGAGGTTGGGCTCGTAGAAGGCCGCCCGGTAGGGGTGACCGGTGATGATCTCGTACGACGGGAAGTAGTCGACGGCGTCGCACTCGTCGGCGAGCTGGCCGGCCGCCGCGCGCAGCACGGACTTGGAGTGGGTGGTGGCGACGAGGGCGTGGCGGCCGGTGGCGGTCGCCGTGAGCGGCACCGGGGAGACGGTGAGGACCGTGCGCAGCCGGGGGTTGACGCCGTGGGCCAGGCCGAGCACGGCCGTGAGGTCGTCGTGGACGCGGGCGACGGTGTGCTGGTGCAGGACGTGCCGGTCGGGGTCGTAGGTGCCGCGTACGGTCCCGGGGCACATCGGCAGCACGGTGCCGCTGCGCGTGTCGTGCCAGGCCTCGGTCAGGCCGAGCGTGAAGACCAGCACGTCGGCCTTGGCGAGGGCCCTGCGGACGGCCGCGAGGGTGACCTCGCGGGAGCGCAGGACGTCCTCGGGCGAGGCGAAGCCGTCCGGTTCGACGGTGGGCCGGTAGGGGTCGTGGAAGGTCCCGTCCTCCTCCCAGACCTCCTCGGGCGGCTTCTCCTCGCCGAGGGCCCAGGCGACCCACTGGCGCAGTGCGGCGGCGGTGTAGACGTTGCCGGTGCGGAAGGAGAAGCGGCGGTAGCCGCGTGCCGACCGCTCGGCGCGGGTGAGGCCGGGGGGCGCGGGTTCGGCGTCGTACCAGTGCATGCCCTCCTCCAGCAGGGCGCGCCCGACGTGGGCGGCGAAGCAGGATCCGGCGGTGACGACGGGGTCGTCCTGGCCGATGGTGAACTTGGGCGTCCACAGGTCGGTGATGTGGAGCGGGTCGGGTTCGGCGACGGCGGTGCGCCAGAAGGACCGCGCGGGCAGGCGGGTGTAGGGGTTCGCCACGGTGGTCTCCTCAGGTCCGTCCGGCGGGGTGGGGCAGGTCGGCGGGTGTGTCGGACGGCGGTGCGGCGAGGGCGTCGGCTATCGCCTGGACGTGCGGTGCGGTGACGAGTTCGTAGTGGGTGGCGTCGACGTGGTGGAGGCGGGAGGCCCGGGGCAGATGGGCGTCCCAGGCGCCGGGCGCGGTCGGTTCGGGGGCCAGGACGCCGTCGTCCACGGGGCGTTCGGCGAGCCACACGGTCGTGGGCGTCCGGTGGAGCCGAGGCAGCCGGTGTCCGGCCATGGACGCGAGGTTGGCGCGGCAGCAGCGCGCGAGGCGCTCGGCGTAGGCACGGCCCGGCCGGTTCAGCGGGTCTCCCGCGTTGCCGCCCAGTTCCCGGGCGAAGACGGCGTCGATCTGCCGCTGGTCGTAGGCGGCGAGCCGGCCTCCGGCGCCCGGCGGCGGCGGGTCGAGGAGGTGGAGGCCGGCGGCGGGGCGGCCGTCCGACTCGGCGAGGGCCGCCATCGACAGGGCGGTCCACGCCCCGAACGACCAGCCCGCGAGCCGCAGTCGGCGGTCGGAGCCGGGGAACTCGGCCCGGACGGCGTCGAGGTAGTGCGCGGCCCGGTCGGCGATGGACCGGACGGGCGCCCGGGGGTCGCGCAGTCCCGGGTCCGCGATCAGGCACACCGTCAGGTCGCCGGGCAGGGCGGCCACCAGCGGCCGGTAGGCCTGGATGTCGCCGCCGACGGGATGGACCAGGCAGAGCACGTCCGGGCCCGTGCCGCGCTGCCACACCTCGACGTCCACGGCGGCCGCCGCCGGGGTGCCGGTGCCGAGGTGGCCGAGGATCTCGGCGAGGCTCACCCGGTGGCTGAGGCGGGACAGGTCGAGGTCGGCGCCGAAGAGGCGTTTCACCTCGTCCAGCAGCTCCAGCAGGGTGAGCGAGTCGGCGCCCAGGTCGTAGAGCGCGGCGTGCGGGTCGACGGCGTCCACGCCGAGCAGGCCGAGCAGGGCCTCGGTGAGCTCCGCGGTGGGGTCGCCGTGCGCGGTCGTGGCCGGTGTCCCGGACAGGGAGAGCGACGCGGGGGCCGGCTCGTAGAAGTACGGGGCCTCGGCCAGCGGGGTGGTGTTGACCAGCAGGTGGGGCAGCTGCAGGTGCAGGGCCCGTTCGAACACGGCCGTGCCGTCCTCGGGGGTGAGGGCCACCGCCAGGTGGTCCCGGTGCCGGGCGTCCGCGGGGAGGGTGTGCTGCGCCATGCCGACCTCGCGCCAGGCGTCCCAGCCGATGCTCATGCGCACGGTGGCGTCCTCGCCGCCGGGGGGCGCGTAGTGGGCGAAGGCGTCCAGGCAGGCGTTGGCGGCCGCGTAGTCGAACTGTCCGACTCCGCCGTACCGGGCCGCCATCGACGAGCAGTACGCGGCGTAGTCGGGATCGTGCTCGGCGATGAGCTTCTCGACGAGCAGCGCTCCGCGGAGCTTCGCGGCGGTGGAGCGCCGGGCGGTGGCCGGATCGCGGCGGGCGAGGAGGCCGCCCGCGGCGGTGCCCGCGGCGTGCACGATCCCGGCGAGGCCGTCGAGGTGCGGGGCGAGCCGGTCCACGAGCGTGTCCAGGTCGTCGGTGGCCAGGTCGGCCCGGACCAGGGTGACGCGGTCCGGGTGCGCCCGCAGCACGGCGGGCGGGTCGCCGCCGCGGGCGACCAGCACCACGCGGTTGCCGGGGTGCTCCAGAAGCGCCGCGGCCAGGGTGCTTCCGATGCCGCCGGTCCCGCCGAGCACCAGGTGGGTTCCGGGGGCGGCCGACCGGACGGCGGAGGGGGGTGCCGCGGCGCCGGGGACGGGCTGGACCGCCCTGCGCCACCAGAAGCCGTCGCGCAGGGCGGTCGCCGGCTCGGCCTGGGTGTCGTCGAGGAGCAGGTCGGGCAGGTGTGCCGCCCAGTCCGCCGGGCGGGCGCCGGGCAGATCGACCCAGCGCAGGGACACGTCCAGTTCCTGCCGGGGCACGTCGAGAGCGGCGCCCAGCAGCCCGGCTCCGGGGACGCGGACGGCGCCGGTCACCGGCTGCGCCTGGTGGGAGAGCAACCAGGCGCGCGACCGGTGCGCGGCCGGAACGTCGGCCAGCGCGCGGGCGAGGGCCACGACGGTGTCGAGGCACGCCCACCGGGCCGTGTCCCCCGCCCGCTCGTCGAGCACGTCGTGCAGCGCGAGCGGCAGCGCGTGGAGCCAGTCGACACCGGCTCCGCCGTCCTGGGTCACGCGGTCCAGCAGGGACGCCAGTTGTCCGGCGTCGGTGGGGTCCGCCTCGTAGCGGTCCTCGCCGAGTCGGGTGAAGGTCTCGCCGGCCCGGACGGTCGTCACACGGGCGTAGTGCCTCTCCAGGAATCGCCAGGTCTCGGCGTCCGTGTGCCCCGCCGTGACCACCACGGCGGTGCGCCGGGGTGCGTGGGCTTCGGTGCGGGCGCGCCGCAGACGCGTCCACTGGGGCTGGTGCAGCCACTGGTCGGCGGGCAGCCGACGCGGTCGGGCCGTCGGTTCGGGCGTCGCGACGGGCGCGCGCGGGAAGTCGTGGTCGGTGGTGTCGAAGGCGGGCGGGGGGAAGTCCCACGGGGCCGGGGCAGGGCCCGCGGGCCAGTCGAGGAGGTACCCGGCCGTCCACGCCCGGGCGAGCGTGTGCGGGTCGCGGTCCTCGGTGGAGAGACGGCTCCCCGTGGGCGGCGCGGTGATCTCCGCCGGTGCGTCGAGCCAGGTGACGGCGGCGTCGACGTCCGGGCAGACCGCCGCGGCCCGGTGGCCGAGCGCGGGGCGTCCGGCCTGGAGGTGGCGCAGTACGCGTGGGTAGGCGTCGGGGTGGGCGCGCAGATAGGCGGCGACACGCTGCCCGTCGGCACGCACCGCGGCGGCGGAGGCCCCGGACAGCACCAGGCACGGCGCCGGCTCGGGGGCGGGCCCGGGCGGCGGTGACTCCCCGTGCTCCAGCAGCAGGTGGGCGTTGGTGCCGCCGATGCCGAAGCTGCTCACGGCCGCGACGCGCGGGGCGCCCTCGGGCCAGGGTTCGGCGGCCACCGGTACGCGGAAGGGCCCGTCCTCGATCTCGGGGTTGAGCCGGTCGAAGTCGGCGGTGGGCGGGATGACCCCGTGGTGGACGGCCAGGACCGCCCGCACCAGGCCGACGACACCGGCCGCGGCGCCCAGGTGACCGATCTGGCTCTTCACCGAGGACAGTGCCACGCGCGCGTCGGCCGCCAGGTCGTACGCCTGGCGCAGCGCCGCGGCTTCCACCGGGTCTCCCAGCCGGGTGCCGGTGCCGTGGGCCTCGACGTAGCCGAGGTCGGCGCCCCCACGTCCGCTGCGGCGCAGGGCCGCGCGGATCGCGGCGCGTTGCCCGGTCAGGGCGGGGGCGCTGTACCCGAGCTTGTCCGAGCCGTCGTTGTTGACGCCCGAGCCCGTGATGACGGCGTACACGGTGTCCCCGTCCCGGCGGGCGGCGGCCAGCGGCTTGAGGACGACGACCGCGGCGCCGCTGCCTCCGACGGTGCCCTCGGCGTCCGCGCTGAACGGCCGGCAGTGCCCGTCCGGGGAGAAGATGTGCTGGGGCCGGTAGGTGTAGCCGTCGGTCATCTCGGTGTCGATGAGGACGCCGCCGACGAGCATGACGTCCGCGTCGCCCTGCCGCAGCATCCCGGCCGCGACATGGACGCCGACCAGGGAGCTGGAGCACGCGGACTGCACGGTGAGGGCGGGTCCGGTCAGTCCGAGGTGGTAGGCGGCCTTGGTGGCGAGGAAGTCCTTCTCGTGGTGCAGGGCCAGCCGGAAGCCGTCCGGCAGCGCGTCCGGGTCGCCGTCGCGCAGGATCCGCTGGAAGTAGGTGTTCTCGCCGCAGGAGGCCACGAGCCCGACCCGCCGGGTGGCCGGGTCGCCGAGACCCGCGTGGGCGAGCGCCTCGACGCAGTTCATCAGCAGGTGGCGCTGCTGGGGGTCCATCAGCCGCGCCTCCTGGGGGCTGATGGTGAAGCGGCCGGGGTCGAAGGCGAGGAGGCCCGCCGGCTGGCTGCGGGCGCCGACCCGGCCGGCGGTGGCGGCGAATTCCTCGATGCCGCGTCGGCCGGAGGTGGTCAGGTCCCAGAAGGCGGCGAGGTCGGGGGCGCCGGGCAGCCGTACCGCCATGCCGATGACGGCGATGGGCTCGTCGGGCCGCTGCCCGTCCGGCTGCTGCGCGGGCCGGTGGGTCTCGGCGCGGCCGTCGACGAAGCGGGCCAGGGCGCGCGGGGTGACGTGCTCGAACAGGTCCGGCACGCCGAACGGCAGATCGCCCTCGCCCGCGCATCGCAGGTGGAAGCGCATGAGGTCCAGGCTGGTCGCCCCCGCGTCGAAGAACCGCTGGTCCGCGGCCACGGCCTTGCCGGTCACGGCCTCGAAGAGGCCGGTCAGCCGCGCTTCGAGGGGAGTGAGGGAGGCGGTGGCCGCGTCGGCGGACGGGCGCAGTTCGTCGCCCGGTGCGGTGAGGGCCGCCCGGCGGTCCAGCTTGCCGCTGGGGGTGCGCGGCAGCTCCGTCAGGCGGCGGAAGCGGGCGACGCGCACATAGGCGGGCAGCCGGGCGGCGAGATGGCCGGCGAGGTGCGTGGGGTCGGGATCCTCGCCCCGGCACTGGAGGGCGGCCGCCAGCCTGCCGTCGTGCACCACGGCGACGGCGTGGGTCACACCGGGGTACGACAGCAGTGCGGCCTCGACCTGTCCCAGCTCCAGCCGGAATCCGCCCAGTTTGACCTGGTCGTCGTCACGGCCCGCGTAGTGCAGCAGGCCCTGCCGGTCGAAGCGGGCCCGGTCCCCGGTGCAGTAGAGGACGCCGAGGGCCGGATCGTCGACGAACCGGTCGTGGTGCGTGACGGCGGCCTCGCCCAGATAGCAGCGGCCGGCCATCGGGCCGCCGATCAGCAGCTCCCCGGTGACGCCCGGCGGGACGGGCAGGCCGCTCTCGTCGACCACGCGCAGCACGGCGTGGGACACCGGTCGCCCGATCGCGGGACGCGTCGGCCAGGCGGCGGGGTCTCCGTCGAGGCACAGGGCGCTGACGACGTGGGTCTCGGTGGGACCGTAGTGGTTGAACAGGCGCGCGTCGGGCAGGCCGGCGAACCAGCGGCGGATGGCGTCCGTGCACACCAACTGCTCCCCCGCCGTGACGACTTCACGCAGCCGCGAGGGGAACCGCCCCGTGCGCACGCCGTGTTCGGCGAGCAGGTGCAGGGCCACGTACGGCAGGAAGATCCGCTCCGCTCCCCCGGCCTCCAGCTGCTCCAGCAGAGCCGGGGCGTCCTGCCGCCAGGCGGGTCGCACCAGGCGCAGCAGGCCGCCGGAGCACAAGGTGGTGAGGATCTCCTGGAAGGAGACGTCGAAGGACAGCATGGAGAACTGCTGGGTGACGGCGGGCCGGCCGAGTCCGCCTGCGGTCCGCTGCCAGGTCAGCAGGTCGCACAGCGTCCGGTCCGGGACCTGGACGCCCTTGGGCGTGCCGGTGGAACCGGAGGTGAACAGGGTGTAGAGGGGCCGCTGTCCGCGGTGGCGGTGGGGCACCGGGGCGGCCTGCGGGCTGTCCGTCAGGATGACCGGGTGCCGGGGCAGGGACGGCGGCGCGAGGGTGTCGAGGGCGTCCAGGTCCTCGGGGGCCACCAGGACGCACAGCGGGTCCGCCTGGTCCAGCACATGACGCAGCAGGGGTGGCGGGTAGGCGGGGTCGAGGGGGACGACGGTCAGGTTGAGGCGGGCCGCGGCCAGGAGCGCCACGACATGTTCGACGGACGGCTGGAGGTACAGCGCGACCGCCGCCGGGGCCGCCGGATCGGACGGCACCCGGGCGCGCAGAGCGGACGCCAACTGGTTTGCTTGGGAGTTCAGTTCGGCGTAGGTGAGAGTCGTGCCGCCGGTGCTGACGGCCGGGGCGGCGGGGGTGCGTGCCACCTGCCGGGCGAAGCCGTCGGCGACGGTGGTGAAGTCGGCTTCCGGTGTGGTGCCCCGGCCGGTGTCGGGCAGGGCCCGTCGGTAGGGGGCGACCAGATCGTGCAGGGTGACGTCGTCGCCCGTGGTCAGGTGGTCGAGCGCCTGGGCGAAGAGCCGGGCCGCGGCTTCGGCGCGGTCGGCGCCGATGTCGTCGCGGTACTCCCACAGGCAGTCGAAGCCGGACTCGTGCTCGATGACCGACAGCGTGATCGCGCACTTGGGCCCCAGCGGGCGGGGCCACACGGGACGGGTCCGGCAGCCGTCCAGGCTCAGTGCCGAGAACTCGGTGTTCTCCAGCACGAACAGGTAGTCGAACAAGGGGGTGCGCTCGCGGAAGGCGTCGTCGGCGAGGACGTCGGCGAGAGCGACCTCCTGCTCCGCCAGCACGGTACGCACGGTGTCGGCGTGCTCGGTGAGGTGCGCGGTCAGGGTCTCGTGCGGGCGTGCGCCGAGGTCGAGGAGCACCGTGTTGGCGAACATGCCGACGGCGTCGGCGAATTCGGGGCGGGGCCGGTTCGCCACAGGGGCGGCGATGAGCGGCCGGCTCTGTCCGCTGACGCCGTACACGCTCGCGGTGAACGCGGACACCAGGAGGTGGAACCTGGTGAGGCCGAGTTCCGCGACGCGCCGGTCCAGCGCGGTGCGGCGGTCCATGCCGAGGGAGGTGCGCAGCAGCCTCACCCCCGGCCGGCCGGGCCCCTCGGGCGCGGGCAGGGCGGGTGACGGCTCGCCTTCGGCGTAGTGGGCGAGCAGGCGGGTGCGGCGGCGCTCGTAGGCGGGGCTGGTGTGCCAGGTCCGCTGCCAGCGTGCGAAGTCCAGGGGGGTGGTCGCGGGGACGGGGTGGGGGTCCGTCGCGGCGTAGGCGTCGCCGAGGTCGCGGAAGAGGAGGTTCAGGGACCAGCCGTCCACGGCGATGTGGTGCAGGTGGAGCAGGAGGAGGCCGCCGTCCGGCCGCTGCACCCAGGCCGCCCGCAGCATCCGGGGATCGGTGAGGCGGAAGCGGTGGGCGAAGAAGCGGTCGGCGGTGTCCTGCCATCCCTCCGACGCGCCGGTCTCCAGCCGCTGCCAGGGGTCGTAGGGGGCCTCGGTCCGCTGGAGGAGTCCGAGCGGGGTGGGCTCCAGCCGGGTGCGCAGCGCCGGATGCCGCTCGACCAGGGTGCGGACCGCGCGGTGCAGGGCGTCCGGGTCGACGGCGCCCTCGACGTGGAAGACGAGCGGTACGTCGTAGGAGCGGTCCTCGGGGTCGCGCTCGTGCAGGAGCCAGAGGCGTTCCTGCTCACCGGTGGCCGGTGCGGTCGGCTCGTCGGAGGCGGGCGGCACGGGCGGGTGGGCGTCCGTGGCCGCGTCCGGCGCGTGGACGGCGGCGGCGATGGCGGCGAAGTCGGCCCGCAGCACGAGGTCCTGGGGCAGGTCGACGGCGTGGCGGCGCAGGATCTCGAACCGGAACCGCAGCGCTTTGAGGGAGTCCCCGCCGCTCGGTGTCCAGCGGTCGTCGGGACGCAGGCCGGTGAGGCCGAGGATCTCCTCGGCGATCCGGAGGACGGGCCGTTGCTCGGCGCTGACGTGCGCCTCGCGGGTGCGGGCCGGGCGCCACGGTGACCCCGCGTCGCGCAGCAGGGTGGCCTGATCGACCTTGCCGTTGGCGGTGAGGGGGAGTTCCCTGACGAGATGGGTGCGGTGGGGGCGCATGTACGGCGGCAGGGTGGCGGTGAGGTGGCGCTCGTAGGCGTCGAAGGAGAGGTCGTCGCCCAGGATGAGGAAGGCCAGCAGTTCGCTGCGGTCCGCCGCGTCGCGCCGGGTGCACACATGGGCCTGACGGACGGCCGGGTGGGCCAGCAACTGCCGTTCGACCTCGCCCGGTTCGATACGGAATCCGCGCACCTTGACCTGCCGGTCGGCCCGGCCGACATAGGTCACGATCCCCGCGGCGTCCCGGCGGACGAGGTCCCCGGTGCGATACCAGCGACGCGGTCTTCCCTCCCCGTCCGGCAGTTCGACGAAGCTCTGCGCGGTCTGGGCGGGCAGGTCGCGGTAGCCGCGGGCCAACGCCGTTCCCGAAAGCAGGAGTTCCGCCACCTCGCCGGCCTCGGCGGTGCGGTCGTCCTCGGTGCGCAGGAGTGTGCCGGTGCCGGGGAGCGCGGTGCCGATGGGGATCGCGTCACCGTCGAAGTCCCGTGGGATGGGGTGGCACAGGGCGAACGTGGTCGCCTCCGTCGGCCCGTACACGTTGTGCAGGACGGTCCGGGCGCCGGGGTTGGCGGCGTACCAGCGGCGTATCAGCGGGGCGTTGAGCTGCTCGCCTCCGACGAGGACCTGGGCGGCGCCCGCGAAGCAGTCGGGCACCTTCTCGACGACCGCGTTGAACAGGGCGACCGTGATGAACAGCGTGTCGATGCGCAGGGTGCGGAGCTCACGGGCGAGTCGGTGCGGGCTGTGCACGTGCGTGTCGTCGAGGATGACGCAGGCGCCTCCGGTCAGCAGGGGCGCCCATACCTCGAAACTGAGCGCGTCGAAGGCGGGGTTGGAGAGGCAGGCGTACCGCGCGCCGGGTCGCAGGTCGAGGTAGCCGGGGCGGCCCAGCCGCAGCACCCCCGCGTCGGTGACCTCGACGCCTTTGGGGCGGCCGGTACTGCCCGAGGTGTAGAAGACGAAGCCGGTGTCACGGTCGTGGGCGTCGTCGGCCGGTCCGACGGCGGGGGCCGGGTCCTCGGGTCCGGTCCCCGGGGTCGGGTGGGCCGGTTCGTCCGGGGCGAGGAGCAGCTCGGCGGACAGGTCGTCCGGCGCGTGCGCGTCGTCGCGGACGACGGCGACCGCACCGGAATCCGCGAGGATGCGCCGCTGCCGGTCGGGCGGGCTGAGCCGGTCCAGCGGGACGACGGTGGCTCCGGCACGGCGGATGCCGAGCAGGACGCAGACGAGCTGCCAGGAGCGGGGCAGGGCGACCGCGACGGCGTCCGCGGGCCGCACTCCGTGGCTGCGGAGCCGGTCGGCCACCCGGCCGCTGAGCAGGTCGAGTTCCGCGTAGTCGAGACGGCGCTCGCCGTCCTCGACGGCCGGGGCGGCGGGCGTGCGGCGGGCCTGGGCGAGCACGGCCGCGGCGAGCGGGCTGAGGGGGGCCGGCCACTCCATCACGCCTCCCGTGTCGAGGCCGTGACCGCGCGGGCGGCGGCCGGTGGGAGAGATGAGAGCCGTGGGGCCGATGGGGGCGTCGAGCCCGCTGGGGCCTGATGGTGAGCGAGTTCGGCGGCGAGCAGGGCGCCGACGCGGGCGGCCGCGCCGCCTTCCAGGATCTCCCAGTGGTCGCACTCCATCGTCTCGACCCGGAACTCGCCCTCCGCGCGGCGCCGCCAGAATGCGCGGACCTCGGCGTGGAAGGGGGTGTCGGTCCCGCCGGCCACGGCCTGGGCGAGGACGAGGCGGGTCGGGGAGACGGCGGGCACGTGGTCGCGGGCGGTGAGCCGGTTGTGGTTGTAGATACGGAAGTAGCGGTCCACCTGGGCGTCGTCGATGCCGGGGTACATCCCGTTGAACCTCACGAGCTTGTCGCGGAACTCGGCCGCGTCGACGACGGTGATCTCCGCGCGGGCGGAGTCGTCGTCGGTGGCCTGGGTGTCGAGAAGGACGACGCTCACGTCATGGCGTCCGGCCCGGTTCAGGGCACGGCCCATCTCGTGGGCGACGAGACCGCCGTAGGAGAGGCCGGTGAGGACGAGCGGGCCCTCGCCGAGGGGTTCGAGGAGACGGAGGTACGCCTCCGCCATCGCCTCCACGGTGGGCAGGACGTCCTCACCGGGGTTCACGCCCGGTGACTGGATGCCGTAGAGCCCGACGTGCTCCGGGAGGAAGGCGGCCAGGGGCAGATAGCAGAAGGCGGTGCCGCCGGCGGGGTGGACGCAGACCACGCGGGGACCCGTGCCGCGGCGGAACTCGATGAGGCTGCCGGGCGCGCGGTGTGTCCCCTCCTCCCGCAGCAGTGCTCCGAGGGCCTCGATGGTGGGCCGCAGCATGACTTCGGCGACCGGCAGTTGGCGGCCGAAGGTCTCCGTGACCTCGTGCGCCATCTTGATGGCCGACAGAGAGGTGCCGCCGATGCCGAAGAAGTCGTCCCGCACCCCGATGTCCGGGTGGAGCAGGATGCGCTGCCAGATGCGGTACAGGGCGTGTTCCACGTGGTCCCGGGGGCTGGCGGTGTTGACCTGGGTGGAGGTCCGCTCGTGCACGAGCCGCAGCAGCTCCGCCCGGTCGACCTTGCCGCTGCGGTTGAGCGGCAGGGTGTCGAGGGCGAGGACGACGGCGGGGATCATGTAGTCGGGCAGTCGGCGCGCGAGGGCGGTGCGCCAGTCGCCGACGGCTCGGTCCGGCTCCGCTCCCCCGCCCACCCCGGCGACGAGCCGGGGTTGCCCGGCCGTGTCGCGGTCGACGAGGACGACGGCCTCGCGGACGCCGGGCAGGGCCATGAGCGCCGCCTCGACCTCGGCGGGTTCGATCCGGAAACCGCGCAGCTTCACCTGGTCGTCGGCGCGCCCCACGTAGTGGGCCTGGCCGTCCCGCCCCCACCTGGCCAGATCGCCGGTGCGGTAGACGCGTTCGCCGGGCACGAACGGGTCCGGCAGGAAGCGCTCCCTCGTGAGGTCGGGGCGGTTGAGGTATCCCCGGGCCAGGGACGCCCCGCCCAGGTACACCTCGCCCACCACCCCGGGTGGGACGGGCTGCAGGCGGCCGTCGAGTATGTAGCAGCGGGTGCCGGGCAGCGGACGGCCGATGGGGCAGGGCCGCTCCAGCGGGCGCGGGTCGTAGTAGGCGGTGCTGTACAGGGTCGCCTCGGTGGGGCCGTAGCCGAAGCAGATCCGCAGGCCGGGCAGTTCCCGCGTCATGCGGTGCAGGGCGGCCTCGGTCAGGGACTCGACGCCGGTCAGGAGGGTGCGCAGCGGCAGGTCGCGCAGCCGGCCGGCGGGGTCCTCGTCGATCCACTTGACGTAGGCGGGCGGCAGGAACGCCTGGGTCACCCGGTGTTCGCGCATCCACGTCAGCAGGGCGTCCGGGTCGCCCCGCAGCTTCTCCGGGACGATGTGCAGCACACCGCCGGTGGTCAGCGGCAGCAGCAGTTCGTGGATCGAGGCGTCGAAGCCGATGCTGGACCAGGCCGAACCGGCGTCGCCGGGGGCGGTGCTCATCCGGTCGTGCCAGGTCGCGAAGAGGTTGAGGACGCTGCGGTGCTCGACGGCGACGCCCTTGGGCCGGCCCGTGGACCCGGACGTGAAGATCACGTACGCGGTGCGCCCCGGAGCGCGGCCGGGGTCGGCCGGCGGGTGCTCCCCGGTCGCTCCCTCCGCTTCCACCGCGTGCAGGTCGAGCCAGCTCCCGGGACGCTCTGCCGTGTCGTGGTCGCTCAGGACGACCGGGCAGGCGGCGTCCGCGACCATGCCGAGGAGGCGTTCCCGCGGCTGTCCGGGGTCGAGGGGGAGGTAGGCGGCGCCCGCCTTGAGAATGCCCAGGATGCCGACGGCCAGATCGACGCTCCGGCGCGCGTGCAGCCCCACGACGTCGCCCGGAGCCACCAGGCGGGCGACGAGGCCGTGCGCGAGCCGGTTGGCTCGGCGGTCGAGCGTGGCGTAGTCGAGACGGCGCTCCTCGTCGACGACCGCGTCCTGTGCGGGGTGCCGACGGGCCCAGGACTCGACGAGCGAGGTGATCGAGTCGGGGGCGGGCCGGGCGGTAGGGGCCGGGTCGGCCGAAGCAGTCGGAACGGCTGGAGCGGTCCGGGTGGCGTCGCCTTCCTGGATCACGCGGAGGCGCTCGTGCGGCGTCATCAGCTCCAGGGCACGGATGTCGCGGTCGGGGTGCCGGACCAGGTCGGTGAGGAGGTGGCGCAGGTGGCCTGCCCAGCGCTGGGCGGTGGCCCGGTCGACGAGGGCGGTCGCGTAGTCCAGGTGTCCGGTGAGCCGGCCGTCCGACTCGGTCACCGACAGGGCGAGATCGAATTTGGCCGGCGCGTGGTCGATCGCGAGCGGCCGGGCCTCGATCGAGGGCAGCCGCAGCAGGTCGTGCCGGTCCGGCACCCAGGCCACCATCGTCTGGAACAGGGGGGTGCGGGAGGCGCTGCGGGGAGGGTTCACCGCCTCGACGATGCGCTCGAAGGGCAGGTCCTGATGGGCGAGACCCTCGCGGACGACGGCGCGGGCGCGGGCCAGCGCCTGGGCGCCGGTCGGCCCGCCGGACAGGTCGATGCGCAACGGGAGCGAGTTGACGAGGAACCCGATGAGCCCCGCGGCACCCGGGCCTCGCCGACCCGCGACCGGGCTGCCGACAACGATGTCTTCCTGTCCGGAGAGTCGCGACAGCAGAATGGCCCAGCCGGTCAGGACGGTCACGAACAAGGTGGCGCCGTGCTCCCGCGCGAGGCTTCTGAGCGCGGCCGTGACGTCGGGGTCGAGGTCGAATTCCACCCGTGCGCCGTCGTAGTCCTGCTCAGCCGGGCGCGGGCCTTCGGCGGGCAGTTCCAGTACCGGGGGCGCGTCACGCAACACCCTTTTCCAGTAGTCCTCCTGGACGGCGAGCTCGCCGCCGAGGACGGCATCGCGCTGGGCTTGCGCGTGATCGGCGTACTGCCACGGGAGTTCGGGCAGCGGGTCGCCCGCACCGGTGGTCAACGCCTCGTAGAGCGCCGCCAGTTCCCTCATCATCACGTTCATCGACGCGCCGTCGTACACAGTGTGATGGAACGTCAGCAGCAGGACGTGGCGTTCGGCCGCCAGGGCCAGCAGGCGGCCGCGTCCGAGAGGTCCGGCCTCGAGGTCGAACGCCTGGCGTGCTTCGTCGCGCTGGCGGGAGGCCACCTGTGCGTCGGGGTCGGCGTCGGCGGAAAGATCCTCGAAGGCCAGGGCGAAACCCGCACCCCGCGGGTCGATGTGCTGGTTCACCACGCCCGCCTCGGCCACCAGCCTTGTTCGCAAGGTCTCATGGCGCGCGGTGAGTGCGTCCAGGGCGTCGGACAGGGCCTGTCGGTCGAGCGGGCCGGCGAGCGTGAAGGCGATGGTCTCGTTGTACGCGGCGTTCACACCACGTAACTGGGCCAGGAACCAGACGCGTTGCTGGGCGAAGGACGCGGGCCTGATCGTGGGGGCGGACCGGGGCGGGAGAGGGGGGTGCTGCACCGGCAAGACCTGGCCTTCCTGTCGGGGTGGGACCGGGGAGGAACTGGGGCGCAGTGAAATCGGCATCGTTCGAAGATGCCTTTATCGAAGTAATTCCCGAGGGGGTGGAAGGGGAATTCTCCGGGGAAAGTCGCATTGAATTCGGGTCACATCGTGCGCGGCAGTCAGGCAGAGTCCTACAGCGACTCCGTGACACAGCTGTGATCATCAATCACAAGCGGAGGACATGTCAACACTTGACTTCCAGCTGCCACTTCAC
Organism: Streptomyces sp. 3330; assembly: GCF_031456635.1. NCBI lineage: Bacteria > Bacillati > Actinomycetota > Actinomycetes > Kitasatosporales > Streptomycetaceae > Streptomyces > Streptomyces sp. 3330. The sequence goes on from NZ_JAVDVA010000016.1 coordinate 53,462, forward strand.
ATAGAAGCGATCCTCACGCCGCCCCAAAAGGGGCGACTGCGCGCATAAAGAGAATTGTTTAGCGGCACGGCCGGACCCAATTGAATGTTTAGAACTCCCGGAGCGCATTCGGAGATCAGTGCTCGGGCCACTGATGCCCGCTCGGCGTACTCGGCGCCCCCTGCGGACCGCCCGCCCGGAGTAGCGCCCGGAGGTGAGCCGGACGCGATTCCGCGAGGCGGGCGTCATGGCCGGGTGGCCCGCCCGGCGCCCGGGTCAGGACGGCAGGGACCGGCCGTCGGCCCCGGGTGCCCCGGCGCGCAGCCCGTCCATGACGAGGTCGAGGAGCCGGGCCGCGCGCGGGCGCCAGTCGTCCGCGGGCGTCAGCTGCCACAGGCCGCCGATGGCGAGCATCAGATCGTCGGGGGTCATGCCCGGCCGGATGGCGCCCGCCGCGTCGTTGGCGCGCAGGAGGAGTTCGGCCGCGTCGGCGACGGGGGTGTGGGCCGGCTTCTCGGGGCCGCCCGGCGTGCTGGTGGCGAGGCGGATCGCGTCGGCCAGACCGGCCTTGGTCATGGCGAACTCGGCCAGCCGGTCCATCCAGGCACGCAGGGCCCGGTCCGGCGGCAGCTCGTCGAGCAGCTGGGCCGCGCTGTCGGCGACCTGGTGCATCTCGTGGCGGTAGATCTCCAGGACGAGGGCCTCGCGGCTGGGGAAGTTGCGGTAGAAGGTGGCCTGTCCGACGCCCGCCTTCCTGGCGATCGCGCTCAGCGGCGCGTCGGGGCACAGCGTCAGCTCGGTCAGAGCGACCTGGAGGATGCGCTCGCGGTTGCGTTGTGCGTCCGAGCGCAGGGGCGCGTCCTTCTCGTGCTGCACTCGACTCTCCTCGGGGTGCGCGGCCGAACCCCACCCTTGCTAAGCGGACAACTGTCCGTTACGTTTGCCGGTAGCGGACGATTGTCCGGTTGGGTTCACCATAGCCCCGGCCGAGCCCACGCGGGAGTCCGCGAACAGCGTCGACGCCGTCCCGCGCGCCCACCCCCGCCCTCACGAACGACGTATCCCCGGCCGTCGCAGGCACCGGCGGCCGCCGCCCACAGGTTCCGGAAGCGCGAAAGAAGCTCTCATGGCCTTACCCACGTCCAGCGTCATCACCCTGCACATCAACGGCGAGCGGCACACGCTGCCCGTCGACCACCGCACCACCCTGCTCGACGCGCTCCGCGAACGACTCGACCTCACGGGCGCCAAGAAGGGCTGCGACCAGGGACAGTGCGGAGCCTGCACCGTCCTGGTCGACGGCCGCAGGACCGTGGCCTGCCTCCAGTTCGCGGTCGCGGCCGAGGGGCGTGAGATCACCACCATCGAGGGCGTGGCCGACGGCGACCGGCTGCACCCGGTGCAGCAGGCCTTCCTCGATCTCGACGGCTACCAGTGCGGCTACTGCACGCCGGGCCAGATCTGTTCGGCGATCGGCGTGCTCGCGGAGCACGCCGCCGGCTGGCCGAGCGCCGCCACGGCGGACGTACGGCCCGCGGCCGGACCGCCGACCCTGACGCCGGACGAGATCCGTGAACGCATGAGCGGCAACCTGTGCCGCTGCGCCGCCTACCCCTCGATCGTCGAGGCCGTCACCAGGGCTGCGGAGTCCCGGCCGGCGGCGCGCACGGACGCCGGACCGGAGCCGAAGGAGCCTGCGGCATGAGGGAGTTCGACTACCGAAGGGCCTCCGACGTCCCGGGCGCCGTCGCGCTGCTCGGCGCCGACCCGGAGGCGCGCTACCTCGCCGGCGGCACCAACCTCGTCGACCTGATGAAGACCGGCGTCGAACGCCCGGGACGGCTCGTCGACGTACGGGGCCTGCCGCTGGACCACATCGAGCCGACCCCGGCCGGCGGCGTACGGATCGGCGCCACCGTCACCAACAGCGACCTCGCGGCCCATCCCCTGATCCGCACCCGCTACCCCGCGCTGGCGCAGGCGGTGCTCGCCGGCGCCTCCGGTCAGCTGCGCAACATGGCGACCGTCGGCGGCAACCTGCTCCAGCGCACCCGCTGCGCCTACTTCGCCGACACCACCGGCCCCTGCAACAAGCGGGCGCCCGGCAGCGGTTGCCCCGCCGTCAGGGGCGAGAACCGCAACCACGCCGTCCTCGGCGCTTCCGCGCGGTGTGTGGCCGTGCATCCGTCGGACATGGCCGTCGCGCTGGCCGCGTTCGACGGCATGGTGCACTACGAGACCGCCGAAGGGCCGGGCGAACTGCCCCTCGGCTGGTTCTACCTCCCGGTCGCCGACACCCCGCACCGCGAGACGGCCCTGCCGGCGGGCGCGCTGATCACCGGCGTCACGCTGCCGCCGGCTCCCGTCGCCGCCCGTTCCCGCTACCGGAAGGTGCGCGAGCGCGCGTCCTACGCGTTCGCCGTCGGCTCGGTCGCCGCCGCGCTCGACGTCCGCGACGGCGTCGTGCGCGAGGTGCGCCTGGCCTACGGCGCGGTGGCCTCCCGGCCCTGGCGGGCCCGCGCCGCCGAGCGGACCCTCACCGGGGCGCCCGCGGACGCCGAGTCGTTCGCGGCCGCCGCGGACGCCGAACTGGCGGCGGCCCGGCCCCTGTCGGACAACGGATTCAAGGTGACCCTGATGCGCAACCTGACCGTGGCCGTGCTCGGCGAACTCGCCGAGGAGGCCGCGCGATGACGACGACCGACGCGCCCCTGGCCCCCGTCCGCGCCGTCGGCACCGGTCACGTCCGCGTGGAGGGGCGGGACAAGGTCACCGGTGCGGCCCGGTACGCGGGCGAGGTGCCCTTCGCCGAACTCGCCCACGGCTGGCTGGTGTTGTCCACCGTGGCGCGCGGCCGGATCCGGGACGTCGAGGCGGACGCCGTCCTCGGCATGCCGGGCGTCCTCGCCGTGCTGGACCATCGCAACGCCCCGCGCCTCACGACGGACTACGTGGGCCTGCTGGGCACGGTCCCCGACCCGACCTGCGCGGTCTTCCAGAGCGACCGGGTACCCCACCTGGGCTGGCCGGTGGCGCTGGTGGTCGCCGAGACCTCCGAGGAGGCGCGTGAGGCCGCCGAGGCCCTGGTCGTCCACTACGAACAGGCCCCGCACGACGTCGGGTTCACCGGGGACCACCCCGACGCCCACCCGTCCGACGGCCACATGCCCGCCCTGACGGAGAAGGGCGACCTGGAGGCCGGGCTCGCCGCGTCCGCCGTCGTCGTGGACGCCGTGTACACCACTCCGGAAGAACACCATCACCCCATGGAGCCGCACGCGGCCACCGCCCGCTGGGAGGCCGACCGGCTCGAACTGGTGGACTCCAACCAGGGCGCCACCTGGGTCGTCGGGGAACTCGCGAACCTCTTCTCGCTCGATCCCGCGTCGGTGCGGGTGCGGTCGGAGCACGTCGGCGGCGGCTTCGGCAGCAAGGGCGTGCGCGCCCACCAGGTCGCCGCCGTGATGGCGTCCAGGACACTCGGACGTCCGGTGCGGGTCGTACTGACCCGCCGTCAGATGTTCACGCTGGCCGGCCACCGCAGCCCCACGATCCAGCGGGTCAGGCTCGGGGCGGACCCCGACGGACGTCTGCGCGCCCTGGACCACCGCTCGCTGAGCCGCACCTCCACCGTGCACGAGTTCGTCGAGCCGAGCGCGGGCGTGGCCCGGGTGATGTACGACGCGGACGCCCACCGCACGGAGAACCAGGTCGTGCCCCTCGACGTCCCGAGCCCCACCTGGATGCGTGCCCCGGGCGAGGCTCCCGGGTCCTTCGCGCTGGAGGCCGCGCTCGACGAGCTCGCCCACGCGTGCGGCGTCGACCCGATCGAGCTCCGGCTGCGCAACGAACCGGACCGGGGCCCGGTCTCCGGCCTCCCCTTCGCCGGCCGCAATCTGCGCGCCTGCTTCGAGGAGGGCGCCCGGCGCTTCGGCTGGGACCGGCGCGACCCGCGGCCCGGCGTGCGACGCGAGGGGCGCTGGCTGCTCGGCACCGGCACCGCGGCCGCGTCCTTCGGCGCGGGCGCCGCCCCGTCCACGGCCGCGATCACCGCCGAGGCCGACGGCCGCTTCACCGTGCGGATCGCCGCGGCGGACATCGGCACCGGCGCGCGGACCGCTCTCACCCTGGTCGCCGCCGACGCCCTGGACGTCCCGCCGGAACGCGTCCACGTCCGCCTCGGCGACAGCGCCTTCGGACCCGCGATGATCGCGGGCGGTTCGATGGGCACACGCTCCTGGTCCTGGGCCGTCATGGCCGCCGCGGGCGAACTGCGCGACCGGCTCGTGCCGGGCGTGGCGATCCCCGCCGAGGGCATCACCGTGCGCTCCGACACGACCGCGGCGATCGCCGCCCTCGCGCGGAAGGAACGGCACTCCTTCGGCGCGCAGTTCGCGGAGGTCGCCGTCGACACCGCCTCGGGCGAGGTGCGGGTACGGCGCATGCTCGGCGTGTTCGCCGCGGGGCGCATCGTCAACCCCCTGACGGCGCGCGGTCAGTTCACCGGCGGCATGATCTGGGGCATCTCCATGGCCCTGCACGAGGAAGCCGCGCGCGACGCGGCCTCCGGCGGGCCCGTCGGAGCGGATCTCGCGGGCTACCACGTGGCGACGCACGCCGACGTCCCGCGCGTCGAGGCGCACTGGGTGGCGGACGACGACCCCGACGACCCGGTCGGCATCAAGGGCATCGGCGAGATCGGCATCGTCGGCGCGGCGGCCGCCGTCGCCAACGCCGTGTGGCACGCGACCGGCGTACGTCACCGCAGCCTGCCCATCCGCCCCGACCGGGTCCTGGCGGGCGGCATCGATGCTTGACCTCGCGCCGCAGCTCGGCGACTGGCTCGCCGAGGGCCGGAAGGCCGCCGTCGCCACCGTCGTGTCCGTCGGCGGCAGCGCGCCGCGCGGTCCGGGCGCCGCCCTCGCCGTCGACGGGGAGGGGACCGTCATCGGGTCGGTGTCCGGCGGCTGCGTGGAGGCGTCGGTGTACGACCTGTGCGCCCGTGCGCTGGAGACCGGCGACAGCGTGCTCGAACGCTTCGGCTACAGCGACGAGGACGCCTTCGCCGTGGGGCTCACGTGCGGCGGGGTCCTCGACGTCCTGGTCACCCCGGTCACGGCGGACGGTCCGGTCGGCGCGCTGCTGCGCTCGGCCCTGGACGGCTCGGCGCGGGGCGAGCCCGTCGCCCTCGTCCGGGTCGTCCGCGGTCCCGACGCGCTTCTCGGCGCCGCGTTGCTCGTGCACGCCGACGGCTCCCGCGAGGGCGGACTCGGCGGGCACGAGGAGCTCGACCGGACCGCCGCGGAACAGGCCCTGGCCGCGCTCGACGCGGGTCGTACCGGCACGGTCGAGCTGTCGCAGGACGGATCGCACTGCCCCGGCGGCCTCACCCTCCTCGTCGAGACGAGCGTGCCGCCGCCCCGGATGATCGTGTTCGGTGCCGTCGACTTCGCGGCGGCCCTGGTCCGGGCCGGCAAGTTCCTCGGCTATCACGTCACCGTGTGCGACGCCCGGCCGGTCTTCACCACCCCGGAGCGTTTCCCGGAGGCCGACGAGGTCGTCGTGGACTGGCCGCACCGCTATCTGCGGGGCACCCGGACGGACGGGCGCACCGTGGTGTGCGTGCTCACCCACGACGCCAAGTTCGACGTCCCGCTGCTGGAGGTCGCGCTGCGGTTGCCGGTGTCGTTCGTCGGCGCGATGGGTTCCCACCGCACCCACGCCGACCGGGACCGACGGCTGCGCGACATCGGTCTGCAGGAACACGAGTTGGCGCGGCTGAGGTCGCCGATCGGCCTGGACCTCGGGGGCCGCACACCTGAGGAGACCGCCCTGTCGATCACGGCGGAGATCGTCGCCGCGCGGCGGGGCGGGACGGGCCTGCCGTTGACCGGTTCGGGCAGGCCGATCCATCACCGTGACTCCGCCTGAGGCCCGACGGCCCGGCCGCGCGAGGCCAGGACCGAGGGACCACCGGAACGAAGGCTGTGCTGCGGGGCCGGGGCGGGAGGCCCCGAAAGGCCCCGGGAGGCATCGCCGGTCAGAGGCGAGTCGGCGCGTAGTAGGTGCTGATCCAGGCGTCACCGGAGGAGTTGACCGCGACCATGGTGGCGTGGTCGTTGACGACGCCGAAATAGTAGGTGCGGGTGGCGCCGGTCTGCGCCAGGGCGCTGGTGACCGTCGCCGTCGAGGTGGCGGTGACCTTGTCGCGGGCTTCCTGGAGGTACGTGGCGATCAGGCCGTGGACGCCGGCCTGATCGCCGGGGATCTGCGGCGAGGTGCGCAGGACGTGCTTGAGGGCGTGGCCCGCCAGGGCGTCGGGCGTACGGAAGTTCAGCCGCGCCGCGGCGGCGTGGACCGACACGGCGAACCCCGGCTGGTGGGTCTGCCAGTCGGTGACCGTGCCCAGCCGTACCGGTCCCGCCGACGCGGCCGCGGGTGAGCCCACCGCCAGGGCGTACATCGCGTCCACCCGTCCCGGGTACGTGTGCGCGTCGTAGGCCCCGCCGAAGCTGTTCACGGCGGCCAGGAAGAACGCGTGCAGCTGGGTGAAGTCGTGGACCGTGGCCGCCTGTCGGCGGTCGGCGAACGCGGTCCCGGCCGCGGCGATCACCGGGTTCGCGGCGCCCGGCTGCGACCTCGCCGTCTCGTGGTAGCGCAGGAGCGTGATCTGCTCGTCCAGAGCGGTGAAGCGGTGATCCGCGAGTCCGAGCGCGGTGCGCGCCTCCGGCACGCCCGTCAGGTGACGGTCCAAGGTCACCCGCCACCTCCCGAGCGCACCGGCGAGAGTCCGGTCGGTCGCGGTCAGCAGGTCGGGCAGCCCGCCCGCGGCCCGGACCTCGTCCAGGAACGCCGGGTGCGCGCGGAAGGACTCGCCGTTCGCCCCCGCCACCGTCCAGACGGGGTCGGTCTGCGTGAAGGTGGCCTTCTGGGCGGTGAGTGCCTGCTTGAGTTCGTCCCACGGCATGTGCATGTCCCCCTCGGTGACCTCCGCCCGCCTCTGCTGCCGCCGGGACTCTCCCCTGCCCGGACGGCGACGAACGGCCGCCAATCGGCGCGCCCTTCACCTTTTCGTGGCAAATCCGGCGTGCCAACCGTGCGGCAGGGGCGTGCGGGAGCAGAAGGGGCGCGCGACCAGGAGGCGCGCCGAGATCGCCGGACCTCTGCAGCACCCCTGCGCGTTCGGCGCACCGTGCGGCTCACGCCCCCCTCTCACCACGCATCCCGACGGGCGCAACCTTTGAGTTGCACGTTGAGCATTGATGTGCAACCGTGGGGTTGCGTACGATGGAGACGACGACGAAGGAGCCCCTCATGAGCGAGGACCGGATCGAACGCGAAACCCTGATCGCGGCGCCCTTGGAGCGCGTCTGGTCGCTGGTGGCGCAGCCCGGCTTCTGGGTGGCCGACAAGGCGAGCCTGCCCGGCACCGTGGCCAGGGAGGGCGAGTCGATGGTGGCGAAGAACGCCGAGCACGGCGACTTCCCGGTGCGCGTGGAGAAGGTCGAGCCGCCGACGTACCTGGCGTACCGCTGGACCAGCGCGTTCCCCGGGGAGGAACTGCGTGAGGACAACAGCACCCTCGTGGAGTTCACGCTGACGCAGGAGGGCGACCGGACGCGACTGCGTGTCGTCGAGAGCGGCTTCGCGGCGCTGGCCGGCTCCCAGGAGCTGCGCAGCCAGAACCACAAGGATCACAGCGCGGGCTGGCCCCTGGAGCTCGACGCGCTCAAGGCCCGCGCCGAACGGTCCGCCACGTGACGGAAGAGCGTCCCCGAGCCGCCGAGGTCGTCGACAGCGTCCTCGGCGCGCTGGCCGACCCTACGCGACGCCGACTGCTCGACCTGCTGGCCGCGCACGGCGAGGCCACCGCCACCACGCTCGCCGGACAGCTGCCCGTCTCGCGGCAGGCCGTGGTCAAGCACCTCGCCGTCCTGGACGCCGCCGGGCTGGTCTCCGGCGACCGGGTCGGCCGCGAGGTCCGCTACGCGGTGCGGCCGTCGGCGTTGGACACGACGGCGCGGTGGATGGCCTCGCTCGCGGCCGACTGGGACCGGCGCCTGGCGACCATCAAACGCGTCGCCGAGGCGGCGGAACGGGACACCGGTCCAGCACGCCCCGACTGACGGTACGCGCGCTGCGCCTACGCCCCCGGCGGAAGCCGGGGGCTTCTCCCTGCGCTGGTTCGCCTTCGCGACGGACGAGCGGAAGCATGCGAACCCGCCCGTCGGCCGCTTCGACGACGCCGGGATCCGTCACGCAACGCACCAAGCGCATCCACCCTGGCCTGCCACGGCGAAAGGAAGGGTGAGAGGCCCGCTCGGCACCGACCCGCGCGGTTCGGCAACGATGGCCTCACCCCTTCCGGGAGGCGTCATGCACCATCCGACCGACCCGACGAACGGTTGCCGCTGCGTACGCAAGCGCCAAGTGCTTCGACGCACCCTTTCCGTCCGGGTGCTCCTGAGCGCGGACGAGGCCGTCCAGCTCGCGGTGTGCTTCGTCCACGATCCCTCCGATCCGCTCGCCGTCCGCATGGACTTCCCCGGCTCACCCGAGCAGGTCGCGCCCTGGATGTTCTCGCGGGACCTGCTGTACGCCGGGCTGCGCGCGCCGTCCGGCGAGGGTGACGTGCGGGTCTGGCCGCCCTGCCGCTGCCACGGCCTGGACTCCGTCCGGATCCTGCTGCGGAGCAGTTACGCCGCGGCGGTCCTCTTCGTACCGGCCGACGAGCTTCGCGACTGGCTGGAGGAGACCTTCGCCTCGGTCCCGGCCGGCGAGGAATACGCCCATCTGAGCTGGGAGGGCCCGCTGGAGCGGCTGCTGTATCCCAGGTGATGGGGCGGGCGGCGCGTCGGCCACGACCGACACCTCGGCGCGGAGCCCCCGGCACCCCCAGGCAGGAACACCGTGCATCCGCGGGCCGTCCGACCACGGAACGAGGAGGTGCCACGGCCGGACGACGGGCACCGGCCGAGCGGGAGAGAAGAGGCAACCGTGGTCGAAGTCGAGCGCGTCCTGACCCTCACGCAGCCGTTGGGCGAGGTCGTGCGGTACCTCGCGGACTTCGCGCACGCCGAGATGTGGGATCCCGGCACCGTCACCTGTGAGCGGCTGGGCGCAGGCGCGGTGTCCGTGGGGGCCGAGTGGCACAACGTGTCGGAGTTCCGGGGGCGGCGCACGGAGCTGCGGTACCGGCTCGTCCGGTGGGACCCGGACCGCCTCACCTTCGTGGGGCGGAACAAGACGGCCACCTCCACGGACGACATGCGCTTCGAGGAACACGCGGGAGGCACGCGGCTGACCTATCGGGCGCAGGTCGACTTCCACGGCTTGGCCCGGCTGGCCGGTCCCCTGCTGCAGCGCGAGTTCGAGCGGCTCGGCGACCAGGTGTCGGAGCGGCTGCCCCGGGCGGTCGACCACGCGCTGGGCACTCCGCCCGCTCAGGGCGAGCGGCCGGGCTGACCGTCACCGGCACCCGCCCCGGTGAGCGGGCTACCGGTGAGCGGGCTACCGGTGAGCGGGCTGGGGCCACTGCCATCACGCGCCGCCACTCACGCGGGCGGGGCGGCACCGCCGAGCCTTGCGCGAGTGGCTCCCGGTGCGGCCTTTCCCGGCGGAACGCGCCTCAGATGAGTTCGGGCTGAGGTTCCGGCTGCCGCGCGGGCGTGGCCCTCGGTTCCCACAGCGCCGTGATCCGTACGTAGCCGTAGACCACGGAGGTCATCGCCAGCACGAGAAGCGGCCCGGCCACCCACGGATGCTCGGCCATCTCCACCGGCAGGAAGCGATACGCCAACAGGAGCGCGGTGAACACCGTCGCACCGTAGGCGGCCAGCTGCATTCCCGATCGGTCCCAGCCGCGGTCGAAGGCGCGCAGCGCCACTTCGATGGTGCAGACGAACACCACTCCGGCGATGAGATCCACTCCGTAGTGATAGCCGAATCCGAGTGTTGCGGCGAGCGTGGCGATCAGCCAGAAGGTCCCTGCGTAGCGCAGGACCCGCGGCCCCTTCCGGGAATGGATGAAGATCGCGGTCGCCCATGCCGTGTGCAGGCTGGGCATGCAGTTGCGCGGGGTGAATTCGTCGAACGGCATGGGGTGCGGAACGGCGATCGGCGACGGCGTGACCGGCCACAGGTCGCCCACCGCCCATGGCTCACTGGGCGGCATGTGCGGGGCCCACAGGCTGACCGACGCCCAGTGCTCGGCGCCGGAGCCGTAGGCGAAGACCGGTCCGACCACCGGGAAGATCATGTAGATGGCCGGCCCGAGAAGACCGATCACCAGGAAGGTGCGGACCAGATGGTGCGCCGGGAATCGACGCTCGACCGCCACGTTCCGCAGCTGGTACAGCGCGATGACCACCGCGGCCACCGCGAGCTGGCCGTACACGACGTCGAGGAAATTGAAGCCGATCGAGCCGGTGGCGGTGACGATCCGCCCCGCCAGCCACGACGGGGCGCCCAGCGCGTGATCGGCGGTAGCCACGTACTGGTCGAGCACCATGGGGCGGGTCTTCGAGGTGATGACCAGCCAGATGTCGCCGGTCTTCCGGCCGGCCACCAGCAGCAGGCCCAGCCCGACGCCCTTCAGCAGCAAGGTGCGCTCCTTGCCCGTGCGGCGCGTCACGGCGATGACCGCACAGCCCAGCAGCACCCACAACGCGCCGTTGCCGAACGGATGGCCTTCGGTCACCTTCACGTCGGCCACGCGGCGGACCAGGAAGAAGACGACGTCGATACCGACGGCGGCACCGATCGCGATGAACCGTTGCCGCCAGGTGAGCACCACCATCATCAACGCCAGGCTGGCGTACAACAAGGAGCCCGATTTGGGAGGGAATATCAGCTCCCCCACCTGGTTGCCCATCGGCCCCGGCAGACCGTAGCGATGCGCCGCGCTTTCCAGCGCTACGAGAAAACCCAGGGCGATCACACCGGCCGTGGCCCACAGTATCGCCCGGGGATGACGCCCCACGGAATTCGCGGTTCCGCCTTTTATTCGCGAAAGCGCCCGCAATGCTACGTTTATCAATTGCTTAACCAATTTGCTCGATTTTGACGGACCACGTTACTTATCGCGCCGGATGGCGCTTTTTCCTGGCGAGGGACGGGCATGGGGGGCGTTCGTCGCGAGTTCGAACATGTTAACGGAGTAGGGCGAGTGGGTTACGTCGATATGTGCAAGGGCGAAGCCGAGGGTTCACGCCGCCAGACGGCCACGCGTCGAGCACGCGCTTACCGTCCCGGAACCCGGCCCGTGCACCCGCCACCGCTACCGTCCGGCGCCGGCCGAGAGGCGCGGCGCAACCGCTGCCGAATGCAAAGGCCAGTCACAGACCACGAGCGGGACGGCCATCGCCGAGTGCCGTGATCCACGCCCGGATCGGCCTCGACCGCAGGACGTGCGACGACGCACCGGGGCGCCATCACACACCGGCCAGGAACGAGGGGCGCGGCCATTCATGCGGCTCACGGCGGCGCGGACCGCGAGGGCGTCGACCGACGAGCCCCCTGGCCTCCCCCGTCGACGCGTTCCCGTCGTGCGCACGTGAGCACCGTCGACCGGCCGTACAGGCAGTCCCTACACCCCGGTCGCGGACGAGCGGGCGGATCCGGCCGCGGTGACACGGTTCCGGGCCGACGGCACGGCGCGGCTCACGGCGGTCACTTCCGTTCCAGCGCGGCCAGCCGCAGTTCGAGCTGGTCGACGCGGTGCCGGAGCAGGGTGACCTGCGCTTCCAGGCTGACTTCCCGCTCCGCCCTGCGCTGGATGCGCGGTGAGGCGGCGGCGCGCTCGATCACCGCGTCCAGCTGGACCAGGCGCTGCGGTCCGTTCGGGCCGTCCACCAGCCGGGACCGGATCTCGCCGTTGCGGTACCAGGACCGCAGCGCCGAGCGGGAGACGCCGGTCTCCGCCTCCGCCTTGGCCAGCGTGACCCACGGCGTCTCGTCCAGGCGCTCGAACAGCTCCAGCTCGTTCTGCCAGCGCGCGAGCCGGTCCTCCCAGTCCGACGGTGTCTCCATCACACCCTCCCTTCAGCACGGTGACCCTATCAATAGCAGTGTATTGACAGGGTTGGGACCATGAAGTCATGCCATTCGAGAGGTTCACGGTGGAAGCCCGCAAGGTCGTCGTCACGGCTCAGGAGGAGGCGAGACTGCTCAAGCACCACCACATCGGCACGGAGCACATCCTGTTGGCGCTGCTCGACGCGCCGGACACGGTGGCGGCGAACGTCCTGCACCGGCTCGGGTACGACAAGAAGACGGCGCAGGCCGACATCGCCGCGCTGGTCAAGCCCGGCACGCAGGAACTGAGCGGCCACATCCCGTTCGCGCCCAGCGCGAAGAAGACGCTGGACCTCGCCCTGCGCGAGGCGCTGCAGCTGCACCACACCTCCATCGGCACGGAACACATCCTGCTCGCCCTGGTCGGAGAAGGTGAGGGCGTCGGCGCGAAGGTGCTCGCCGAGCGGATCGGTCCGATCAGCGGGATCCGCGCCGCGGTGCTGGCGTCGACCGAGGGAACTGAGGATGTCGCGGCCGGCCCTTGGCCGACCGGCACACCTGCCACCGACGACACCGTGTCCATCGCCGGCGCGCTGGCCGGCGGCGCACCGGTCGGCAGCCATCACCTGCTGGAGGCGATGCTGCGGACGGAGAACAGCATGGCGGCCAGGGTGCTGCGCGAACTCGGGGTCGACCCGGACGCGGTCGCCGCCAAGATCGACGACCTGGATCCGCAGACCACCACGGACGCGAACCCGGAGGAGACCGCCGCGCGACGGATGGAACTCCGGCTGGTCGACGACGAGGTGCACCTGATCCTTCGGGATCCGGCGACGGTCGCGCTCGCCAAGCAGGTCACGGGGCTGTCCGGCGGCCCGGTCCGGGGCGTCGGGCCGGTGGTCGGCATGTTCGTGCCGCTCTGGCGGGCGACCGGCCAACTGCTGCAGCGGCTCCAGGGTGTCCTGGAACCGGAGCCCGAGGAGGACGGCGGTTCCGCCGCGAGCAGCGCGGCCGAGGTCGTACGCAAGGTGCTCGCGCCCAGGCTTCGCCGGTGAACCGCCCCGCGTCGCTGCCGAGCGGCTCACCGTCCGGCAGCGACGAACCGGTCGTCGGCCCGACCGAGGCCGGCTCTCCGATCGGCTTCCCGGCCATCTTCCCGCCCGCCTCTCCGACCATGGTGACCGACGCGTCCGGGATCGCGGTCTGCGCGGTCCGGCGCACCGCCGGTGGTGGTCCGGGTGCGCCAGGGATCGATCTCCCGCGAACAGACGATGTCGATCTCCCGAGACCAGGCGCTGCGGTGCCTCGGAGGCAGCCATGACCATCACCGTCGTCGGAGCCGGACCGGGCGGCCTGGCCCTGGCCCGCGTGCTCCACGTGAACGGCATCGACGCCGTCGTGTACGAGCGGGAGCCGTCGCGCGGCGCGCGCGGTCAGGGCGGCATGCTCGATCTGCACTCCGGGACCGGGCAGCGGGCGTTGCGCGAGGCCGGCCTGATCGACCGGTTCCGGGCGGTCGCCCGTGGTGAAGGCCAGGATCTGCGCCTCCTCGAGCCGGACGGCACCCTGCTGCTCCAGGAGGACACGCCCGACGACGCCCCGCTCGAACGACCTGAGGTCGACCGTGCCGATCTGCGCGACCTGCTGCTGGACTCCCTCCCCGCACACACGGTGCGCTGGGGGCACGAGTTCGCATCCGCCGGCGACGGCCTGCTGCACTTCGCCGACGGCGGCAGTGCGGCGTACGACCTGCTGGTCGGCGCCGACGGCGCGAACTCCAGGGTCCGCGCGCTGCTCACCGACGCCCGACCGGCGCACACCGGCCAGAACGTCGTGGAGCTCGTCATCCCGGACATCGACCGCACCCACCCCGACCTCGCGGCGATGGTGGGGCGCGGCAACTACTGGGTGCTCGGCGACGGACGGTCGCTGTCGGCCCAGCGGAACGGCGACGGCTGCGTACGCGTCGGCCTCAGCTTCTACCACTGCGCCGGGGACTGGTTCGCGACCAGCGGCATCCCGTTCGGCGACCCGCACGCCGCCCGGCTGCGGCTGATCGAGATGTTCGCGGACTGGGACCCGCGGTTCACCGCCCTGATCGCGGCCTGCGACGACACGATCGTGCCACGGTCGATCACCACCCTCCCGGTCGGTCTGACCTGGCCGTCGACGCCGGGCGTCACGCTGATCGGCGACGCGGCGCACCTGATGCCGCCGGTGGGGCAGGGCGCCAACATGGCGCTGCTCGACGGCGCCCTGCTCGGCCTCGCACTGGCCGCGCACCCGGACGACCTTCCCGGCGCCGTCGAGGAGTACGAACGCGAGATGTTCGAACGCACCGCGGCCGCCGGTCGGCAGTCCGCGCAGGTCCAGGAAGTCCTGTCGTCGCCCGACGCGAGTCAGCGGATGCTTGCCTTCTTCCGCCCGGGCTGAGGACGACCGCAGGACCGCACGGGCCTCGCGGTCGTCCGGCCTCACCGGGCGACGCGATCACCCGCGGTGCGGATCCTCGGTGGAGCCGCAGGGCGGGCCCGCGTCCCTCGGCCCCCGCAGCTTCCCGGCCCGACCCCGACGCGTTCGGTGCTTCAGCCGACGGGACGGCCCGACCCGGGCGAGTGGAAGGCCCTCGCGCTCAGTCGGCGGCGCGGGAGTGGACGCTGACGGCGTAGCCGCCCTCCGGTCGGTACGGTGCGCCGTCCCAGGTACCGAAGCGCTGTCGAAGCGTCAGTCCGGCGTCCGTGCACCAGTCGTCGAACTCCGTCAGTGTCACGGTCGGCTCCGGCAGCGGCAGGTGGGCCGCGTCCAGTCCCATGCCGGTGACCAGCAGACCGCCGGGACGCAGTGCGCCGGACAGTTGCCGGGCGACCACCGGTCCGGTGCCGGGGGCCAGCAAGGGGATGACGTTGCCCGCGGCGAGCGTCAGGTCGAAGCCGGGTGCCAGATCGAGGCCGTCCAAGTGGGCCAGGTCACCGTGGAGCCATTCCAGCTCCGGGGCGTCGCGTCGCGCGACGGCGAGCATGGAGCGGTCGAGGTCCACGCCCGTGCAGAGGTGGCCCAGCGTGGCGAGCCGGATCGCGATCCGCCCGGTGCCGCAGCCGGCGTCGAGTACCCGTGCGGCGGGCTCCAGCAGCGCGTCGCAGAAGGTGGCCTCACCGTGGACGTCGTGGCCCGATTCCGCGAGCCGCGCGAACCGCAGGGCGTACTCCTCTCCGGCTTGTCCGCCTGTCAGTTCCGCCCAGCGGTCGCGTCGGCTGCTCATGCTCTGCGGTCCTCCACATGATCGGGGCGAGGACGGTGTCATCGCGCGTCTTCCATCGTAGGGACAGGGGGCGCGTCTCCCGTCATAGGCACGGGGTACAGGGGGGCGGGGGTGCAGGCCTCGCGTCCGCCGGGGGGCGCGGACCGCGTCCGCCGGGCTGCCACCGGGATCCGTGACCTGCCCGCTGCCGGTGGCCTCCGGCCGCCCGCGGACCGGCCTCGGTCACGGCTTGTCGACCCGGGACGGGTCCGGTTGCGGGACCGGCTCGCCCGCGGGCGCCGGAACGCTTCCGATGGAGGCGCGTTCCCCGCGCCAGGGCAGGAGGAGCGCGCTCCCCATGCACAGCACACCGGCGATGAACAGCGCGCCGCGGACGCCCACCGCTTCGGCGACGAGACCGCCGACGATCATGAACACCGCCTGGCACGTCTTCGAGCCCACCGACCAGGAGATGGCCACGCGGGACATGAACCCGTCCTGGGTGGCCTCCATGCGGTAGGTGGTGAACGACGGGTTGAAGACGCCGGCGGCGAAGAGCAGGCCGAAATCGACGGCCACGATGACGAACACGCCGACGGGTCCGGACGGCGCCAGCGGCAACAGGATCGTCCAGAGGGTGCGTGCGACGCCCGACAGCAGCAGAATCCGGCGTTGCCCGAAACGCCGGGTCAGCGGCGGCGTCAGGCGTGAACCCAGCACGCCACCCAGACACGGCAGCCCCAGAGCGAGTCCGTACTGCCACGGCGCGAGGCCGAGGTCACGCAACATCAGAACGGCCATCAGCGGCGACGTCATCATGATGGAACCGCCGAAGAGCAGGGAGTTGAAGAACAGCGCCCGCAGTCCCGGATGCCGCAGGAGGTACCGCCAGCCGGCGACGATGTCATGGCCCAGGCGGGCGGCGGCGCCAGGTGTCGGAGGCGCCGGTTCGGGCTTCCGGATACGGCGGATGCCGAGGGCGGATCCGAGGAACGACGCGGCGTCGGCCGTCATCGCGGCGGTGGGACCCAGAACACCGACCAGGAGCCCGCCGACCGGTGGCCCGGCGCTGACGCTGATCCAGTTGGTGGTCTCGAACAGACTGTTGGCACGCAGGCGGTCCTCGGGCAGGACGAGCGCCTTGAGGTGTGCGCCGCTCGCCGCGTCGAACGCGACGGACGCGGCGGTCTGGAGGATGCCCACGACACACAGCTGGGCGAAGGTGAGCACGCCGAAAGCCGCAGCGACCGGCACGCTCACCAGCACCGCGCAGCGGGCCAGATCCGCGGTGATCATGACGGGACGCTTGTACCGGTGCTCGATACGGACGCCGAGCGGCAGGGCGATCGCCGCACTGGCCACGGCGGACAGGGCGGTGAGCAGCGACACCTGGAACGCCGAGGAGTGCAACACCAGGAGGGCGACCAGCGGCAATGCCCCCATGGCGACGGCACTGCCCACGGCACTGACCCCGTAGGCGCCCCACAATCGCCGGAAGTCCTCCCCCAGCGGGACCTGCCGCCTCAATGAACCCTCCCCCGTGCGAAAGCGATCAGCGTAGTGGCTCGGAGCGCGCGCCCGCCGGTCGCCGATCCACTGCCGGAACCGCGGCACGGCGAGCCCGGAAGCGCGAGAACCCGGAGGGAGGCGGACGACGACACCCGCGCGTCGGACGACCGTGCAGCGGCGGCCTCCAGGACCCGGACAGGACCCGGAGATCGCCGTCGAGGGCGACGACGGGTCTCGTGTCCGCCCGTCGGCACCCGGCGCAGGAGCCGTCGGCGAAAAGGAAGCGTCGGCGAAGAGGGCGGTCAGGTCAGGGCCGGTCGACGGAGCCCTGGCCGGCGTCGCGCGATACCGGGCCGGGGCTCGCGGGGTCAGGCCGGAGGCGGCGGAGTCGCCGCCGGGATGTCGGCCAGGGCGATGCGGGCCGTGATGCGTTTGCCGACCGGCTGCTGCTCGATGAAGAGGTCCTCCGCGACCGCCTTGACGATCTCCAGGCCGTGCTGGCCGACTCTGTCGGGATCGGCGGGCCTGGCAGAGGGAACGGTGGGATCGCTGTCCCACACGACGACGTCCACGGCGTGCGCGGTGAGCCGAAGCTCCATCAGGACCGGGCCGGGGGCGTACTTGCGGGCGTTGGTGACCAGCTCGCTCACCACCAGCTGCGTGAGGTCCCTGGCCCGTGCGGACACGGTCAGCTGATGCTCCGCACCGGCCTGGTCCAGGAAGACTGCGGCATGATGGCGGGCGTCGGCGATGCAGCCGTCGTCTCCGCCCAGCGCGTGCCCGGCACGCATCAGGTGTTCGTCCGGCGCCGTACAACCGTCACCGTCGGCATGGGATTCCACTGGCCTCGCCCTCATTCCCCGTTTTACGCGCGCTACCCCCGATTCCGTCATACATGTCAGAGGCATGTTGTTCGGCACAGCCGCCTGAGTGTATTTGGCCGGAGCGGTGGGGCAGAATCCTCGGTGCACGCCCTGAAGCGGGGCAGTACCAGCACAGTCGAGGAGACGGTGAGCGACATCGAGCAAGCGGACCGGCCGGACCGGTTCTCCGTCGAGCATCGCGTGGTCGGCGGTGTACGTGTCGTGACGGTGCGGGGAGAGATCGACCACGACGTCAAGAGCGTCCTCGGCGACGCCCTGCTGCGTGCGGACGGCGCGACTCCGCCGTCACGCATAGTGGTGGACCTCAGCGGCGTGACCTTCATGGACTCCAGCGGCATCAACGTCTTCGTCGCCGCCCATCAGGCTGTCAGCGCCGGCGAGGGCTGGCTGCGCATCGCCGCCGCCCAGGATCCCGTCCTGCAGGTCCTGCGCCTGGTCGGCATCGACACCCTCATTCCCTGCCACCCGACCCTCGAGCAGGCCCTCGGCACCTGAGCGACCTGCCGAGGCCGACCCGGCCAACCCTCCCGCGGCGAGCGGCGGCGCCGCTCGGCCGCCGCGCGGGAGGTCGTCATGGCCGGCTCTCACCGGGACGCTGTTTCCTCGTACGCCTGCCCCGGACCGCACGGCAACCACCCGAGCCCGGATCGACGCGGCGATCTCATGGTGCGCGGCAGGCCGAGCGGCTCTTCGCCGTCCATGGTCGGCGAAGAGCCCGAGAGGCTGTCTGCCCAACCCCTCCCCTGCCGAGTCGCCCTCGCATCCCCGCTCACACGCACTCCGGCCCGCCAATAGCGGCGTTCGCTGAGCGCGTGAGAGCACACAGAGTCCCCGTGGGTACGGATCTCGGCCGCCTCGCAGGTGACAGGCGTCCTGGGCAGCGGTCGCACTGCGGAGTCGTACCGCACAGTCGTACGGCGCCGCGACGCCCGCAGGCAGACCCCTCGGCTTCGGAGGGTTATGCGGTCTCCCGGAACTGTGTGCAGCCCGCATTCCGTGTCGCGCGTGCGGCGATTCGCGTCCGGCCGGTGCGAGACGGTCCTGTGGGGTTCCGGGGTCAGCGCAGGGCGGTGCCCACGAGGGCGTGGAAGTACGTTCCACCCGGCCCGCTCATGAAAGGGGCTGGGGCGAGTCGGGCCCGGCGAACTACCACCCGAACTCAGGGGGACCGACCACTTGGGCGCCGACCTCGGCCGCCAGCCATGCGGCACGCTCGTCATGCCCGGGTCGCGCGTGGATGAATACGGTGTGCTCGGGCGCCCACTCCTCGCAGTGGATCGTGTGGCTGTTGCACGCGACCTGCAACTCGGCGTACTTGTACTCCTCGCCCAGCCCGAGTTCCGGCACGGCGGGCCACTTCATGTCGTGCCAGAGGAGGTAGCACCTGGTGATGCCCGCCCAGGTCTTCAAGGCATCGCCTGCCTGCGCCACGGTCGGGGCGGGCTGACTCACACTCGCACGTGGCCCGTCACCGGGTGCTCCGTACCACCTGACGTTCGCCGTCGGAGCGCTTTCGGTCAGGCGCCGCAGTTGGGCGTCGTCGTGCGCCCACGCATCCAGGTAGCACCCCTCGGGGTCGTACCAGGACGCGACCGACAGCAGCCTCTCCGCGAGCGTCAACGCCTCATCGAGGTCCGTGCTCCGCAGCACGGGCCAAGCCTGTGTGTTCCCCATGCGGGCATCCTGCCAGAGTGATCGTTCCACGCATCGCCGAGGGAAGCCACGCACCGCTCGGCCAGGCGGACACGCGGGCACATCGCCGTGTTGCACGCCTGCGGCCGGCGTTGATGATCCGTGCCCGCCTGCCCGGGCGCGGTGACGTGAACCTCGGACGGGTCCCCTGACCTCGCACCGATGGAAGACCATGCAGCATGGATATACGGTGGCAGAACAGGGCCGGCCGCCGACCGAGGAGCCCGAATGATCGACAGCCCGACGGCAATCGTGGAAGCGGCGTTTCGGTACTACAGGTCACAGGACCGCGACGCGGCCTTCCCTCTCTACGCCGCCGACTTCACGTTCACGAGTCCACAGGACGATCACATCGACAAGGCGGCGTTCTTCGAGCTCTGTTTCCCGACCGCCGACCGGTTCAGGGAGCAGCGGTTGCTGCACGTCATCCCCGCCGACGACGAGGTCGTCTTCGTCCAGTACGCGTATGAGCTCACGACGGGCGGCAGGTATCGCAACGTGGAGGCGATCACCGTCCGGGACGGACTCATCCGGGAGGTCCAGGTCTTCTTCGGCGGCACGGTGTGACGAGACCGGCGAACCTCCGGTGTCACAGTCCCCGCCGCCCGGATCGGCAAACGGGCGTAACCGGCGGGCCAACGCCCTTGTCGGACTGACGCTGTTCGCTGTGGGCAACCGGCCCGCAGCCGCGGCACGTCCGTGACCGCGGGCCAGTGGCGCCCGCAGGAGCGCGGGTGCCACCGGCAGTTGCGTCACCCGTGCGCGTTCTACGCGTTCGGGTCCCACTCTGCGAGCTGCTCCATCGGCTCCGTGTCGCCGGTGGTCTCCAGGCCGTCGAGCGGGACGCGCTCGTAGAAGTAGAGGACCAGTTCGCTCGCCGCGCCTCGCATCGCCATGTCGCCCGGCTCCGCGTCGGCGGCGAGGTCGTCGCAGCGCACGCCGTCGGCGTCGAGGGTCAGGCGCCAGGAGCGGCCCTCGGTCGCGTGCAGGTCGATGGTCGCCGGCTGGAACGGCCAGGGGACGTTCGTCGCCGAGACGGTCGTCAGGAACTCGTCGACGCCCTCGACCGCGACGTCCGTCGGCAGCGGCTGCGCGGTGCCCTGGGTGAGCTGGACGTCGTAGGTGTGGACGGCGATCTCCTGGATCTGGTGCCGGGCGACGGCTCCGCTGGTCTCCGGGGCCTGCGAGCGGCCCCACCAGGTCCAGCAGCCGCGGTCCGGGCCGGCCTCGCGCATCGCGTCGAGCATGAGCTCGGTCGACTCGGCGAGCCAGGCGTCCAGGGCTTCACGGTCGCGGGGCGCGGTCGGTGCGCCCTTCGGGTCCGTCCTCGCCGGGGGCTCGGCGCCCGGGCCCGCCGCGACGATGGCGGCCTGACGGCGGCGGCCGTCACCGAGGTGCTGCGCCAGTTCGCGCAGCGTCCAGTCCGGGCAGGTCGGGACCTGGACGTCAAGGTCGGAGACGGACGCGATCGCCGCGCGGAACGCGGCCGAGCGGTCTTCGATCAGCCGCAGGACCTCGGGAAACTCCAAGATGTTGTGCACTGCGGTTGTGTATCACGGCGTTCCAAGCCCCGGGTAGCGAATTTGTCGAACGGACGTGCCGACGGCCGGGCGGAACGCCGACGCCGAAGCCGTCCTGCAGCTCCTCGCGGCTCACCGACGGCGACTTCGGCCGCTACCGGGACCCACCGTCCGGGCCGAGAGCACCAGCGCGACCACAACGCCCGCTGCCGACACGCCCCTTGACCGCCGAAGCCGCTCCCCGCCATCCGCACCGCCGACCGAGGTGAGCGGCCTGCGGAGTGTGTGCGGCCCTGCGGCCCTGCGGCCCTGCGGCGCCGGCGGAGTGCAACGGGAGTCCAGACCTGTCTCCTTGACACGTCTTCATGCCTCGGACTGGGGCGTCTGCGGGTGGACCATGGTGGTGCCGTCCGGCTTTCTGCCGAAGGCGGCCTCCAGGACGGCGGGAAGGTCTTCCTCCGGGACCGTGGTGCGCACGTCCGCCAGAACCTGGGGAAACTCGTCATCGTCGATGACGCCCGAATGCTCCTGCCGGAGTCGGTGGATGATCTCGACGAGCTCCGGTCTCAGCCGCATCCAGGCACGGGAGGTACGGATCTCTTCATCGACCTGGTGCATGAACCAGCGCATGACCTCGTACGGGACGTCAGCGTGCCCTGCGTGCGGGTCGAAACACACCGTCGGGTCCCGTGCCGGATCCTCGTCGGGGACGATCGCGGTCATGAGAGTCCGTCGCCCGGCGACGAGATCGAGTTCCAGATACCAGGCGTCGTCGGGCACGGAGTACATCACGGTGATGGCGTAGTCGCCGTCGGGGTGTCGAAAGACCATTGCCGCATGCTGCCACGCCGGACTGCGGAGGCGCCTCTCCACGCCCATGCCGTCGGCGAAGGCATCGGGTGCGGGCGCAGGACCATGAGCGAACCCTCCAGGGTCGCCACCATGGCGAAGGGGAACCGGTCGGCCTCGAGGCAGAGCGCGACGTCATCGGGATGGACCCCTTGCCGCACCCCCTGGGCCAGTTCGGCGGCGGCGCGCGACGCGGCGGCGCGGCGGAGGAACCCGGCGGCGTCCGTCGCGGCCTCGGTGGTCCGCCCGGCGATGTACTGGGCACACGCCAGGTCTTCGTCTGCCCGTCCGTCCTCGCCGGTGACCACGAACGTGACGCTGTCACTCGCGCGCGCCCGCAGGAGCCGGGCCGTCGCCTCCGCCACGACGAACGCGGCGCACAGCACCAGCGGCGCGTCCTTGACCGCCAGGGCGCCGACCGTCCCCGCCGTGGTCTTCTGCACGACGGTCCGTCCGCCGAGGTCGAGAGACCGCAGCAGGCCCGGGGAGTTGACGGTGTCGAACCCGGGTGCGGGCGGACCGTCCTTGAGCGTCACCCAGTCCGGGTGGCGGGCCTTGAGCGCCAAGGCCTCGTCCAGCGACCCGGCGAGAACGATCTTCTCCGCGCCCTGGGCGAAGGCCCAGGCAGCGACGGTGAACGCGCGCATGACGTCGACCACGACCGCGACGGACGGGGCTTCGGCCAGCTCGGGGATGCCGAGGAATCGAGCGTCCATTCCGGTCATGGTCGCGCATCCCCGACCCGGAACACCCGGAGAGTGTCGCGCGTCACACCGACGGTTCCGGGGCCGAGACGCGGCGGGCGTCACCCACGGGTGTGGGCCGCCCGGTGCGGCCTCGGCCGTCCGAATCCCGGCCGATCATCCTCCGCGTCCGACCGCCGGGGACTAGGGTGCGAGGGCGGCGAGTGACCCACGAGGAGAAGAGATGATCGGTCGTCCGGGCGCGCGTTGACGTGGTGGGCCGGCATCGGCCCGTCATCGCGTGCCGCCCTTGACTGTGCGGCACAGCGAGCCTTCCCGCTCCGACCGCAGGTGCGCCCCTGGTGCGCCCGGTGGCGGGTCTCGTAGTCGGCGATCCAAGGGGCCCCTGTGCCGTCCGCTTCCTCAACTTCCGCTGCGTCCGGTTCCGTTCGGCCTGCTCCGCCGAGCCTGTGGCGGGACGGCGACTTCCGCAGGCTCTGGGTGGGTCAGACGGCCTCCCAGTTCGGCGAACACGCGACCCTGGTGATTCTGCCGCTCTTCGCCGTTCTCGCCCTCGACGCCGACGCCGGGCAGTTGGGCCTCCTCCGCGCGGTGGGGCAGGCGCCGATCCTGTTGCTCTCGCTCTTCGTCGGCGCGTGGGTGGACAGGTGGCGTACCCGCACGGTGATGGTGTGCACGGACGCGGGCCGGGCCCTGGCGCTGGGCGCCGCAGCCCTCGCCGGCCTCCTCGGCGGGCTCGGTCTGCCCGCGCTGCTCGTGGTCGCCATCGCGGTCGGGGCGCTGTCCGTCTTCTTCGACGTGGCCTACCAGGTCGCCGTCGTACGGCTGGTGACGCCTGATCAGTGGGTGCGGGGCAACAGCGCGCTCGAGGGCAGCCGGTCCGCGGCGCAGATCGGCGGTCCCGCTCTCGGCGGCGCGCTGGTGTCCCTGCTGTCGGTGCCGATCGCGGCCGCCTCCGGCGCGCTGTTCTTCGCGCTGTCGTTCCTGTCGCTCCGGCGGATCCGTCGGAGCGAGTCGGTCCCGGAGCCCTCGGGCCGGACTCGCCCCATGGGCCGCCGGATCCGTGCGGGGCTCCGATTCGTCGTCGGCGAGAAGTCGTTGCGCACCCTGTGCCTCGCCTCGGCCGCCTTCCAGTTCTCCTTCGCCGCCATGATGACCGTCTATCTGCTGTTCCTGCCACGGGAACTGCAACTGCCGGGCGCCGTGGTCGGGTTGGCGATGGCGGCGATGGGGCCCGGCGCGCTCCTTGGCTCCGTGCTGGCCGCCCGGCTGCCGAGCCGGTTCGGTCATGGCGTGGTGCTCATGTCCGGGGCGGCACTCGGCGACGGCGCGTTCCTGTGTGTGCCCGCGCTGCACGGCTCCGCCGCGGTGACCGTCCCCGTGCTCCTGGCGGTCAACCTCGTGTTCGGGGCCGGCGGTCAGCTGGTGAACGTCACGGTCATGGCCGTCCGGCAGGCGCTCACTCCGGACGACATGCAGGGCCGCGCGGCCGCGACGATCACGTTCGTGGGGATGGGGCTGACCCCGCTCGGCTCTCTGCTCGGCGGATTCCTCGCCGCGGAGTGCGGGTTGCGCACCGGCCTCCTGGTGACGGCCGTCGGCATGATGGCGTCCCCCGCGCTGATGGCTCTGTCCCCTCTGGCGCGCCTGGGAAAGGAGCTTCCTGCCCCCGTCCGGGCTCGCCGTCGCGTCGAGGACCGCCCGGCGGCCGGCCCGGTTCCCGCGGACTCGGACGGCCGGGAGGAAGCACCGGATCCTCGCCGTGGGACTCCCCCGGGGCCTTCCGGGGCCGGGTGACCTTCCCGTGGCGCGCGGGTCGCTGGGGAGCAGGGCATGCGCCCGGCTCCGCAGCCCGGGCGGCTCGTGCCCGAGCCGGCCGGAACGGCTCCCGTCCCGGCTCGGGGGTCACGGGACGGGAGCTCGTCACCTGCCTCTTCCGCACATCGCGGCCGTACGGATGCACGGGTGGCGAAGTGCCGCTCGAGAGCGCCTCAGACGGTGGAGGGGGTGAGCCGCACCGGGAGCTCGTAGAGGTCGTTCTGGGTCACCACCGGCTTGTTGCGCAGGGCCGACGCGGACACCGCCAGGTCCAGTCCGGGGAAGCGGGCGTACAGCGCGGGCAGCGCCACGCCCGCCTCCAGGCGGGACAGGGCGGCACCGGGGCAGACGTGCGGGCCGTGACCGAAGGAGATGTGCCGGGTGCGGATCTCACGGGTGATGTCGAAGTCGCCCGCCGAGGGGCCGTGCGCCTCCTCGTCACGGCCTATCGCGCCGTGGGAGACGATGAGCGCGTCGCCCGCCGGGATGACCCGGTCGCCGACCGGCACGTCCTCCGTCGCGAACCGGATCAGCACGTGCGACGTCGGCGTCGACCAGCGCAGGGTCTCCTCGATCACTGCGGACCAGTCCGCCTCACCCGACAGGACCAGGGCCCGCTGGTCGGGGTGGGTGGAAAGGTTCACGACGGCGTTGACGATCAGCCCGATGGTGGTCTCGTGGCCGGCGGCGACCATGAGCTGGAGGGTGGAGACGATCTCCTCGTCGGTGAGCCGGTCACCGTCCTCCGAGGCGAGGATGAGCGCGCTGGTCAGGTCGTCGCCGGGCTCGGCACGCTTGGCGGCGACCGTCTCGGTCATGATCCCCGCCAGTTCGACGAGGGTGGCGACGACCTCCGCGGGCGGCGTCTGGGTGGAGAAGAACTTCTCGAACAGCTCCTTCAGGCGCGGCAGCCGGCCCTCCTCGATGCCCATGAGGTCGGCGACGACGTACATGGGCAGCGGGTAGGCGAACTCCGCCTTGAGGTCGATCACGTCGGCGTCCGTGGGCAGCCGGTCCAGGAGCCGCGTGGTGAGCTCCGTGATCCGCTCCCGCAATGCCTCCACCCGGCGCGGGGTGAGTGCCTGGGCGACGAGGCCGCGCATCCGGCGGTGGTCGGCGCCGTCCACGGTCAGCATGGAGCGGCCGGGGTTGGCCAGCCCGATCAGGGGCCAGTCGGGCGGGATCTCGCCGCGCTGCCAGGCGCCCCACACGTCGATGTCCTTGACCAGCCTGGGGTCCGTCAGCAGCGCCTTGGCCTCGGCGTGCCGGGTGACGGCCCACACCGGGACGCCGCCGGGCAGTTCGACCGCGGCCAGCGGGCCCGCCGCCCGCAGCTTGGCGCTCTCCCCGTCGAGGTCGGTGACGAACGGATCCAGGGGAATCCGCAGCTCTTCGGTTCCGGACGTCATGATCAGTTGCCTCCCAGGGCAGGGGTGGGTGTGAACCGCACGGGCAGTTCCGTCAGCCCGCGCAGCCAGGGCGACGGGCGGCGGGTCAGGGAGTCGGCCGGGACGTCGAGGTCGATGTCGGGCAGCCGGTCCAGGACGACCTCGATCCCCGTCCGGGCGATCACCTCGGCGACCTCCTGGGCCGGGAAGGGACAGCGGTGCTCGCCGTGGCCGAAGGAGAAGTGGGCGTTGTTGCCGCCGGTGAGATCGTTTCCGACGGGACGCACCTGGGGGTCGGAGTTGGCTGCCTGGAGGCCGAGCAGGAGCAGGTCCCCGGCCCGGATGTGCTGCCCGCCGAGGTGGGTGTCCCGCGACGCCCAGCGCCCGGCGACGTTCTGGCTGGGAGTGTCCTCCCAGAGCACCTCGTTCATCGCCTCCGCGACGCTGTTGCGGCCGCCGAAGAGCGAGGCGGCGAACCGGCCGTCGGTGAGCATCAGCCGCAGCGAGTTGCCGATCCAGTCGGCGGTCGGCTGGTGCCCGGCCGCCATCATCACCATGAGGTCCTGGGCGATCTCCTCGTCGGTGAAGCCACCGGGGTCGGCCAGCATGCGGGAGACGACGTCGTCGGCGGGCGCGGCCCGGCGGGCGGCGAGCAACTCGCCCATCGAGGACGCCAGATGGCTCTGTCCGGCGAGCGCCCGCTCCCGGCCGTCGATCATGTCGTTGAGCGCGGTGACGAGGCCGGGGCCGTCCTCGTCGGAGAAGCCGTACAGCTGCGCCAGGACACGCACGGGCAGCAGCATGGCGTACTGGCCGATGAGATCGGCGGTTCCCTCGGCGCACAGCCCGTCGATCAGCTCGTCGGCGAACCGCTCGGCGTGGCGGCGCAGCCGGGTCGGGTCGCTCGCCTCCAGGGCGTTGCTGATCATCGCGGCCCGTTCGCGGTGCCGCTCACCGACGGTGTAGAGGATCGACGGCTGCTTGCGGCCGATCATCGGCAGCAGGGGCCAGTCGCCCGGGATCGTGTCCCACTGGTTCCACAACTCCGAGTCGCGGCTGAAGAGGACGGGATCGCCCGTGACCTGGTGCAGTTCGCGGTAGCCGAGGACGAGCCAGGCCGGGACCCCGCCGTCCAGCAGGACGGGGGTGACGGCGCCGTGCTGCGCCCGCATCTCCCGGTACAGCCTGGCGGGTTCGGTCTGGAAGCGCGGACCGCTGAGCGGAACGGCGTCGGTGCTCACACGAACTCCCGTGGTGAAGCGGCGGTGTGGGCCCTCTGCCCGGCGTACCGGCTCTGGATGTGCTGGACGAGCGTGATGAGGACCTGCTTGCTGGACTCCCGGGTGCGGGCGTCGCAGTCGATCAGGGGCACCTGCGGATCGAGGTCGAGGGCCTCGCGGACGTCGCTGTGCGCGTGGCGGGCGCCGCCGAAGTCGTTGCAGGCCACGATGAACGGCGTGCCGTGGCGCTCCAGACGGTCGATCGCGTACCAGGAGTCGTCGATGCGCCGGGTGTCGACCAGGACGACCGCGCCGAGGGTTCCGGAGAACAGCCGGTCCCAGAGGAACCAGAAGCGTTCCTGGCCGGGCGCGCCGAAGAGGTACAGCACGTTGCGCGCGTCGAGGGTGATCCGGCCGAAGTCGAAGGCCACGGTGGTCGCGGTCTTGCCGCGGATCTCGCTGATGTCGTCGACCGCCTCGCCGGCCCTCGTCATCGTCTCCTCGGTGTTGAGGGGACGGATCTCGCTGACCGAACGGACCATGGTCGTCTTTCCGACGCCGAAGCCGCCCACGACGACGATCTTGAGACCGTTGTCGGCGGTGGCACCCAAGGGGGTGCGCACGTCAGAGGTTGCGGAGTCCAACGAGCACCTGCTCCAAGACGTCGGGATCGGGAAGGGCTGAGTTGCGGGGGTGGCGGGCGCTGACCCGGCCCGCGGCGAGCAGGTCGGACAGCAGGATCTTGGTGATGCTCACCGGAAGCCCCAGCTCGGCGGCGACCTCCACCACGGCGGTGGGCGCCTGCGCCAGTCGCAGGACCGCCGCGTGCTCGGACTGCATGCCGACGGTGGGGTCGCTCTCGGCCACCACCAGCGTCACCAGGTCGAAAGGACTGTCGGGCCCCGAGCGGCTGCGTCCCCCGGTGAGGGTGTACAGCCGGTCGGGGGCGTCGTCCCTGCCGGGGCGCTTCACGCCGTGCGAGGCGGGGCCGTCAGGTGCTCGCCGAGTTGTTCCACCAGCTCGCTCATGTTGTGCCCGACGAGCCCGGGTTCGGCCTCCTCGGTGGTGACCACGGCCAGGTGCGCGCCCTCACCGGCCTCCACGATGAACAGCGTCCCGCCGTAGAACTCGGTCATCGAGGAGCGCACGCCCCCGCTGCCGTCGCCGAACTCGACCGAGGCGCCGTGCGACAGCGACTGGATGCCGGCGGCGATGGCGGCGAGCTGGTCGGCCTGGTCGACCGTCAGTTCCGGGGTACGGCACAGCTTCAGCCCGTCCCGGGAGAGCACGAGGGCGTGCCGGGCGCCCGGGGTGCGCTCAAGGAGTCCTTCTATGAGCCAGGTGAGCTTCTCGTCGGCGGTGGTCGTGCCGG
Source organism: Streptomyces sp. 3330 (assembly GCF_031456635.1). Lineage (NCBI taxonomy): Bacteria > Bacillati > Actinomycetota > Actinomycetes > Kitasatosporales > Streptomycetaceae > Streptomyces > Streptomyces sp. 3330. The sequence continues at coordinate 81,650 of NZ_JAVDVA010000016.1, forward strand.
TCATGAGGTGGTGTCGCCTTCCGGGTGCGAGGGGGTGGGACTGCCGGGCGCCGTCTCGGTCTGCGGGGACGGCGTGGCGTGCGAGTCGTCGGGGTCGGCCGGCAGCGGGTGCCCGCCTGTGCGCTCCGCCGGACCTGCGGCGCGCACCGCCTGGCGGAAGGCGCCGAAGCGGTTGGCGCGGACCCGGATGTCCTCGGGCGGGTCCGTGCGGCGCTCGGCGCTCTGCGCGGCGGCGCGGGCGCTCTCCGCGGCGGCCAGGGTGCGGCCGCGCCGGCGCTTGGGCAGCCCGTCACCCGTCTGCGGGGCGTCCGCACCGGTCTCCTGCGGCGTGACCTCCTCGGGAGCCGGGGCGACTTCGGCGGGGGCGGGCCTCCCGAGGTCCGCCGGCAGGGTGCGCGCCGGGGTGTTGCGCGCGGGCGGGTCCGCCGGGCGCCGCACGGGGGACGGCGCCGCCGTGAGGATCTCCTGGGGGATGAGCATGAGCACACCGGTGCCGCCCCGCGCGGAGGGCCGGAAGGACACCTTCATGCCGTGCTTGCGCGAGAGGCGTCCCACCACGGCGAGGCCGAGCCGGGTGCCGGTGAGACCGCCGAGTCCGCCCGCGTCGCCGGAGACGGCCTGTTCGGCGCGGCGCAGCTGGACGTCGCTCATGACGAGCCCGCTGTCCTCGACCGAGACGATGGCGCCCGCCGGTACTTCCTCGACGTAGACGTGCACTTCGGCGTTGGGGGGCGAGAAGTTGGCGGCGTTGTCCAGCACTTCGGCGAGCGCGTGCATGACGCCCTCGGCCGCGTGCCCGGCCACCGCGGTGTCGCTGACGGAGTGCAGGCGGATCCGCTGGTAGCCGCTGATCCGGCCCATGGCGCCGCGCAGGACGGACTCCATGGAGATGGGGCGTGCCCAACGGCGCCCCGAACGCGCGCCGGTGAGGACGGCGACGGAGTCGGCGAGTCGGCCCGCCTGCGCGGTGCGGTGGTCCAGGTGCAGCAGGTCGGCGAGGACGTCCTCGTCGCTGTGCCGTTCCTCCATGGCGCGCAGGTCGGCCAGGGTGCCGGTGGCCAGCGCCTGCATCCTGGCCGCGGCGTTGGCGGTCGCGGCGATCGCGGTGTCGCGGTCTCCGACGGCGCGTTCGAGTTGCGCGGAGAGCCTGCGGACCTCGGCCGCGAGCCGGACCCGTTCGGCCTCGGTCTCCTGGGCGCGCACGGCGCGCTCCCGGGTGAACTCCTCGGCGAGCCGGGCGCGTTCGTGTGCGGTGGCGTCGGTGTGCCGCTGGTGTTCGCGGCGCCATCGCTCCGCCTGGAGGTCGCGTTCCTGGGCGGCCCGCTCGGCTTCGGCGGTCGCCGTCCGCAGCGCGGCACGTACGGAGCGCGCGGTGCGCCGCGCGTGCACGGCGACGGTGACGGCCGCGCACAGCAGGACGGCGGCGACGGCGCCGCCGGAGCCCACGAGCGCCTGTGCCGACGCGGGTACGGAGGTGACGGCCCATACGACGGCAAGGGCGGACAGGGCAGCGGTCAGCAAGGGTAGGGGCAGCAGCGAACGTAGGGTGGATCGGTCGCCGGAAGGGGCGGGCGCGGTCATCGCTCAGGTCCTCGGGTGGCCGCTCGTGAACGCGACCCTTGTGTTGTCCTAAGGGGCAGATAGTGCTCAGAAGTCTGTAGTCGGTGATCAACCGGGCGTCACTATACGAGAGTTTCGATCACGCCGAACAGTGTTCGACCAGCACAGTTCGCAAACTCCCCCTCGAGCGCAGCGGAATGCGGGTGCGGGAGGGCTCGACTCGACGCCCTTCTGCCCCCGCTGACCAGACATTCTTTGCGCGGACTGTGCGAGTCGTGTGACAAGAGGCGGAGCGGGGCGGGCACCGCAGATGCGTCCTCGACCGGGCCGCGCGACCCGGCCCAGGAGGACGCCGTCGGACTCCCCCTCCCCTTCGCCGCCCACGCGGCACGTCGGCAGGAGGGCGGCGGGTCCTCCCCCCACGCGGCAGGCGAGGCGGCGTGCGTGTCGCCCGTGGCCGAATGGGCATACGCGGCCGCAGGCCGTCGGCGTCGCCGGAGTGGCGAGGCCGTCGCCCTGCGGCCAGGCTGACGGCAGACGCACCGGCAGGCAGGACGCACAGACGCACGAACGCGCAGAGGGACTGGTTCCACATGCAGATCGACCTGACGGGACGCACCGCCCTGGTGACGGGCTCGACGCAGGGCATCGGCGCGGCGATCGCCGCCGGGCTCGCACGCTCCGGCGCCCGCGTGGGGGTGAACGGCCGGGACGAGCGACGGGTCGCGGAGGGCGTGGCGCGGCTGGCGACGGAGGTGCTGGGGGCCTCCTTCGTGCCGGTGGCCGCCGACGTGGCGAGCGAGGAGGGCGCGCAGCGTGTGCTGGAGGCGCTGCCGGAGGTGGACGTCCTCGTCAACAACCTCGGCATCTTCGGCTCCGCCGACCCGCTGGAGATCAGCGACGACGAATGGCGGCGCTACTTCGAGGTGAACGTACTGGCCGCCGTACGGCTGACCCGGATGTACCTCCCCGGCATGACGGAGCGCGGCTGGGGCCGGGTCCAGTACATCGCGAGCGACTCGGCGGTGGTCATCCCGGCCGAGATGATCCACTACGGCATGTCCAAGACCGCGCTCCTCGCCGTCGGCCGCGGCTTCGCGAAGCAGGCGGCGGGCACGGGGGTGACGGTCAACTCGGTCATCGCCGGCCCCACCCACACCGGCGGGGTCGAGGACTTCGTCTACGAACTCGTCGACCGCGGCCTGCCCTGGGACGAGGCCCAGCGCGCGTTCATGCGCAAGCACCGGCCGCAGTCCCTCCTGCAGCGGCTGATCGAGCCGGAGGAGATCGCCCACATGGTCGTCTACCTCAGCTCCGACCAGGCCTCGGCCACGACCGGCGGCGCCCTGCGGGTCGACGGCGGATATGTCGACTCGATCCTGCCCTGACCACGCGGGACCGGTGTCCGCCCCACCTCCCCGCCGCTCGACGCGGTGCGGGGCGGGGAGGGCTCAGGCGTGCAGGGTGGGCCGGTAGACGAGCTCTTGGATGTCGCCGTCGAGGGTCCGGCGCTCGATCAATGTGAGGTCGAAGTCGGCCGCGCCCTGGAAGACCGGGTCCAGCCCGGTCCGCCCGGTGATCACGGGGAAGAGCGTCACCTGGACGCGGTCGACCAGACCGGCGGCCATCAGCGCGCGGTTCATCGACAGGCTGCCGTGCGAGCGCAACGGCACCTCGGACTCCTTCTTCAGGCGAGCGACGACGTCGACGGCGTCGCCGCTCACGACGTCCGCGTCCGGCCAGTCGAGCGGCCCTTCCAGCGTGGTCGAGACCACCGTCGCCGGCAGACTGCGCATCCGCGTGACCCAGGGGTCGCGCACCTCGGACTCCTCGGTGCTCGACGCCAGCATCCGCGCGAACGCCCGGTAGGTGTGGGCCCCGAAGACCATCCGCTGCTCCTCGCGGTACAGGTCGAGACGGTGATCCAGCAGCTCAGGGCCCTGCTTGCCCCAGTAGCCGGTCCAGTCGCCGCCGGCGGCGCCGGAGCCGTCGAGGCTGGAAAAGACGTCGAACGTGTAGGTGACGGTCATGGCGTTCTCCTCGGAGTGTGGTGGGCACGCGTCGGAGACAGAGACCGGCTACCGCGGCGAGACTCATCGCCCACGGGGATTTCAGGGCCGGGCCCCGCGGCGAGGGGCCTCGCACGGCACAGCACGCACACCTCGACCGAGCACGGGATGACCGTGCCCGGGGCGTCCGGCTGCGACTCCATGACCGTCACATCCACAGCACGCCCTCGTCCTCGTGCTCGCACACGCGGAACGCCGTCACCCCTGTCCGTGCGGCGGCGCTGCCTCGGCGCCCCGCCTCCCTTCGCCTCCGCAGGAGAGGCGTCAGCCGTTCTCCGTCGGGCCGGTGCGGACGACGGCCTGGTCACCGTGGGGGCCGAAGAGGTGCAGGATCTCCACCGCTTCGGCGTCGGCGGGCCCGAACCAGTGGGGTTCACTCGTGTCGAACTCGGCCACCTCGCCCGGCCGGAGCGTGAGTTCGCGTTCCCCGATGACGAGGCGGAGCCGGCCGGCGAGCACGTAGAGCCATTCGTACCCTGCGTGGGTCACCAGTCTCGGTTCGCGCTGCGCGAGCACCTGCTTGAAGACCTGGACCCGGCCCGGGTACTGCGTCAGCGGCACGAGGACGCTCCCCCGCTCCCGGCTCCGGGGCTTCAGATGCACCCGCGGATCACCGGTGGCCGGAGCCGTCACCAGTTGGTCCAGCGCGACGCGGTGGGTGCGGGCGAGCGGGATCAGGAGGTCGAGCGTCGGGCGCCGCCGACCCGACTCCAGGCGCGACAGCGTGCTGACGGAGATCCCGGAGTCCTTCGACAGGGCTTCGAGAGTGAGCCCCCGGTCGCGTCTCAGGGTCCGCAGCCGGGGCCCGATGCCGTCGAGGAGTTCCGCGAGTTCGGCGTCCATACGGCCATTTTTGCAGTCTTCGCAAAGTTCCTGGGCCGGGAGCGGCCCCCGGTCCGAGCCTGGGCGGCAGCCGATCCCGTGGACCGGCGGCATTCGATCCCGTAGAAGGGGGACCTTCGTGCTCACGACATCCCTGGCCGCTCCGCCCTCCCCGCCGAGCGCGCGCCGCCGCTGGACGGTGCTGGCCGTCTGCGCCCTCAGCATGTTCCTGGTGGGTGTGGACACCACCATCGTCAACGTGGGCCTGCCCGAGATCGGGCACGGCCTCGACGTGGGCACCCGCGATCTGGAGTGGGTCGTCAACGCCTACACCGTGGTCCTGGCCGGCCTCCTCATCGTCTCCGGCGCGCTCGCGGACCGCTTCGGACGCCGTCGCGTCTTCCGGTGCGGGCTGATCGTCTTCGGCCTCGCCTCGCTCGCGTGCGCCCTCGCCCCGTCCCTCGGCGCGCTCGTCGCCGCCCGGGCCGTCCAGGGGGTCGGGGCCTCCATGCTGAGCCCGGTGGCCCTGGCGATCGTGGTGAACGCGATGCCCGACCCGCGCGAGCGGGCCCGGGCGATCGGTGTGTGGGCGTCGGTCTTCGGGCTCAGCATGGCGGCGGGTCCGGTCACCGGCGGGGCGTTGATCGCCGCGTTCGGCTGGCGATCGGTGTTCTGGATCAACGCCCCGGTCGTCGTCACGGCCCTCGTCCTGGTCGCCGTGTTCGTGCCCGAGTCCCGCGCGGAGCGCGTCCGGCGCGTCGACCTGCCCGGCCAGGTGCTCCTCACCGTGGTCCTCGGCCTCTTCGTCGGCGTCCTCATCGAGGGGCCGGGCATCGGCTGGCTGTCGCCCGCGGCCCTCACCGGCTACGCGCTGATCGCCGCGGCGACGGCGGGGTTCGTCCTGGTCGAACTGCGCCGTGACGACCCTCTGATGGACCTCGGCCTCTTCCGCAGGCCGGCGTTCGCCACGGCGGTGCTCGGCGCCGTGGCGGTGTTCGTCGCGCTCAACACGAGCCTGCTGCTCAACACCCTCTATCTGCAGCACGCCCGCGGCTGGACACCCCTCGCGAGCGGTGCCGCCACCCTGCCCATGGCACTCGGGGCCGCCCTGTGCGCACCCTGGTCCGGCGCCCTGGTGGGGCGCCTCGGACCACGGCGTCCGCTGATCCTCGCGGGCGCCTTCACCGCGGCGGGCGGCCTGTGTCTGGTGCACCTGGGCCAGGACACGAGCGTGCCGCTGATCCTCCTCGCCCACCTGCTGATCGGCGTCGGGTTCGGCTTCGCCAACGCCCCCCTCACCAACACCGCGGTCAGCGGTCTGCCGCGCTCCCGATCCGGCGTGGCGGGGGCCATCACCTCCACCGCGCGCCAGGTCGGCGCGGCGGTCGGCATCGCCGTCGCCGGGGGCCTGGTCGCGGGCGTCGGCCCCACCGGACTCGCCGCCGCGTCGCGCCCGGGGTGGCTGCTCGTGGCGGCGTGCGGACTGTTCCTCCTCGTCGTGGCACGCGCCGCGCGGCGCACGGCCGTCGAGACCGCCTGACCCGGACCCGCCACGGCCCGGACCTGCGCCGCGGACCCGGGGCAGGGACTCAGCCTGTCGGCCGCGGCGTCACGGACGCCGGTTCGGGCCGCTTGGCCGTACGGCCGTCTCCCGATGACCGGCCCCGCAGCCGCCGCCACAGCCAGGGGCCGAGAAACGTCCCCGCCCAGCGCACGTCGGCGCCCACGGCTCGCAGGGCCGGGACCGGCGGGAGCAGCGGCAGCGGTTCGATCCAGCCGTGATGCCCCGGCAGGCCGAGCGTGTGGGCCATGCCTGCGGCGATCCTGGCGTGTCCGAGCGGACTCGCGTGCAGGCGGTCGTCGCTCCACAGGCGCGGGTCGGTCGTGACGGGGTGGGGGAAGACGTCCAGGACCGCTACGCCGTGCCGGCCGGCCGCGGCGTGCAGGCCCGCGTTGAGAGCGTGGACGCGGGGAAGTACCCGGCGTGCGAGCGGCGACACTCTGCCCAGGTCGGGGAAGCTCACCGTGGCCACGCGGGCGCCGGAGGCGGTGAGGCGGACGAACATCTCCTCGATGTCCGCGACGACGGCCGCGGCATCGAAGCCCGGCCGGATGAGGTCGTTCATGCCGGCCATGACGGTCACCAGGTCCGGTCGCAACGCGAGCGCCGGGCCGACCTGTTCCGTCCTGATCTGCGCGGAGGTCTTTCCTCGCACGGCGAGGTTGGCGTAGGTGAACGACGGCCGCCCGTCCGCGAGGATCTCGGCGAGCCGGTCGGCCCAGCCGCGACACCCGCCCGCGGGATCGGGGTCGCCGACGCCCTCGGTGAGGCTGTCACCGAGGGCGACATAACGAGCGTAGGAGTGCGCCGCCATCATGCGGCAGAGTCTAGGGTCAGCCCGATGACGCCGTACCTGCGAGCAGGGGCAGGTCGTGCCGCCCGGGCCGCGGCCCCCTTCGCCTCTGCGTCCCTCGCCCCTCCCCCTGCGGGAGCGGGAAGTCCTGGGTGCGGATGATCCCTCAACCCCGGCGGCTCAGCGCTCGGTCGTCCTCCGGCGCGCGGCGGGACGTGCGCCGGAACGCTCCCTGCTCTCTTCACGGGACTGCTGGAAGGCGCCGGAGACCGTCTCCGCGGCGCCGGACAGCGCTCCCTTGGTCTTGCCGCGGGCCCCGGACTCGGTGAGCTGGCCCGTCAGCTCCGTGAGCCCGGCCGGCTTGCGCGGTCCCGCCTCGAGATCGAGGCGGTTGCACGCCTCGGCGAAGCGCAGGTACGTGTCGACGCTCGCGACGACGATCCGTATGTCGATCTTGAGTATCTCGATGCCGACAAGAGAGACCCGGATGAACGCGTCGATCACCAGTCCTCGGTCGAGAATGAGTTCCAGGACGTCGTAGAGGCCACTCGAACCTCCACCGCCTCCCTGCTGTGTCGCCACGGTCATTACGAACAACCCCTTGCCGTCTGTCTGTGTGCATTCCCGTCGGCGCTGTCCCTCGCTGCGACGCAGGCTTGCATGGGCGAGTAGCCCCGCCGCCCACCACCAAACACCCGTACGAGCATCGGGTCGGTGACCTGCGAGGACGCCGCCATGTGGCGCGGCGGCCGCCCACCTTCGCGCGCACCGCCCGCACGCGCGTCTCCAGGGCGGGTCGTGATCGAGCGGAGCTCATGGGCTCTCCGTGTGGCAGGGATCACATCGAGGGGAAAACCCGCGGCCGGACCCGGGCGTCTAGCTGGCGTGAGATCAGTCAGGGCGGCGGCGCCGCACGAGGTGGACGAGGAGCGTCTCGTCCGGCTGGTGGCGAAGGGCGACCGTGCCGCGTTCGAGGAGTTGTACCGGCGTACGGCGCCGTGGATGGCGGTGCGGCTGCGCCGCCGCTGCGGGGACGAGCAGATCGTCGCGGAGGTCATGCAGGAGACCTACCTGGCGGTCTGGCGCGCGGCGGGCGCGTTCGCCGGGGCGGCGGTCGGAGGGTCGGCCACCGGCTGGCTGTGGACGATCGCGGCGCGCCGTCTCGTCGACGCGTTCCGCCGCAGGGCCCACCACGCGGAACCGCCGCCGGCCGCCGCCGTGCCCGACGCGGCGCCCGCCGCCGAGGAGGAGGCGCTCGCGGCGGCCGTCGGCGGCGAGGTCGGGGACGCGTTGCGGTGCCTCGCGCCGGAGTTGAGAGAGGTACTGCAGGCCATGGTGCTCGACGGGCTGTCCGTCCGGGAGACCGCGGTCCTGCTCGGGTTGCCCGAGGGCACGGTCAAGACCCGTGCCCGCCGGGCCCGGATCGCGATGCGGAGGGCGCTGGCATGAATGCGGAACATGCGTCGATGCGGATCATCGAGGGCTACGCGCGCGGCGGCGCGGACCTCGCCGCCGACGAGGTGTGGGCCCTGGAGGCCCATCTGGAGACCTGCCGGGCGTGCCGTGACCGGCTGTCCGCCGCCGTCGGCGCCGGGGTGCCCGCCGTCGCGTCACTGGTCGACACGGTGTGGTCCGGCCTCGAACCCCGGCTGGCGGTCACCGCCACGATGCCGCGCGGACGGCGCTGGTCGGCGCGGCTGTCGAGGTGGATGACGCCCGCGATGGTGCCGTGGCTGGCCATGGTCGTGGGCGTGACGTCGCTGGCCCTGCTGCTCGACATGGCCGGCACGGGTTTCGGCGAGGTGTCGCTGCTGCTGCTGTTCGCGCCGGTGCTGCCCGTGCTCGGCGTCGCGGCGTCCTGGTCGCGCGGTCTGGACCCGGCGTACGAACTCACGGCGTCCGCGCCCAGGGCCGGGCTGTACCTGGTGCTGCGGCGCACCGCGTCCGTGCTCGCCGTGGTCGTCCCCGCGCTGCTGGTGGGCGGCTGGGTCACGGGGGTGATGGTGGCCCAGTGGCTGCTGCCCTGTCTGGCCTTCACGGCGACCACGCTGGCACTCGGCGGGATCGTCGGGGTGACCCGCGCCGCCGTCGCGCTGGCGGCCGTGTGGGCCGCCGTGGTCGTGGCGCCGACCCTGGCCACCAGCCGTACGGCCTTCACCCTCCGGTCGGGCGGCCTGCCCGCCTGGGGGCTGATCCTCGCACTCGGCATCGGTGTCGTGATCGTCCGCAGGGGCGCGTACTCCGTGCCGGGAGCCCATCGATGACGATCGGAAAGGAACGCCACATGACGTCCGCGACGAACGCGGCCGACATCACGCCGACGACCTGGGCCTGGGAGATCCAGGCGACCGCGCTGAAGGTCAGGGTCGGCAGGAAACGGATGGCCGTCGACGGCCTCGACCTGTCGCTGGGCACCGGCGTGCACGGCCTCCTCGGCCCCAACGGGGCGGGCAAGACCACCCTCATCCGGACGCTGGCCACCGTGCTGCGCCCCACCGAGGGCACCCTGACACTGCTCGGCGAGTCCGCGGGCGGCCTGGGCGCACACCGTGCGCTGCGCCGCCGGATCGGTTACCTGCCGCAGGAGTTCGGCTACTACAAGCGCTTCACGGTGCGCGAGTTCGTCGAGTACATGGCGTGGCTGAAGGAGGTACCGAAGGCCGAGATCCCCGCGGCGGTACAGCGCGCCGTGGAACGGGTGGGTCTGGCGGACCGCGCCGACGAGAGGATGAAGGCCCTGTCGGGCGGCATGGTGCGCAGGGTCGGCATCGCCCAGGCGATCGTCAACGACCCCACGATCCTGCTGCTGGACGAACCGACGGTGGGCCTGGACCCGGCGCAGAGACTGCGCTTCCGTGCGCTGCTGCAGGAGCTGGGCACGGACACCTGCGTGGTCGTCTCGACCCATCTGGTGGAGGACATCGCCGCCGCCTGCACGAGCGTGGTGCTCTTCGACGAGGGCCGGCTGGTCTTCCAGGGCCCTCCGGACGAGCTGGCCTCGGTGGGCGGTCCTGAACACGCGGGTGACAGCCCGCTGGAGCGCGGCTACTCGGCGATGCTGCTCAGCACCCGGCACGGACAGGACACTTGGTGAACGCCCGCGTGCTGCGTATCGAGTTGAGGCGTTCCGTCGCCCCGTGGGCCGGCGCCGTGGTCCTGACGCCGGCGCTGGCGTTCCTGTACCTGGTTCCCGGCTCGTGGTGGACGGGCACCGCTGCGTGGACGGCCCAGTGGACGTCCATGGCCCTGTGGACCCGTTCCCTGCTGTTCTACCTGTGGCCGCTCGCCGTGGGGCTCGGGGCGCTGCAGGGCCTGCGCGACCACCGCGCGAAGATGACCGAGCTGCTGACGAGCACGCCACGGCCCGCCCGGCACCGCGCGGCCACGCTGGCGGGCGCGACGGCGATCACGCTGACCTCGGCCTTCGCGCTCCTCGTCGCCGTGGGCGGGGTCCAGGTGATCGCCCACACCGGGTACACGCACCTCGGTTGGCTGCCGATCTCGCTGGTGGGGGCACTCGCTCTGGTCGCGGGGGCCGTGCTGGGCATGGGGGCGGGCCGGGCCCTGCCGTCCGTCCTCACCCCGCCCGCGCTGACCATGGGCGCCTTCGTGTTCACGGCCCTCATGCAGATGTCGTTCGGCCGTACGGAGACGACCACGGACACGGGGGTCCCGAGCACGGAACCGAACCGGGTCTCCCTGCTGTCACCGGCGGTCCAGGAGGTGCGTGACGCGCTCGTCACGCTCTCCGCCTCGGTGCACATCGGGCAGACGATCTGGCTCCTCGCCCTGGCCGTGACGGGCTTCGCGCTGCTGGTCGCCGCTACCCCGCGCGCCCGGCTGATCGCCCTGACGCCGGTCGTGGCGGGCGCGGCGCTCGCCCTGCTCGTCCTCCCCTCCGACCCACGCCGGATGTACGTCGTCGACGAGGCCGCCGCGGAGCCGGTGTGCGACGGCCCGGTGTGCGTGACGAGGACGCAGCAGGCGCGACTCGCCGAGGTCGCGGGTCCTGGCAAGGAGGCGCTGCGCCTGCTGCGCGGCGCCCTGGGCAGCCAGGCGCCGCTCTCGGTCCGGGAGAACGCCTCCGTACCGCCGCAGGGCTCCACGCCCCGCTGGTCCCCCGAGACCGTGCTCTTCGACTTCGACGACGACATCGTCGCGTCCGCGAAGGGCGAGCAGCTGACCTGGGCCCTGATCGCCGAGGGCATGGCGCCGGGGTGCTCCCCCGTCGGCTGGAGCAGCTTCGGCGGCGACCAGTTCGCGCAGACCGTCGCGGTGGCCTGGGTCCTCGGCGAAATCCAGCCGCTGCCCGCCTCCTGGTCGGCGGGCATGCGGCGTGAGGCCGACGCGGCGATCCGCCCGGTGTGGAAGGAACTCGAGTCGCTGCCGCGGGCCCAGCAGCTCTCTCGGATCGAGGCGATGCGCGCCGCGGCCCTCTCCTGCGAGGGCGACGCCTTCGACGCGCTGAAGGGCGGGGGGTCGCGGTGAGATGGCTGACGCTGTACGCGCGCTCGCGACGGGTGCCCGCGTCTCTCGCCGTGACGGTGATCGGCGCGGCGGCGGTGGGGGCGCTCGTCCGGGACGCGGGCGGTGCGACAGGTGATCCGCGGCTGCCGGTGCTCGCCCTGGCCACGGGGGCGATGGCGGCCTCGACAGGGCTCAGCGGGCAGGATCTCGCGCTGGACCGGACCGCCGCGATCCGCTGGGCGCCCCGCAGAGTGGCCCATGTGCTGCTCTGCGGCGCTGCCGTCGGCACGGTGCTGCTGGTGGTGCAGGCGCTGGGCCGGGACATGGCCGGCACCGCGTTCGTCGTCCGGGACAGCGCGGGCCTCATGGGACTGGCCGCCCTGGGCGCGGCGCTCTCGGGCGGCCGGTACGCCTGGACGCCGCCCTTCGCCTGGCTCTCGGTCTCGTTCTTCGCCCCGCCCCCGACGAGTACGCCGACCCAGGTGGCGAGCTGGCTGCTGCTGCCATCGGGCTCGGCGGCAGCTGCCTGGACGGCCCTGGTCCTCACGGTCGGCGGCACCGCGGCCTACGCGGTCGCGGGACCGAGGCGGTGAGTCGAGGTGCCCGCGCAAGTCGGTGCGGGTGAAGGCGATGTGGCGGCGTGCACGCCGGCGGGGCCCGTCGGACGGATCGCCGCGGCCGACGACGGAAGGGGGCCGCGTGGCCATGGGCGCGGTACGGACAGCCTGCGCGGATGAACCGGTCACAGCGGGCCGCCGGCGCGGTCGTCGGCTCAGCGGTGGGTGACGCCCTGGGCGGTCCCTTCGAGTTCGGTCCCGAGGGAGCGTTCTCCGCGCGGTTTCCGGCGCCCGGCGTCGGGGGCGAGATGTGCGGGGGCGGCGGCTGGGACCCCGGCGAGGCGACCGACGACACGCAGATGGCCGTCATGGTCGGTGAGTCGCTGCTGGAGCGGGGCGGACTGGATCTGCCCGACATGTTCGCCCGCTTCCAGCGCTGGGCGGCATCGGAGCCGAAGGACATCGGCCTGCAGACCGAGGACGTGCTGACCAACGGCATGCCCTGGGACCTCGCCGCCGCGCTCCACTTCCAGGTCGAGCGACGGGCAGCGGGGAACGGCTCCCTGATGCGGGCGTCGACCTCCGCGGTCCACTTCGCGGCCGCCGGCCGGGCGGCCACCATGGACGCGGCCCGCCGCATCGCCGCTCTCACCCACGGTGACCGCGCTGCCTGGGAAGGCACCGCGGTCTTCCATGAGCTGATCCGCGTCGCGCTGGAGGACGTCGACCCGCTCACCGCGCTCCCGGCCCTCCTGGCTCTCGTCCACCCCGACCACCGCGCCCGTTACGCCACGGTCCTCGCCCCCGACTGGCACCCCGATCAGGCGACCGAGTTCAACGGCGCCGTCTGGCCCTGCCTGGGCTCCGCCGTCCGGGCCCTGCGCACCACCACCGGCTTCGAGGACGCGGTACGCGCGGCGATCGACCTCGGCGGCGACACGGACACCGTCGCCGCCGTGACCGGAGGCCTCGCGGGGGCGCTCTACGGGCTGGACGCGATCCCCGCCCGCTGGACCCGGCCCCTCCATGTCCCCCTCCCGGGATCCGGCGGACGGGTCCTGCGGCTGTCGGACCTGCTCGACCTCGCACACCGCCTCGGAAGCTGAACCCGCGGGTGCTCAGGCGGCATCAGGTGGCGGGCTCGCCGAACCAGCGGGAAAGGTGGTCGTCCAGGTCCCGCTGGTCGTCGCCGATCCAGGCGATGTGGCCGTCGGGGCGCAGCAGGACGCACGGAACGTCCAGGGGCGCGGCGGGATCCGCCAGGTGGTCGACCCGCTCCGACCAGCCGCCGACGGTCAGGCCCGCGGTGCGGTCCAGCAGCAGCCCGCGGCCGCGGTGCATCAGACCGTAGAGGCTGCCCTGTGCCACGTCGATGTCGCGCAGGCGGCGGCCCAGCAGGTCGGGGCCTTCGCCGAAGTCGTAGCGGATGCCGATCGCCGTGATCTTCTCGATCAGACGGCGGTTCACCTCGTCGAAGTCCATCAGTTCGGTGAGCAGTCTGCGCACGGCCCGCGGGCCCGCTTCGGTGGAGTGCAGTTCCATCTGGGCGCGGGTGTTGTCCAGCACGTCCTCGGCCACCGGACGGCGCTCGGCCTGGTAGGTGTCCAGCAGGGTGTCCGGCGCCCAGCCGCGGATCTGTGCGGCCAGCTTCCAGCCGAGGTTGAACGCGTCCTGGACGCCCAGGTTGAGGCCCTGGCCGCCGGTGGGCGGATGGATGTGGGCCGCATCGCCGGCCAGCAGCACCCGCCCGACCCGATAGCTCTCGGCGAGCCGCGTGGCATCCCCGAAGCGGGACAACCAGCGCGGGGAGTGCACGCCGAAGTCGGTTCCGGCGACGGCGCGCAGCTGTCGTCTGACATCGTCGAGGGTGGGCGGTTCCGCGCGATCGCCGACTCCCGCGGCGGGGACGACGACGCTGTACGTGTCCTCGCCTACGGGCCTGAGCCAGAATCGCCGCCCGGTCACGCCGATCCCGGCCGTCTTGGCGGCGATCTCGTCACGCGGCACCCCCACGCCCATCTCGCCCATGAGTGTCTCGTTGCGCGAGGGCTCGCCGGGGAAGCCGACGCCGAGCAGTTTGCGCACCGTGCTGCGCCCGCCGTCACAGCCGACGAGATAGCGCGAACGCAGCTTTTCTCCGTCGGCCAGTCCGACGGTCACGCCCGCGTCGTCCTGCTCCAGATCGGCCACCGCGCAACCGCGCCGGACGTGCGCACCCAGTGCGGTCGCGTGTTCTTCGAGGAGCCGCACCAGGACGGGCTGCCGGATGCCCAGCAGGTAGGCGTGCGCGGAATCCAGGCCCTGGGGCGCGGGCTTGTCGATGGCGGCGAAGAATCCGCCTGCCGGACGCTGTCTTCCATGGGGACGGATGCGCTCCAGCAGTCCGCGCATCGCCATCAGCTCGAGGCTGCGGATGTGCAGACCGACGATGCGGACGAACGGCGCGGGCTCGGTCTCCTTCTCCAGGACGAGTACCCGCACATCGTGCAGCCGTAGTTCGGCGGCCAGCATCGCGCCGGTGGGCCCGCACCCGGCGATGATCACGTCGAACATGCCGGGCGCGCGATCGGCGCGGGAGCCCGACGACCGGAGTCCGGGGGCGGCGCTCACGGTGGAGCCGCGCTCGCCGGTGTCGCCCGGCGAGGGCTCGGCGGTGAACCGCGGAGAATGCATGGCTGTGGCCTTTCGGGAGTGCCTTGGGGGGGGAAGGCGCTCCCGGCGACACCTACGTCGATCGCCCGGCCGTGACGGGAAGGGGGAGCACCCACATCGATACAGCGTTCATGGGTCTCACCTCCTCGGGCGGTGTCGCGGTCAGGTGCAAGCTACAAGCCCCGGCGCCACCCCGTCCAACCATTTCCCGGCGTCGCCGTCCGGCCCCTCGACGGACCGGTCGCGTCGCCCGTCACCCGGCTCGTTCGGCGCTCCACAGCGGCAGCTGCTCGAAGAAGGCGACCGACTCCGGACGCCAGCGCGACCTCCACCCGGCGGCCACCGCGGACGCCTGTCCCCCGTAGCGGCGCATGTCCGACCGCATCCGGCCCGGCACGCCCCGGGCCTGCGCGATCTCCCGGACGGCGGCGATGGCCTCCGGCGTGCAGGACGGGTCACCGAGGGCTCTCTCCACCACGCGCCGCTCGGCGCCGTCGACGACCGCCAGCAGGGCGCTGACGGTGTAGCTGAGCTTGCCGTCACGGATGTCGGTGCCGGTCGGCTTGCCCATGGCGGCCGCGTCCCCGAACAGGTCCAGGTAGTCGTCCCTCATCTGCCCGCAGATCCCCACCAGCCGCGCGTAGTCGCGCAGTTCCTTCGCGAAGAGCTCCGGCTGCCCGCCCGCGGCGAGGAGACCGAGCTGCAGGGGCGCGAGGATCGAGTAGCGGGCGGACTTGCGGTCGGCCACGCAGTGCAGGACGTCCTCCCCCGGCAGGCCGGTGTCCCGTTCCAGGTCGATGATCTGGCCCACGAACGTGTCGGCTGCCGCTCGCGTCTGCACCTCGACCATGGCCTGCCGCACCGCCACGGGCAGCCTCGCGTCCAGCAGGACCCGCAGCGACAGGGCCAGCGCGAGGTCGCCAGCGAGCACGGTCAGAGCGACGGCCGTCCTCGGGCGGCCGGGGAACCGCTCCCGGTAGGCGTAGTAGGTGGACGGGCCGCCGCGGCGGGTGGGGCTGTCGTCGATGAGGTCGTCGTGCACCAGGCCGTGCGTCTGCAGCAACTCGATGCTCAGCGCGGCGGCGTCCAGCCCTTCGACCGGCTCGTCCGTCACCAGCCCGGCCGCCTCGTGCAGCAGGACCACCCGCATCCGCTTCCCGCCGCGCAAGGACAACTCCCGCAGCAGACCGAGGCAGTCCGGGGTGAAACGGCTGAACGGCGGCACGTCGAGGCGGGTGCCCAGCGTGTCGAAATACTCCTCGAAAAGCGCGTTGAAGCGGCGCTCGTATCCGGCGACACGTTCCAGGATCTGCTCGCTCATCAAGGGTTACTTCCTGCTCGGCAAGGGGGGCACGCACTCCATGCAGACGCACGACAGGTCGGGCGGGTGCCCACGGCTGCGCTCGGGGCAGGGGTCAGGCGGTGCGCCGAGTCGCTGCGACCGCCGAACGCTGAGGGCGCGATCGGGCCCCCCGCGCAACTCCCGGGTCCGGCGCACGCACCTGTGTCCGCACGCTCAATCCTGCTGTCCGTCGACGTTGACATGGAGGCGGACGGTGGTGCCCTGGTCTCGGGTGGAGCGGATTTCCACCAGGTCGCAGAGCTGGTGGACGAGCCAGAGCCCGCGGCCGCCCATCTGATCGACGGTGGGGCGGGTGCGTCCGGCCATCACATCGGGGATGTAACCGGCGTCGCGGAACTCGCAGAGGAACGTCGAGTCCTGGATCCACGTGCGCAGCGTGCCGCTGCCCCCGCCGTGCCGGATGCTGTTGGTGGCGATCTCCGTGACGGCGACGGCCAGCTTTCGCCGCTGGTCCTCCGAGACCCCCGCGTCCGAGGCGCACTGGGCGACCTTCGAGCGGACCGCGGCCAGGTCACCGTGCGCGTAACTCAGCTCCTGGAAGGGATCGCACGGCGCGTTCAGCGCCTCGAAGGGATACTCCTCGGCGGTGAGGTAGTCCTCGCTGGGCATGTGGCGGCCGTCCTGGCGGATCAGCGGGTGACAGCGGGACAGGGACCGCAGAGCGTCCCGGTCCTCGTCGGCGTCGTCGTAGGGGCACAGCATCGACCACGCGGCGCTGCGGGCAAAGGCCCGGTTCAACAGCCACTCGTGATAGCGCAGTTCAGAGAGGTGCGCGGCGTTGCGAGCCTCCCGCCAGGCTGTCTCCCCGATGCCGCGTACCGGCCGGTCGCCCGCACCGCGCTCCTGCATCCAGGCCACCCAGGCCCCGATGAGCCGACCGGGGTTGGGGCCCGGAGTCGTGGTGTCGACGAACGTGACGTCGTGCTCGTCGGCGAGTTCGCCGCGCAGAAGCGACGCCTTGGCCGGGGGGACCGCGACGACCACGGCCTCGCCGCCTTCCAGCGCCTCGCGGATATAGCCCAGGGTGCCGGACAGGAACTGCGCGTCACCGCGGTAGGGATACAGCTCGTGGCGGAACGCGGGCTGCTCGAGGCCGGGCCGGTTCGAGGGCTCGATCGCAGTCATGCCGCCATCACCACCGGCGTGCCGACGGTCGCATAGCCGGCGAGCTCCCAGCACAGGCGCACGGTCTCGTTGGCGCCGTGCACGACGATCCGGCGGTCCGGCACGTGACGGGCGGCGTCGACGAGCGCCCGCATGCCGGCGGCGTCGATCATCTCCAGGGTGTCGAAACGCAGCTGCACCTTGGGCGAGCACCGGAGCACCGCGCGTACCGCGGCGTTGAACGCGTCCGCACACTCCGAGTCGATCACTCCGTCAACGCTCCAGCTGTCGGCCCCCGTGCTGTACATCCGGAAAGCCGGACGTTCAGCGCGTATGCCCATCTCGTGCGGGTGCACACCTGTCACATGTTCCAGCGTAGGCGCGTCCCACTGCGAGGGACGAATGGCGCACACCACGATGGCATTGCTCTCCGAGGCGAATTCGTCGAGCTTCAGCTCCTGGGCCACCAGCTCCTCCGGCCCCCTGGACGCCGCCGCGGGCGCCGGCTCGGCCAGCACACGCACCGAACGGTAGCCCTCGCGCTCGGCCGTCCGCGCCTCCCGGCGCACCGCGGCCAGGATGGAGTCGGCGTCCGCGACGCGCGGGAAATCGAGGATCACCGAAGCGGAAGGCACGGCATCACGCGGAAAGCCGGAGGCGACGCCCGCGGAGCCGACCACCACGATCTTGTCCCCGTGCACCACGCCGTCGGCCACGTAGGCGAGCACGTCCGCCGGGGACGAGACAGCCGAGTCCGTGCGCCAGCAGATGTGGTCACCGAGTTCGACGTCGTCGAACGAGGCCAGCGTCCGCACCGCTCTCACCAGATCCCCTTTCCGACTTCCCACTCACCGTGCACCACAGACAGTACTGGTATCCGGTCAGAAGATCGTCAAGCCGAAGGAAGTCGGCCGGGCGATGGGCATGGGCAGCGAGCGCGGCTGTCCCCGGCCTGTCGGCCGGGGACAGCCGCTCCGTGTTCCCTCGCAGGCCACACGGGCGGAAGGGGGCGTCTCGTGCCGGTGGGAAGGCCGCGCCGCGCACTGCACGGAGGACGCGGCGCGAGGTGCCGCTGGTGGGCTCGACCGCGCGCTCCGCGTACGGTCGTTCCTACAGTCAACGATATATCGTCCGGCAGGTGAGCGACGGCGCGGGCGGGCGCCCGTCGACCACACGCGCGGTCGCGTCGCGCCCCACCGCGAGCCGCTGCCGGGCGATCGCGGGCCGGGCTCAGGGGCGTCCCACGACGTCGGTGCCGCGTGCGTCCCGGCGTGCGGTTCCCGTCCCGCGGTGCCAGGTGTCCCGCGCGGCCTCGGGGCGGGTCCGGCCGATGAGACCGAGCAGGAAGCCCGCCGGGATGGTGATCAGGCCCGGGGTCTGGAGCGGGAACCAGTGGAAGTCGTGATCGGGGAAGAGCGCGATGGGCGTGCCCGACACGGCTGGCGACCCCGCCATGAGCAGCCCGATCAGCGGCAGGGTCCCGTAGACGGTCCAGCGCGCCCCCGTCGCGGTGTGGCCGGGCAGGAAGAGCGCGTACAGCAGGACCGGAGCGAGCACCGAGGCCGCGACGGTGAACGACAGTGAGATCAGCGTCAGCCGGCCGCGGTCCTCGACGAGCACGGCCAGTACGACGGCGGCGGATCCGACCGCGACGATACCGATCCGGGCCCGGCGGATCTCGCCGCCGGGCGCGCGGCGCGCGGTGCCGTCGCCCGGCCCGCAGCCGAAGTCGCGGACGAGGCTGGAGGCGGCGGCCAGCGTGATACCGGCGACGGCCGCGAGCGTGGTGACGAAGACGGCGCAGGCGACGGCGGCGAACACCATGCTGTGCCGGACTCCCCCGGCGACCGGGTCGAGCGCGCCCGTCAGCATCAGCAGCGCGGTCGCTCCCCCGGGGTCGGCGGCCCGCAGCAGATCCCGGCCGATCAGCGCGCAGGCGCCGAGTCCGGCCACCACCACCGCGGCGCACACCACCGTGACGGGGCCCACGGCCCAGCCGACGGCACGGCGAGCGGTACGGGCGTCGCGCAGCGGGTGCAGCCGCATGGTGAGGTGCGGCAGACAGGCGGCACCGATCAGGAGGGTCGCCTCGAAGCTGATCAGGTCGAGGCGCCCGGCCAGGGAGTGGCCGAAGTGCAGTCCGGGCAGCGTGTAGTCGGCGCCCGCCTCGGAGCGGTCCCGGGCGGCCCGGAAGAGACTCGCCGGTGACCATCCGTAGCGCGCCAGGACGAGCCCGGCCACCAGCAGCACCGCGGTCAGCACGACCCCGACCTTGAGGACCTGCACGTATCCGATGCCGCGCATCCCGCCGAACGCGGCGTAACAGACCATCAGCGTCCCGCCCGCGATGGTGCAGCCGGTGAGCGCGCCGTCGGGGAGGCCGAACATGGCCACCATGATGTGGCCCGCGGTGGAGAGCTGGACCAGGAGCAGCGGGGTGAGGACGACGAGGGTGGCGACCCCGAGAGCACGGCGCACGGAGGGGTCGCCGAGCCGGTCGGCGAAGAAGTCCCCCAGCGTGAACACGCCGCCGCGGCGCAGGGGTTCGGCCAGGATCCGCATGACCAGGTAGAGCGAGACGACGGTCGCGAAGGCGAAGAGGATGCCGTCCGCGCCGTCGAGGGCGACCGAGCCCGTGGTGCTGAGCAGCGTGGCCGCGGAGATGTAGTCGCCGGCGATGGCGAGTCCGCTGCCGACCGGGCCGAAGGCGGCGCTGCCGCCCGCGTAGAAGTGCTCGGGGTCGTCCAGGTCGGCCGCCGCGAGCCCGCACATGAGCAGGGACACCGCGACGAAGACCAGGAAGACCACGGCGGCGAGCGCGTGTCCGTCGCCGGTGCTCATCTTCGGCGCTCCGGTGCCGACGCCGGATGTGAAGTCGCGGGAGCGGAGCGGGCGTCGGACGCGTACCGGCCGTTCGGCGCGTACGGGTGTTCCGCCGCGTCCGGGTCGTTCGGCGGGTACGTGTTCTTCGGTGCGTGCGGGTCTTTCGCCGCGTACGTGTTCTTCGGTGCGTGCGTGTTCTTCGGTGCGTGCGGGCCCGGCGGTGGCGGAGATGCGAATGACATGCCGGTCATGCCATCAGCCGACCGGGGCCGCGTACAGCGAGCCGCGCACGCCGGAGGCGGTGGCACAGCCTGGCCTCCACGCAGCTGTGCCGGGGCACAGACGGCCCTTCCCCCCTCCCCCGCGACCGCAGCCGACGACGCCACCGGCCTGCCGACTCCCGCGCGTCTCGGTGCGGTTCACCGCGACCGTCGCGGCGGTCAGAAGAGCTCGTCCTGCTCCACCGTGCCGGACCGGCCCCCGGCGCGGCGGACCGGCTGCCGGGCGGGCGGCTCCTTGCCGAAGAGAGGGATGGTGCCGTACTCGTCGGGCTCGGCCGGCACGGGGACGGGGCCTGTGCCCACGTTCAGACGCAGCGGGACGTCCCGGTCGAAGTCCGCCGGCGTCATCGCGGGCCACTCGCAGTCCTGACGTTCACTCATCGACGCTCCTCCGCCCCTCGCACCTGCTCCTACCCCTGCCCCTCCACGGGCACGCCCAGGCGATGATCAAGGAACCGTACGGCCGAACGCCCGACGACGCCACCCGCTCGCCGTCCCCCACGCGTCCGCGGCGCCGAGCCGACCCCGTCGAGCCGCCTCCGGGACGCAGTGACGAGGTGGCGAGGTGACGAGGTGACGAGGGTGCGATCGGCTCGGCGACGACGGCCGGTCCGCCGTACGCGGCGGCTGACGAGCGCGGCGCGTACGGCAGACGGAACTCGCTTGAGTGTCAGCCTCCGACGCCCGAGCCCTGGGCGGTGGTGACGACCGTGGCCGCGTCCTCCGGCAGGAGGTGTCCGGCGGTCACGGAGGCCCGCGCGGCCGCCCGCACCTTGGTCACGTACTCCTCGTGCGTCGGGTACAACCGGCTGAGCACCGGTTCCGCGCGGGGCGGGAAGGAGGGGTCGGACGGGTCGGCCGCGTCATGCCGGTCCCACGGGTCGGCGTCGCCGTTCCACGGGTCCCGGGCGCCGTAGAGGCCGCAGAAGACCCCACTGCCGCCGGTGTCCCGGGCGCCGGTGAGCGTACGCGTCGGCACCGCCACGTCGGGGAGCCGGATGCCGCCGACGGCCAGGCCGGTGGCGGGGTCGCGCAGGTCGGCGTCGAGCCGCGCGCCGCTCGCGGGCCGGGGGCCGCCCCGCGCCCAGCCGGCCAAGTAACGCAGCGCCGCGTTCATCGCGTAGTGGCCGGGGCCGTCGTTGTACGGGGCCGATCCGGCGGCGCAGTCGGGCTGCGGCGCGGCCGAGCCCGCGGACTTGATCACTGTCGGCTGCCCCAGGTCGTAGGCCCACTGGTCGCCATGGGCGGTGCCGGCGACTTCCCAGCGCACGACGCGATCGGTGTCGGGCTGACGTGCCGCGGACGCCCCCGGCACGTCGGTCTCCGTGAGCACGACGAACGTCGGCACGGACAGGTCGGTCCGGATCCGCGACGGGTACGGCATCAGCAGGATGTCGCCCAGGTCGCCGCTGATGGGTGCGGCGATCGCGCTGTTGCTGTGCACCATGAAGCCGTCGTAGACGCCGGAGACGGGCTGGACGGCGTTGGCGTACGTAGTCATGAGACCGGCCGACTGCGACTCGCCGTCCGCGAGCAGCGTCCTGATCGCGAGGCCGCCGAGCGGATCCGGCCCGTCCGGGGTGCGCAGCGCCTGCCCCGCCTGGCTGAAGATGTCGTAGGCGAAGGCGTCGCCGGGGTGCACCAGGCCGCCGTACCGGGCCGGATCCCAGCCCTTCAGTCCCTTGATCTCGCCGAGACCGCCGTTGACGCCGACCGACTGCGCCGAGACGCCGACCCAGGCGTATCCCTCGCGCAGCAGTTCGTCCCGCGCGAACCAGTAGTCCGGGGAGAGTTCGATCTGCCCACTGACGTTGAGCCACTCCACAACGACGGTGCCGTTGAACTTCGCCGCGTCGACGGGCCGGCGGACGAGAAGCCGGCTCTTGTACGCGGCACTGCCGGAGGCCCGCACGTTCCAGCGGCCGTCGGAGCCCCACAGCCCCGACTTCGCGTACGACGTGGCGGTGCCCTCGATGAAGTACTCGCTCTCGGTGTAGCCGAACGAGCCGAGGTTCTCCGCCGCGGCGAGGAAGGGGAAGCCGTGACTGCCGGCCTGCGGGACGCTGATGACGGGGTTCGCGGCCCCGGCCCGAGCGGGAGCGGCCTGGAGGGGCGCGGCCTGGGCGGGTGAGGTGCCGAGGAGCGTGGTGACGAGCACCGCTCCCAGGGCGGCGGCGGTGGTCCACCGCCGGGGTAACCGGACGGACATGCGCACGGGTTGCCTCCGTGAATACCGTGTCGAGTGGTCGGGGTGACGCAGTCTCGTGTGCCGGTGCCGGCCGCCCAACGGCAAATTCACCACTGTCACGCGGCGCCGGCCCCTGCCACCCGGTCGCCCGCGGCGCGGATGCGGTTCGGCGACGCGACCGCTCCCCCCTCCCCCGCCCCCTACCGCCGTCCGCAGCGGAGTCGCCCCTGATGGCCTGGGCGTGGCCGGCCGCCGGTGGTTCAGGCCCGGGCGTCCTCGACAGCGGCTCGGCGCACGGTACGGAGCGTCGAACGGAGGCTGTCCGGATCGGTCGAGCCCAGGGCCAGGCGGATCGCCTGCGGGGTGTGCGTCGTGGTGCTGAACGGCTCGGCCGTGGCCACCGAGATGCGCTGACGTGCGAGGGTGGCGGTCAGGCGGTCGGCGCGTGCGTCGTCGGGCAGCGGCAGCCAGGTGAAGTAGGACGCCGGATGACCGACCAGCGGAAGGCCTGCCAGCTCCTGCCGGGCGATGGCCTGACGGGCCTTGGCGTCCTCCCGCTTCCGCGCTTCCAGAAGGTCGACCGTCCCGTCCTCGATCCAGCGGCAGGCGATCGCGGCGGTGAGAGCCGGGGTGTTCCACGTCGTCGCCCGGATCGCCCGTTCGAGCGCCGGCATCACGGACGGCGGGGCGACCACGAAACCGACCCGCAGGCCGGTGGCGACACTCTTGGACAGTCCCGAGACGTGGACGGTGATGTCCGGCGCGCTCGCGGCCAGCGGCGGCGGCGGGTCCTCGACCAGGTAGGCGTAGGAGGCGTCTTCGACGATGAGCGGACCGTGCGCGCGGGCGATCCTCACCAGGCGGGTCCGGTCCGTCGCCGGCATGACCCAGCCGAGCGGGTTGTGCAAGGTGGGCATGGTGTAGATCGCGCGCACGGGGCGGGTCGCGCACAGTTCCTCCAGCGCGTCGAGATCGGGGCCGTCGGCGGTCGCGGGTACGGGCGCCAGGTCGAGACGGAAGGCGTGCGCGAGCACTTTGAAGCCCGGGTAGGTGAGCGCGTCGACCGCGACGACGTCACCGGCGCCGAGTGCGGCCATGACCGTGACGGCCAGGCCGTGCTGCGCGCCGTCGACGACGAGGATCCGCTCCGCGTCCGTGGTGATTCCTCGGCGCCTCAGGTGCCGGGCGATCGAGGCCCTGTCCTGGGCACGCCCGGCATGCGGCTGGTAGCGCAGCAACGCGTCCAGGTCGCCGGCGGTGGCCAGCTCCCGCAGGGACTGCCGGAGGAGATCGGCCTGCCCGGGCAGTGACGGACAGTTGAAGTTGAGGTCGACCGCGTCCGTGGCGACGGCCTGCTGGTCGATGCCGTGACCGGCGGGAACCGCGATGTCCCGCACGAACGTGCCGCGCCCCTGCTCGCGGCTCACCAGACCCATCGTCTCCAACTCGGCGTACACCCGGGTCGCGGTCACCACGGCGATGCCCTCGTGGGCGGCGAGCTCGCGGTGCGTCGGCAGCCGGGCGCCGGCGGCGAGCCGCCCGGTCCGGATGTCGGAGGCGAGCGCGTCGACCAGCTTCTTGTACCGCGGAGCCGCCATGCACCGATTGTATGCATGACAATTCTTTGACTGTCATGTGTGCGGCTTCCTACCGTCGGGGTTCGTCCACGCGGAGAGGACCGTCGCCGTGCATATCGCCATTCTCACCTTCGAGGGTTACAACGAGCTCGACTCGCTGATCGCGCTCGGTGTGCTCAACCGGGTCAGGACCGCCGACTGGCGCGTCACCCTCGCCACCCCCGGCCCCAGGGTGACGTCGATGAACGGAGTGGTCGTCGAGCAGATGTCCACGCTCGACGAGGCCTGCGCCGCTGACGCCGTCATCGTCGGCAGCGGCGTCGCCACCCGCGAGGTCGTCGAAGACCCGGCGATCATGGCCGTCCTGCGCCGTCTCGACCCCTCGCGCCGGCTGATCGCCGCACAGTGCTCCGGCGCCCTCGTACTGGCCAGGCTCGGCCTGCTCGACGGGATCCCCGCCTGCACCGACCTGTCCACCAAGCCCTGGGTCGTCGCCGCGGGCGTCGACGTACTCGACCAGCCGTTCTACGCCAAGGGCAACATCGCCACCGCCGGCGGCTGCCTGGCGTCCCCCTACCTCGCCGCCTGGATCATCGCCCGCCTCGAGGGGAACGCGGCCGCCGAAGGAGCGCTGCACTATGTCGCCCCCGTCGGCGAGAAGGAGGAGTACGTCGCGCGCGCCCGGCGCACCATCACCCCCTACCTGCACGCACCGGCACTGGCCTGAACGGCCGGTCGCGAGGCAGAGGCAGGCAGGCCGGGACGCGTTCGCGAACGCGCGTGCACGGGGCCAGCCGGGCAGGGGGCGGGAGTTCAGGCCGGTGCGGCGGTCCGGGAAGCGGCGCGCAGCGGCGCGAGCGCGGTGCTCCAGGCGACGACCTGGTCCAGCAGTGCGTCCAGCGCGGTCGCGCTGTGGTCGGTCGGCTCGAGGGTGGTGTAGTTCTCGAACTCGCTGGTGAGCGACAGCGTGACCTGTCGGCTGACGTCGGCCATCTGCAACGCGCCGCAGATCAGCCGCAGTTGTTCGGCCGCCCGGGCGCCGCCGACGACGCCGTACGAGACGAATCCCACCGCCTTGTCGTTCCATTCCGCATACAGGTGGTCGAGGGCGTTCTTGAGCACCCCGGAGGTGGAGCGGTTGTACTCGGGGGTGACCATGACGAACCCGGCGAACGGAGCGATCCTCGCCGCCCAGGCCTTCGTGTGCGCATGCTGATAGTGGCCGTGCATGGCCCCGTGCGGCTCGTCGAGGTGGGGAAGCGGGTGGTCACGCAGGTCGATCAGCTCGAACTCGGCGTCCGTGCGGCGTGAGGCGGTGTCATGGACCCAGGTGGCGACCTGTTCGCCGTTGCGTCCGGGGCGGGTGCTGCCGAGGATGATGCCGATCCTGATCATGTCCGAGTCTCCTGTGGTGTTCGTGGTGCGACGGGCAGGTCAGCGGGCATCCGCGTCGCGCGAGGGCACGGAGCCCGTCAGGGGGCTTTCGTCGAGGTACCGGATCTCGTAGACGCGTTCGGTGAACTTCCAGCCGTCCGAGGTGCGCTGGTAACGGTCGTGGTAGATCGCGTGGTTCGAGCCGGAC
This sequence comes from Streptomyces sp. 3330, assembly GCF_031456635.1. Lineage (NCBI taxonomy): Bacteria > Bacillati > Actinomycetota > Actinomycetes > Kitasatosporales > Streptomycetaceae > Streptomyces > Streptomyces sp. 3330. Next base: position 107,049 of record NZ_JAVDVA010000016.1, read on the forward strand.
CGGCCGTCGCGTCCGCGCCCGACCTCGGAGATGTACGCACGGCCGGACGCGGTGTCGCCGTCGAGCCGGATCAGGCCCGGATGCGTGTTCTGGACCAGGAAGTCCACGAACTCCGGCACCCGCCGGCCCCAGGCGCGGATCTGCTCCTGGCCGGTCATCTCGGCCGGGATGTCGGGCATCCGCCACACGCCGTCCGGGGTGAACAGCGACGCGACCCGGTCGTAGTCACGCATCATCACCGCGTCGGTGAACTCGCCGCGCAGCGCCTCGATCTCGACGCGGTCCGCGATCGCCCGAAAGTCGCCCATCGTGTCCTCCCTGTCGCATCCCACGAGGGATGCTGTGCCGGTGTCAGCGGTACGACGGCGCGGCTCCCCGGAATGTCAGGCGCGAGGTCACCTCACATTCCGGTGCGGTGTCCCGTCGGTCCGGTGCACGCAGATCCGACCGACACAGGGCAGGGTGAGGACCGTGACCACCGGAGACGATCAGAGTCCGAGCGCGATCATGAGCGAGCGCCGTCAGCTGATCAATCTCTCCTACCGGCTGCTGGGCTCCCTGGCCGAGGCCGAGGACGCCGTCCAGGAGACCTACGCCCGCTGGTACGCCATGTCCCGCCCGCAGCAGGACGCCATCAAGTCCCCGGGCGCCTGGCTGACGAAGGTCGCGGGCCGCGTCTGCCTGGACGTGCTCGGCTCGGCCCGGGCCCGCCGCGAGCGCTATGTGGGTGAATGGATCCCCGAGCCGCTGCCCGGACCCGCCCGGTGGGCCGCCGGGCCGGCGGGAAGCGCGACCGACCCGGCCGAGCGGGTGACCCTCGACGAGTCGGTCAGCATGGCCTTTCTCGTGGTGCTCGAAGCGATGACCCCGGCCGAACGCGTCGCGTTCATCCTGCACGACGTCTTCCGCTACTCCTTCGCCGAAGTCGCCGAGATCGTCGGCCGCACCCCCGCGGCCTGCCGTCAGCTGGCCTCCTCCGCCCGCCGCCGCATCCGCGACTCCCGGACGCCCGCGACTCCGGCGGCCCACCAGGCCGGCATCGTCAGAGACTTCGGACAGGCGTGGCAGGCCAAGGACATCCGTGCCCTGATCCGCCTCCTCGACCCCGACGCCACCGTGATCGCCGACGGCGGCGGCCGCACCCGGGCCTCGCTCCACCCCATCGAAGGCAGCGAGCGGATCGCGCACTACCTGACCGACCTCTTCGCCAGGGCGCCCGGCACCCTGACCGTCGTGGAGCGCGCGGTCAACGGTCGGCCCGGCCTGGTCGCTCAGCAGGAGGGCCGTACGGTGGCGGTGTACGCGTTCGACCTCGCGGGCGACCGGATCTCCCGCATCTGGGCAGTACTCAACCCCGAGAAGCTCCGCCTCTGGACGACGGCCTGACACGCCGTCTTCGGTGGCCCCATGTCCGGGCCCGCGCACCGAGGCCGGCCGCGCCCTCCGGGCCGGGGAGGACGCCCGACCCGAACGAGTCGTCACGGGGAGGAAACCGGTCGGTGTGGAGGGCGGAGGTCGGCGTGGAGGGCGGTCGGTATCAAGAGCGGTCGGCGTGGAGGCCGCCGACCATCGCCGACCTGCGCCGTCCCTCGTCCGGCGGACCGGGACGGCGCCGGTCGCCTCAGGTGTAGATGATCTGGCCGCCGGCCGCGCGCTCGTAGAACTCGCCGACCGTGATGATGCCCTGGACCTGTTCGACGAGGTCGTCCTTGCCGAGCGCGAAGAGGTCCGCCGATGCCTTGCAGGCGTAGATGCCCGTGCCGGTGTCGGAGATCATCTCGATGAACTCGGGGATCGGCGGGATGTCGAGCTTGTCCATCTTGCGTTCCATGTACCGGGTGACCAGGTCGGGCACCCCCGGTATGCCGCCCAGCAGAGTCGGCAGGTGCAGGCCCGGGTTGCCGACGGTGGCCAGCTTGATGTGCTCCCAGCGCTTCTTCGTGATGGCGTCCAGGCCGAAGAAGGTGAAGAACAGATCGGCCTCGATGCCTTCGGCGCGGGCGCCGTTGGCCATGATGAGGGCCGGGTAGATCCCTTCGAGGGATCCCTTGGAGACGATGATCGAGACCTTTTCGATCGTGGCGGTCACAGCCATGACGGCACGCTCCTCGATGGCGGGGATGTCAGATGCAGCCGCGCGGCTTGGGGATGCCGGCGATCTTGGCGGCGGTCTTCGCCGGGCCCTTGGGGAAGAGCTGGTACAGCTCCTTGACGCTGACACCGGACGTCTTGCCGAGGACCCGCACGGTGGGGCCCGTGCCCTTCTCCGCGTAGTGGAGGCGCATGAACCGGATGACCGTCCAGTGCCGGTCGGTCAGTGTCGCCACGCCGGACTCGCGGGCGATCTGCTCGGCCATGGATGCGGTCCACTGCGCGGGATCGGTGAAGAAGCCCTCGTCGTCGACAGGGACTGCTGTCTCGCCGTAGGTGGCGGTGGGCATGGCTTGTCCTCCTTCGTCGCAACGTTCAGGAGTGGACGTGATGCTTGCCGCGCCCGGGCATCGCCGAGCCGATGCCGGGCAGCTCCCGGCCGGGCAGGAGGCTGTGCCAGTACAGCCATTCGAAGGCGAGTTTGCCGAGGTGGTTGGCGTGCGACTCCTTGAGCAGCGGCAGGCCGAACTCGGCCGGGAAGTGGCCGGGCAGGGGCTCGGTGTCGTAGTTGAAGTCGATCAGCAGCGCCTTGTGGAAGCCGGTCTCGACGAAGCAGTTGGTATGTCCGTCGAAAACGGCGTCCAGGGGCTGCCCGGCCAGGAAGCGGCCGATGTTGCGGGTGAGCGCCTCCCCGGCGAAGTGCGCGACCGAACCGGCCTTCGACGCCGGCAGCCCGGCCGCGTCACCGATCGCGAACACCTCGGGGCGGTCGGGGTGTTGGAGGGTGTGCTGGTCGACGGGGATGAAGCCCAGCTCGTCGCCGAGCCCCGGGGAGCGGCCGACGTACGAGGCCCCGCCGTGCAGCGGCACGACCACTGCCAGGTCGAACGGCACTTCACGCTCGTCGTACGAGACCAGTCGGCCGCCTCGGCCGTCGACCTCTGCGAGCGTGAACTCGGTGACCAGCTCGATGTCCTTGCGCTCCAGCAGCCCGCTGAGCGCCTTCGCCGCGACCGGCTTGGTGAAGGCGCCGTCCAGCGGGGTCACGTAGATGAGTTCGACCCGGTCTCGGATGCCGAGCCGCCGGAAGTGCCAGTCGGCCAGGAAGACGAACTCCAGGGGTGCAACCGGGCATTTGACCGGCAGATCGGCCACGTTCACCACGACACGGCCTCGCTCGAAACGCTCGAGGGCATGGTGCAGTGCGACGGCTCCGGGCAGGTCGTAGAAGGTGAAGACCTTCTCGCGCCAGCCGGGGCCGGTCAGCCCCTCGGTCTCCTCGGGGAGGAGCGCGGCTCCGGTGGCGACGACGAGGACGTCGTAGGACAGTCGAATGCCGGCGCCCAGGTGCACGGTCCTCGCGTCCAGGTCGACCCGCTCGATCTTCGCCTGCTTGTAGTCGACGCCGGGGTGCAGTTGCCGCGGGCGGGAGCGGACGAGGTGGTGCGGCTGCGCCGTGCCGAAGGGGACGAACAGCAGGCCGGGCTGGTAGACGTGGTCGTCGTCCTGGTCGACGACGGTGATCCGGCATGCGCGCTCGTCGTGCACGCGGCGCAGCCGGTTGGCGGCCGACGTGCCCGCGGTGCCGCCTCCGAGTATCACGATGTGTGTGCCCATGTCCCCACTGTCGTAGGGGAGATGAGGTCCGGGCAGGGGCCACTGGTCCCGGGGCGGTACCCACCCGGGTATGTCTTTGGCTCAACTCCTCCGGATCACACACCGCACTGCTTGACGGGTATGCACCGAAAAAATACCCTCCAGAGTATATCTTCGAGGCCGCCGGTGCGAGGGCCGAACGGGCCCCGTCCCACCCCGACGGCCTCTCGATCAGCAGTGCGGTCAGCGATCGACTGGAACCTGGCAGAAGTCGACGCCGAAGAGGAAGGGGCCCGGCCATGACCGGCACCGCACCCCAGGTCACCACCACGAGCCCACCGCCGCAGATGGAGACGCACCGCCTCGAGGTCGCTCACGTCGACCGCGACATCTACACCGTGGACGTCCGCGGCCATCGTTTCCGGGTGGACCAGCCTCTCGAGGCCGGCGGCTCGGACCTCGCGCCGACTCCCACCGAGCTGTTCGCCGCCTCCCTGGCCACCTGCGTCGCCTTCTACGCGGGCCGATTCCTCCACCGCCACGGCCTGGATCAGACCGGGCTGAGAGTCCTCACGGAGTTCACCATGGCCGCCGACCGCCCGGCCCGTGTGGCCTCCGTGCGCGTCACGGTCGTCCCGCCACCCGGGCTGCCCGAGGAGCGCCGCGCGGCCCTGCTCGCCGTCGCCTCACACTGCACGGTCCACAACACCTTGCACCGGCCGCCCGACATCGACATCGCACTCGCGTCATGAGCACGCCGATCACGCCGGCCGTGGCACTGCTCGTGGAGCGCATCCGCCGCGGCCTCATCGGCGACGACGAAGTGCTGGAGGGCCCGTACGGGCCCCTTCGCCTCGTCTACGCCGACTACACCGCGTCCGGGCGTTCCCTGGATTTCATCGAGGACTTCGTGCGCGAGCACGTGCTTCCCCTCTACGGCAACACCCACACGGAGAGTTCGAGCACCGGGCGGCAGACGACCCGGCTGCGCGAGGACGCCCGGCGCATCGTCCACGACGCGGTCGGCGGCACGGACGACGACCTCGTCGTCTTCTGCGGCTCGGGAGCCACCGCGGCGGTGAACAAGCTGCTCGGCATCCTGGGGCTGCGGCGGCCCGACCCGCTCCCACCGGCACTGCGGCCGGTCGTCTTCGTCGGCCCGTACGAGCACCACTCGAACGAACTCCCCTGGCGGGAGTCGGCCGCCGACGTCGTGGTCATCGACGAGGACGCGGACGGTCACGTCGATCTCGGCGAACTGGAGGCGGGCCTGGTCCGGTACGCCGACCGGCCGCTGCGCATCGGCAGCTTCTCCGCCGCCTCGAACGTCACCGGCATTCTCACCGACACCGACCGCATCGCGCGCCTGCTGCACACGCACGGCGCCCTCTCCTTCTGGGACTACGCGGCCGCCGCCCCGTACGTCCCGATCCGGGTCGCGGAGAGCGCGCCCGGCGCCGGTGACCACAAGGACGCGGTCTTCCTGTCGCCGCACAAGTTCGTCGGCGGGCCCCAGACCCCGGGTGTTCTCGTCGTCCGCCGCGAGCTGGCCGGTCATCCGGTACCCACAGCGCCCGGCGGCGGCACCGTCGCGTTCGTCGGCCCGTTCGGCCATCGCTACCTCGACGACCCGGTCGCCCGGGAGGAGGGCGGCACCCCGGCGATCGTCGAATCCATTCGCGCCGGACTGGTCTTCGCCCTCAAACAGGCCGTCGGCACCGACACGATCCAGGCCGCCGAGGAGCGTCACTGGCGTGCGGCGCTCGCCCGGTGGGACACCAATCCGCACATCGAGATCCTCGGCAACCACCACGCCCGGCGTCTGTCCATCATCTCCTTCCGCATCCGCCACGGAGATCGCGCGTACCTTCACCACCACTACGTCGTCGCCCTGCTCAACGACCTGTTCGGGATCCAGGCCCGCGGAGGCTGCTCCTGCGCCGGACCGTACGGCCACCGGCTGCTCGCCATCGACGCGGCCACCTCCGACGCCCTGCTCGACGAGATCGTCCACGGCTGCGACGGCATCAAACCGGGCTGGACCCGCCTCAACTTCAACTACTTCATCAGCGACACCGTCCGTGACTACCTCATCGACGCCGTCGACCTGATCGCCACCTGGGGACATCGGCTCCTGCCCGACTACCGCTTCGACCCGCACGACGGACTGTGGCACCACCACACCGGCGCCGCCGACTCCCCGATGCGCCTGACGGACCTGCGGTTCAGCGCGACAGCAGGCGTCAGCGGCCGATCCGTCCCCCACCTCCGCGTGGGCGAGGACGCACTGCCCGGACAACTGGCCCGTGCCCGCGAGGTGTTCGCGTCTCATGCCGACCGGCTGGACGACGGCCCCACCTCGCTGCCCGCCGATTTCGAGCGCATGCGCTGGTTCCCGCTGCCCCCTGTCTGCCTGCCGCCGGGGGAGGCCCGGAGCGGTCGGTGACGGCACAGGACGATGCCGAGGCCGGCCTCCGGACGACCGTGGCGCGCCTCCCTCCGCCCCCCGGGGTGTTCCGGTCCGGCCGACACCGGGGCCGGGAACAAGACCGGTCCCGCACCGGTTGGAACACATACCCCACTGGGTATGCGAGAGGAGGCCGGTTCCCCATGCCGACCGTTGAACTGACCAAGGACAACATCCTGGAGACCGTGACCGGTTCGGAGATCGTGTTGATCGATTTCTGGGCCGCCTGGTGCGGCCCGTGCCGGATGTTCGGCCCCCTCTACGAGAAGGCGGCCGAGCGCCACCCCGACATCGTGTTCGGCAAGGTCGACACCGAGGCGCAGCCCGAACTGGCGAGGGCCTTCCAGATCACCGCCCTCCCCACGCTGATGGCCGTCCGCGACCGGACCATGCTCTTCTCCCAGCCCGGCGCGTTGCCGCCGCAGGCGCTGGAGGAGCTCATCGAGGGGATTCGAGCCGTGGTCGCGCAGGACGCCGCGGAGATGAAGGACACGAGTCGGCAGGCCCCGGACGCCGCGATGGCCGACTGACACCGAGGGCACCCGGGCACGACCACACGCGGCCTGGAGGCCGAGGGGTCAGCCGCAGCACGGAACGGCGGGCCCACCGCCACCCGGGCGCCGCCGGCGTCCGGAGAACGGCGTGCCGGGCCGGTCCTGGCCCGTGTGATTCTTTAAGGGTCGACGACGTCGTCCCGAATCGGGACGTACAGTACCCCTAGGGGTATGTTCATAGGAGTGATCGTGGAACTGGAACTCGCTGGTGCGGACCTCAAGGCCGTGCTGAATCGGCTGCGCCGCGCGCAGGGGCAGATCGCCGGCGTGATCCGGATGATCGAAGAGGGGCGCGACTGCGAGGACGTCGTCACGCAGCTCGCCGCCGCCTCCCGCGCCCTCGACCGGGCGGGGTTCGCGATCATCGCCACCGGCCTGCAGCAGTGCGTCGCCGACGTCGAGTCCGGGCGACAGAACGGCGAGGACACGGAGGCCATGCGCGCCCGGCTGGAGAAGCTCTTCCTGTCGCTGGCGTGAGGGCTCAGGCCGCCGCCCTCGCAGGGCGGCACGGGCCGACATGTGGACCAGCTGGTCCACCACCGGGCGCGCACGTCGCGGCCTTCGCTCCCGGTGGAGCACCCTCCCGGGACATGAGCGGCCGTGACACCCGATCCACCCACCCGAAAGCCATGCACAAGGAGCCGGGAAAGCCGCAGCAGCATCTGACGAAGGGCTGATCGTCCCGCGCCCCGCGAGCAGAGAAGAAGGACCGACGCCATGCGCTACGACCGCACAGTGCACCTCGACACCGACTTCGCCACCACGGTCACCCGGACCCGGGACGCCCTCGCGGAGCAGGGGTTCGGCATCCTCACCGAGATCGACGTCACCGCGACCCTCAAGGCCAAGCTCGACCACGACATGGAGGACTACGTCATCCTCGGCGCCTGCAATCCGCCTCTGGCGCAGCGCGCTCTGGAGACCGACCGCTCGATCGGCCTGCTCCTCCCGTGCAACGTGGTCGTCCGACGGGACGGCGACCGTACGGCCGTCCAGGCCCTCGACCCGAGCACCATGGTCGCCCTCAGCGAACGCGAAGCCCTGCGCCCCGTCGCCGAGGAGGCCGCCCGCCGCCTCGATGCCGCCCTGGCCTCGCTTGCGGCAGCCGACGCGGACGGCTGAGCTCCCGCCGGACGAGCGGAGACTCCGCTTTCCGACGCAGGCTCGGACCATCGCGCGAATCGACCGAGGAAGCTGACGCGCTCCTGGTCCCGCGCCGCATGGCACCGTCTGCGACCGAGCGCCTCCCGACACCGGTGAACAGCCCCGGGCGAGTCGGGCACGGGGCGCCGTCCACGCCGGTCGCCCCCTGCACAGGCACGACACCACCCCTGTGGGTGGTTCGGGGCGGCGACCCGCCCGGTCGAGAGCAGGATCGCGCGACCCGGGCGATCAGAGACTGCGGTCGCCCGACGACCCGTTCGTGATCTCACGCATGCCCGCGGCCGTGATCCGGCCCGGCGATTCTTCGGCGACCCGGCGCGGGACGGGGTGACGAACCCCGGGATGCCCTCCGGGAACCCAGGGTGCCCTTCAGGCGGCCGACGGCATGCGGAGCGACCGCCCGCCGACGCACGGCGACACGGCACCCCGCCCCGTGCACCGCTGGAGCCGACCAGGGTCGGCGCCGCGGCGACGCCCGCGCCCTCAGCGGCACATCGCCGGGCGACACCGGGACCGGCACGGGGGCCAACACCCGCAGGAATACCCCCAGGGGTATCAATGTTAGAGTTCGTATACCCCGGGGGGTACATTCGACGGGAAGGAAGCATCTCCGTGTTCTTCATCGACACCATCGAGCTCGAGGGCCTGGGAAACCGCAGCTACCTGGCCGGTGGCACGCGGACCGCCGTGGCGGTCGACCCGCCGCGCGATGTCGACCAGGTTCTGGCGGTCGCCGCGCGCCGCGGGGTGCGCATCTCGCACGTGGTGGAGACACATATCCACAACGACTACGTCACCGGCGGTCCGGAGCTGGCCCGGATCACGGGCGCCTCCTACCTGGTGCCGTCCGGGGCGCGGGTGTCGTTCGCACGCGTCCCGGTGTCCGACGGCGACACCGTCACCGTCGACGGCGAGCTGGAGCTTCGGGCGGTCGCCACGCCGGGCCACACCCCGCACCACACCTCCTACGTCCTGCTGGACCGGGGGCAGCCGGTGGCCGCCTTCACGGGCGGCTCCCTGCTCATCGGCACCGTGGGCCGTCCCGACCTCGTCGAGCCGCGCCTGACCGAGGATCTGGCCCGCGCTCAGCACGCCTCCGCGCGCCGCCTGGCGGCCGAACTGCCGGACGAGACGTCCGTGCTGCCCACACACGGCTTCGGCAGCTTCTGCTCCTCGGCGCAGGCCGAGGGCGACGCCACCACGATCGGCAAGGAGAAAGCGGTCAACGCCGCTCTGACGACCGACGTCGAGTCGTTCGTCGCCCAGCTCCTCGCGGACCTCGACGCCGTCCCCGCCTACTACGCGCACATGGGACCGGCCAACGCCGCCGGACCCGCGCCCGTGGACCTGACTCCCCCCGCCGTCGCGGACGCCGACGAGATCGCCGCGCGGCTCGCGGCCGGTGAGTGGGTCGTCGACCTCCGCAACCGGGTCGCGTTCGCGGAAGGCCACGTCGCCGGGTCGTTCAACTTCGAGGCGGACGGCAAGATCGCCACGTATCTGGCCTGGATGATCCCGTGGGGCAAGCCGGTGACGCTCCTGGCCGAGTCCGCGGAACAACTGGCCGCCGCACAGCGGGAACTGGTCCGGGTCGGCATCGACCGCCCCGCGGCCGCCGCCACCGGCACTCCGCGGGAGTGGACCGCCGAGGGCGCCACGCTCGCCTCCTTCCCCCGCTCGACGTTCGCCGGTCTGGCAGCCCGGCGGGCTTCGGACGGCATCGTCGTCCTGGACGTGCGGCGCGACTCCGAACGAGCCGCGGGACACATCGCGGGCTCGGTGCACATTCCGATCCACCAGTTGCACAAGAGGCTCGGCGAGGTGCCGGACGGCACCGTCTGGGTCCACTGCGCCGGCGGCATGCGCGCCGCCATCGCCGCCTCCCTGCTGGACGCGTCCGGCCGCGATGTCGTGGCGGTCGACGAGGGCTTCGACGCCGCCGAGGCAGCCGGACTGACCGTCACCACCGGCTGACCGCGGCGGACCGACCCGTACTCCGAGAACACTTCGAGAGGTTCTGTGATGTCACTTTTCCGTCGCCGCGCGCATCGCGTCAGCGTGGACGAGGCCCACGGGCGCACGCAGGGCGCCGACGCCCCGGCCGTCCTGCTGGACGTGCGCGAGCGGACCGAGTGGAACGTCGGACACGCGCCCGGCGCCGTCCTCGCGCCGCTGTCCCGCCTGGCCGCGGGAGGCGCCGTGCCGAGCGTGGCCCAGGCCATGCCGCTGGTGGTGATCTGCCGCAGCGGGCACCGCTCACAGCAGGCCGCCGAACTGCTGGCCCAGCGCGGCCACGACGTCGTCGACGTCAAGGGCGGCATGCAGGCGTGGGCCGCCGCCGGGCTTCCCGTCGTCGATGAACGCGGGAACGACGGCTCGATAGCATGACGGCTCTGATCCTCGCGCTCGTGGCCGGCGGCGTCATCGGACTGGCGCTCGGCGGACTCGGCGGCGGCGGCAGCGTCCTCGCCGTCCCCGCCCTGATCTACCTGGTCCACTTCACCCCGGCGCAGGCCACGACGGCCGGCCTGGTCATCGTCAGTCTCACGTCCGTCACAGCGCTGGTCGGGCACGCCCGGGACGGCAACGTCGTCTGGCGCACGGGGCTGCTCTTCGCGGCGGCGGGGATCGTGCCCGCGGTCATCGCCGGAGCCGCCGCGGGCCGTCTGCCCGACGCCCTGCTCACCGTCGCCTTCGCCGCCGTCGCGGCACTCGCCGCGGTACGGATGCTCCGCCCCGCGAATACCGGGCTCCCCGGCCCGGTCGACCCCCGGAAGGCCGGGGCAGCCGGCGCCGGACTCGGCACGGTGACCGGATTCCTGGGCGTGGGCGGCGGCTTCCTCGCGGTACCCGCCCTGGTCGGCGTGCTCGGACTGCCCATGCGCCGGGCGGTCGGCACGAGCCTCCTCGTCATCACGATCAACTCGATGGCAGCCCTCACCGCGCGGGCCGGCTCCGGTGCGCATCTGGACTGGGCCGTCGTCGCACCGTTCACCGCGGCAGCCGTCCTCGGCGCCTGGGACGGCAAACGTCTAGCGCAACGGCTCAAGGGCCGGACCCTTCAGCGGGTCTTCGCCTACGCGCTCCTCGCGGTCGCCGCCCTCATGCTGGTCGACGCGCTCTTCTGACCCGCCCGGGCCACGGACTCCGGCCGACCCGAAGATCCGCGGCCTCGCCCGGTGCGCTCCCCCTCGGCACCGGTCGACACGACTCCCCACCCGGTGACCGAATTCCACGGCCACCACGTCCTCACCCAACCCGTCAGCGCGAGAACACCTCGTCACGGGACACCTCGACACACAGGAATGACACCGACCATGACCACCTCCCCCACCACGCTCGACCCTCACCAGGCCCGCGCCCGTCTGCACGAACTCACCGTCATCGACGTCCGCACCCCCGGCGAGTACGCCGGCGGCCACCTCCCCGGCGCCCTGAACATCCCCCTCGATCAGCTCGACCGGGCGCTGCCCGACCTCCGCACCGCCGCCCAGCATGGTGAGGTCCTCGTCGTCTGCGCCTCCGGCGCCCGTTCCGAGAACGCCTGCCGGATGCTCGCGGAGAACGGCATCCACACCGCCACCCTCGCGGGAGGTACCGGCGAATGGGCCGCCCGGGGCCACGATCTGCAGCGCCCCGAGGGCGGCCGGAAGGCGAACTGGGCAATGGAGCGCCAGGTCCGCCTCACCGCCGGCTCCGTCGTCGTGCTCGGCCTGGCCCTGGGCGAGTTCCTCCACCCGGCCTTCAGGCTCCTGTCCGCAGGCCTCGCCGGCGGCCTGGTCTATTCCGCCGTGACCAACAGCTGCGGCATGGCCGCCCTGCTGGCCAGGCTTCCCCACAACCGCCCCCGCAAGGCCGACCTCGACGCGACCCTGACCCGCCTGCGCAACGTCGGCTGACGCACGCGGGCGTGCACGAAGGCGGGCCTCGCCCACCCACATGGCCTTCATCACAATTTACGCACTTCTGGGCATAGGGGCGCTTATAAGTAGGTTTACCGAAAGTTGCGCCCCTTCGGCGACCAACACAGTGACGTACAGACCAGCGACAGGGAGAGGCGCTTGATCACGCTCAACGGACGACGCACCCGACTGGCGGCCACAGCCGGAGTGCTCGGCTGCACACTCGCAGTCACGGCACTCGGCGGCTCGGGCATCGCGGCTGCCAGCGGCAACGATGCGGGCGCCCACCCGACAGCGCAGGCGACCGAGGCCGGCACCCAGGACGCTTCCGACGCCCGAATAAGGATCACGCCGGGGGAAGGCACTCACAACGTCGCGATCGACAGCCCGGTCAGGGTGACGGTCAGTGACGGCAAGCTCACCAAGGTGACCATGACCGCCGTCGCGACGGGTGACGAGGTCCAGGGCACCCTGTCCGCGGACGGCGCCTCCTGGAAGCCGGACGGCCGACTGGAGCGTGCCACCAGGTATCAGATCGCCGCAGAGGCCGAGGACGCCAAGGGCCGCTCCGCCACCGGTAACGCCACGATCACCACCGTCTCCCCCGCCAACGACTTCATCGGGCATCTCTCCCCCGCGGACGGCTCGACCGTCGGCGTGGGCATGCCGGTGTCGGTCAACTTCAACTCGGCGATCAGTGACAAGGCCACCGTGGAGTCGGAGATCCAGGTCAGCTCCAGCGGCGGCCAGCGGGTCGTCGGTCACTGGCTCAACGACCACCGCCTGGACTTCCGCCCCGAGAAGTACTGGAAGTCCGGCTCCACCGTCACCGTCACGCTCAGCCGCGACGGCGTCCAGAAGACGGTCACGTTCAAGATCGGCCGTAGCCAGATCAGCACCGTGGACGCGAAGACGAAGCAGATGACGGTCGTCCGGGACGGCAAGACGATCAAGACCATCCCGATCTCGTCAGGCAGCACCGAGCACCCGACGTACAACGGTCAGATGGTGATCTCCGAGAAGTTCAAGAAGCTCCACATGAACGGTGCGAGCGTCGGCCTCACGGAGAAGGACGGCAAGCCCTCGTACGACATCAAGGCCGTACCGCACGCCATGCGTCTGACCGACTCGGGCACGTTCATCCACGGCAACTACTGGGGCACCGACTCGGTCTTCGGCAAGGTCAACACCAGCCACGGCTGCGTGGGGCTGAAGGATGTCAGGGGCGGCGGCGACGACACCCAGCCGGCCGCGTGGTTCTTCGACCAGTCGATGATCGGTGACGTCGTGATCGTCAAGAACTCCGCGGACAAGACCGAGTTGGCCTCGGACAACGGCCTCAGCGATTGGAACATGCCGTGGAGCGCGTGGGTCGCGGGCGGCCCGACCTCCTGACGCGCGCCCTCCCCACCGGCCGAACCGCCAAGTCGACGGCACGCCTCTTCCGACAGGCAGCGGCGTCGCCGTGACGGTCGCCGGGTGCGGCGTCGGGACAGCGGCCGGTCCGGGCGGCGGACACGGGCAGCTCGTCCTGCTGCTGTCGCTCCGCGTCGGCTGAACACGATCTCGGCAACCCGCTGACCGCCCCACCACAGAGGGCAGGATCCGGACTCCCGTCGATCGGCGTTTCGGCTCCCAGGAGGCGCAACCTTCCCTATCGTGGGCGAGATGGAAGGGTTGGGGGAAGGCATGCGCATCCGGATCGAGACGACTGCCGACGAGGGGCAGGAGGTCCTGTCCGACCTGCACAAGTGGCTGCGGCTGGACGCCGATGTACGACGGCAGGCCACGATGGAAATGGTGCCGTGCGGCAAGCCCGGCGGCACCATGGGGACGGTCGAGGTCATCGACATGTTCCTCAGCCAAGGGTTCTCGGCGCTGAACCTGGCAATGTCCTATGCAGCCTGGCGCGCCGCGCGTCCGGCCGCGCTACCGATCACGATCACCGTCACGGCCACAGGCCGGCCCCTCACAGTCGATGACGCGTCCCAGGAGACGATCCGGCGCATCGTGGAGGCACTCCGGGCCGCGTCCGCGGGCGACCAAGCAGAGCGACAGGCGGAGGCCGGTGACGAAGCGGGCACCAGCCCGTGAAGCGACTGCCCGACCCGGCGAGATCCCGTGCCGTGATCGTGGGGGTGGACAGGTACGACACGCTGCCTGACCTGCCGTCGGTGGGGAACAATGTCAACCGCCTGGCGAAGGTTCTGGGCGACCCCGAGCTGTGGGGACTGCGGCGTCCCGATCAGTGCACTGTTCTGCTGAACCCGCCTTCCCCGGACGCAGTCCTGGACGCCGTGCACGATGCCGCAGCCGAGGCGGAAGACGCCCTGGTGGTCTACTTCGCGGGGCACGGACTGGTCTCCCCGAACGGTGAGCTCTATCTGGCCCTGTCGAATGCACACGCTCAGCGCCTCTACCGTGCCGTGGCCTATGAAGACCTGCGCCTGCAGTTGGTCGACACCTGTACGGCCACGAGCAAGGTGGTGATATTGGACTGCTGCTACAGCGGCCGGGCGCTCGTCGGACACATGGGCACAGCGATCGACGTGGCCAACCACGCCATGGTCGAGGGTACTTACCTGATGACCGCCTCGGCTGAGACGAAACTCGCCTGGGCACCCGAAGGAGAGACGTACACCGCCTTCACCGGCGAGCTTCTGAAAGCGCTGGAGTTCGGAATCCCTGGCGCTTCGGATCCGCTGGAGATGGAAACGCTGTTCTGGCACGTACGCCAGGAATTGGAGGCGAAGTCCCGACCGGTCCCGCAGCAGCGCGCACGCAATGCCGGTCACGCCATCGCCCTCGTACGCAACCGTGCGGTGGCCGCACTGTCAGTACCAACGGCCGCGCCTGCATCCTCGGTGGCCCCGCACGTTCCGCTCCCAGAACGCCACGCCGCGACTTCCTCACCGGGTGGCGTCATGGACGCAGGCCTCGTGACGGCGAATACCGACGGAGGACCACGCCCTCGGCAGGCCGATTCCGGACCGCTCGTCATCGACCTGCTGCACGGGAAATCGCGAGGCCGAACTGCGGGGGAACATGCAGGCTCGGCGCAATCGACGGCGGGCGAAGACTCCACGCCGATGCGTTGGAAGCCGGCACCCGGGACATGGAAGCGCTGGAGCTGGCTGACCGCGCTGGCTCTGCTGGCCGTCGCCCCTTTCGGAATCAGGTATTTCGAGGATGACGCCCAGAAGGGCGGCGCCGATCCGTCGCACGGACGCTCGACCCATTCGACTGCGACGCCCACATCGACACCGGTGACGACGCCAACCGCGTCATCGGCAACCGGCTACGTGCGTGCCCAGGGGCCGAACTTCAGCACCGAAGTGCCGACGAGTTGGCAGCCACACGACAAGAACGCCTCCGGGCAGTACCGGTACACGCACGGCTCCTACACGCTCACCGTCGTCCCCGGCCGTGACGCTGCTGCGGCCACGACGATGAGTCCTGTCGCCTACCAGCGCGAGGACGAACCGGAGCTGCAGATCTATCGGGAGGCGAACTGGGCCACGTCTAGCGGGATCCGCGCGGTCAAGGTGGGTCAACAGACCTCTGCTGTGGGGGAGTTCACGTGGTCCACGCAGGAAGGGAAGTCCGTGTACGCGAAGAACACGGTGGTGCTCGTCGAGGGGCGCTACCACGTACTGCTGACGACGGGGCCCGAAGAGGAGCGTGCGACGGTCGCCCGCGTGCACGATCATGCGGTCGACGCGTACAGGTCGAAGGCAGACTGAGATCGCACGCGGTCTCGGGCGAAAGCGGGCGGCTCATCTCAGGCCGCCCGACAGGCAGGTCGCGGAGGCCGCGGCCCGCTTCGGTCTCGGCCGCCCCTCGAGGAAAGCCCGGCCGTCCCGTCACACCGTACCGAGACGTGGTTCGACCGCTGAGGAGACGGCCCTGATGAACGGATCGGCACGGACTTCCTGGACGAGGCGGGGCGGGGCCGCGTGCCACCGCAGGTTCATCGCCCGTGTCCGCCGACAGAATTCCTCCCTCCGGGGCGACTGAGGAACTGGAGTGGCTGACGCGAGCCCTGCACGCCGAAGACGGGTGCTGGCAGGCTGGACCGCACGCGGGTTCAGGTGTGTCACCGGGCAGGGCCCCGACGACGGCTCGGCACGGCCGATTCTCGGGGCCGGAGCCGCCGTCGGCTCGACTGCCGTTCGGCCAAGGGCTGTTCAGGGCGTCGTCGGAGGGGCGGTCTCGGGGCGGGTGTCGAGGGAGCAGGTGTTCGGCAGGGTCGCGGGGTCCGCGTCCGCGGGCATCGGGACGGTGCGGGAGGCAGGCGGGCGGTGTCCCGTCGTGAGCCAGTTCTCCAGGGCGGTGAAGGCCGTGCGGTGGCAGGGTGCGAGCGGGCGCAGGCGGTCGGGGTAGAGGTCGAAGAGGGCGTCCGTGTGCGTGCCGCCCGCCATGCGGTAGTAGCGGTGCAGTGCGCCACGGCCGGCCTGGCGCACCATGCGGGCGTAGACGTCGGAGTCCTGTGCGATCGGCAGCAGGACGTCCAGGGTGCCGTGGAGGGTGATCAGAGGTTTTCCGATCCGGCCGGTCAGAGCGATCTTCTGCACGGCCCTCGCGACCTCGCGGGGGCGGGCGGCGTAGTCGTAGTCGGCGTCGCAGGCCGGTGTGCCGGGCGCGCAGTAGGGCGTGCCCGCCTCGGTCGGGCCGTCGAAGCCGGGGTCCAGCTCCTCGCGGTAGATGCGCTGGGTCAGGTCCCAGTAGACCTTGTGGTGGTACGGCCAGAGGAACTCGGATCCGGCCGGGAAGCCCGCGGTGTGCAGGGATTCACGTGCCGCGTCGGCTTCCGCTCCCCCGGCGGCGTACACCGGGTAGGCGCGGAGTGCCGCGGGCAGGAAGTCGAGCACGGTGGGGCCGTCGGAGCGCCACAGGGTGCCCTCCCAGTCCACTCCCCCGTCGTAGAGCTCCGGGTGGTTCTCCAGCTGCCAGCGCACCAGGTAGCCGCCGTTGGACATGCCGGTCACGAGCGTGCGGGACGGCGGCCGGTGGTAATGACGGACGAGCGCGGCCCGGGTGGCACGGGTGAGTTGGGTGAGCCGGTCGTTCCATTCGGCGATGGCGTCGCCCGGGTGCTTCCCGTCCCGGTAGAAGGCGAGGCCGCTGTTGCCCTTGTCGGTGGCGGCGTAGGCGTAGCCCCGGGACAGCACCTCATCGGCGATGGCCCGGTCGTTGGCGTACTGCTCCCGGTTGCCCGGGGTGCCGGCGACCACCAGGCCGCCGTTCCACCGGTCGGGCAGGCGGATCACGAACTGGGCGTCGTGGTTCCAGCCGTGGTTGGTGTTGGTGGTGGAGGTATCGGGGAAGTACCCGTCGACCTGGACGCCGGGCACCCCGCTGGGGACGGAGAGGTCCTTGGAGGTCAGGCCCGCCCAGTCGGCCGGATCGGTGTGGCCGGTGGCCGCCGTCCCCGTCGTGGTCAGGTCGTCCAGGCAGGCGGCCTCCTGGTGTTCGGCCCCTGGCACGCGTACCCGGGACAGCTGCGAGCAGTGGCCGTCATACGAGCTCGCCGGTGTCGCCGTGGCGGGCACGGGGGTGAGCGTGAGGGCGGCCAGGGCGAGGGCCGCGGGGCCACACAGCCGCCACGGGCGTGGCAAGGGACGGGGGGAGAGACGCATGGGTGGGCCTCCGTGATGGCGTACGGGGATGCCCGGGAGGCTATGGCGCGGCTTCACCGTGAGATATGGGGCTGCCACCCACCGTCCAGGGCGTCGGCATGGCGGCGAACACCACCCGGCGAACGGTGGATCGGCTTCGCTCCCGGGATGTTCCGGCCCGGAGGCTCTCGTCCTACCCGACCTGCCGTGGCCGGGCCATGTCCCGCCGTCACACGGGTTCGCGCCACTCATGGCTGTCCCACCCATGCCGACGCCGGCGCGCGAGCACCGATGATGCGTGCCACGCCGTTTCACCGGGCCTGTCCGCGCCGGTGGGCGAAGCGTCCCCACACATCAGGAGGCAGTCGTCATGGGTCAGTCGCATCCTGCGTTCCGCTTCTCCCGGAGCCTCGTCAGAGGCATGCGCCGCTGGGTCACCGCCGCCGCGGGAGCCGTGGCGCTGACCGGCGCTCTGCTCGCAGCCAGCCCTCCCGCGTCCGCCGCGGGCCTGACCCAGGTCACCGGATTCGGCACCAACCCCGGCAACCTGTCGATGTTCACCTACGCGCCCGCCGCACTGCCGTCCGGCGCCCCGCTGGTCGTCGCCCTGCACGGCTGCACGCAGAGCGCGAACGACTACTACGCGCACTCCGGCTGGCCCGAGTTCGCCGACGCCTACGGCTTCGCGCTGGTCTTCCCCCAGACGAGCAGCGCCAACAACGCCAACTCCTGCTTCAACTGGTTCGAGCCGGGTGACAGCGGACGCGGTCAGGGCGAGGCGCTGTCGATCAAGCAGATGGTGGACAGAGCCGTCTCGCTGTACGGCGGTGACACCCGTCGGGTCTACATCACCGGCCTGTCCGCGGGCGGCGCCATGACCGCGAACCTGCTGGCCGCCTACCCCGACGTCTTCGCGGGCGGGTCCATCGCCTCCGGACTGCCCGCGCGCTGCGCGACCACCGTGTCCACCGCTTACACCTGCATGTACAGCCCGCCGGACAAGAGCCCTGCCCAGTGGGGGGATCTGGTGCGTGCCGCCGCTCCGGCCGGCACGGTCTCCTGGCCGCGGGTGGCGATCTGGCAGGGCACCGCCGACACCACGGTGCAGCCCGCCAACGCCACGGAGTTGCGTGATCAGTGGACGAACGTGTGGGGCATCGGCCGGACACCCTCCCGTACGCAGAGCCTCGGCGGGAGCACCACGCTGAGCGTGTACGACGACGGCCTCGGCCGTCCCGCGGTCGAAGTCTACTCCGTCGCCGGAATGGCCCACGGGCTGGCTGTCGACCCGGGCAGCGGCGCCGAACAGTGCGGCAGCACGGGCGCCTACTACCTCGACACCATCTGCTCCAGCTATCACACCGCCCGCTTCTTCGGGCTGGACGGTGACGAGGA
Source organism: Streptomyces sp. 3330 (assembly GCF_031456635.1). Classification (NCBI taxonomy): domain Bacteria; kingdom Bacillati; phylum Actinomycetota; class Actinomycetes; order Kitasatosporales; family Streptomycetaceae; genus Streptomyces; species Streptomyces sp. 3330. The sequence continues at coordinate 125,836 of NZ_JAVDVA010000016.1, forward strand.
CACCGGCACGCTGCCCGCGCCCACCGCGCTCACGGTCACGGGGACCACCGACACCAGCGTCTCCCTCGGCTGGGAAGCGGTCGACGGAGCGACCTCGTACACGGTCCTCCGCGGTGGCGCGGCGGTGGGCAGCACCTCGTCGACCTCCTACACCGACACCGGCCTGAGCACGGGCACGACGTACCGCTACACAGTCGCGGCCGTGGACCGGACAGGCGCGGCGGGCAGCGCCTCCCCTGCCGTGGAGGCGACGACGACCGGGTTCACGCCCACCTGCCACACGGCCGACAACTACCGCCACACGGTCGCCGGACGCGCCTACCAGAGCAGCGGCTACACCTACGCCGAGGGTTCCGGTCAGGCCATGGGGTTGTGGAACACGTTCACGGTCCACACCCTCAAGCAGACGGCGCCCGGCCACTACGTCGTCGACGACGCGGGCTGTTCGGCCTGAGGCCGCTCACGCGCGGCCGGCGTCCTCGGGTACACCGCGTACTCCCGGACGCCGGCGGCGCAGCCGGCGTCCTCAGCGCCTCGGCGTGCGCACCCGTCACCCTCCCGACGGCGGACGGCGACGGGACGCTCCTCCGGCGCCCTGTCCTCGCCCGGCCGGGGCGGCCCCCAGGGCGTCGCGAGCGTCGGCGACCGCAGCCACGAGGACCAGGCGTCCGACCGGGCCGTCGGGCTGGTCCCTCGATCAGTCCAGGGTGAGGACGATGCGATCGCGCACCCCTCCGCTCTCCAGCAGGCGGTGCGCCTCGGCGGCGTCCCGCATGGGCATGATCCTGCGTCCCTTGAGGCGCAACCGTCCCTCGGCCAGCAGTGACAAGCCCTCGTCCAGGGCGCCGGGAGCGCGATCCGCCGTGGGCACCGAGAGCGCGACACCGTGATCCGCCGCCCTCGGGTCGGACAGGGTGACGACGCGCTCGGGTCCTCCGGCGAGGACGACCGCGTCGGCGAGTCCGCCCTTGCCGGCCGCGTCGAAGACGGCGTCCACGGGGCCCCAGGCGCGGACGGCCTCGACGAGCCCTTCGCCGTACCGCACCGGCACCGCCCCGAGTTCCGCGGCCACGCCCTCGTCCCGCTCCCCGACGGCACTGATCACGTGGACACCCCGGACCACCGCGAGCTGGGTGGCGATCAGGCCGACCGAGCCACCACCGCCCAGGAGCAGCAGTGTCTCTCCCGGCCGGACTCGCAGCCGGCGGAGCACTCCGGCTGCGGCCTCCATGGAACTGGTGAGGGCCGCCGCGTCCGTCCAGGAGACCGCGCTCGGCTTGCGCGCCCAGATCGACGCCACGGCGTACTCGGCGTAGCCGCCGCGGTCGAGCAGCAGGACCGCCACCTCCTCTCCCAGGTCGATCCCCGACACGCCGGGTCCCAGGGCGTCCACCACGCCCGCGGCCTCGTATCCGAGGACAGGGGTGTCGGGCAGGGGGAACGACAGACGTCCGGCGCGGATCGCCAGGTCCGTCGGACCCACGCCCGCGCCCGGACCCGGATGCGTATCTGGGCGTCCCCGGGCTCGGGCATCGCCACCGCAGTCCACTTCAGCACGTCCGGCGGCCCGTATCCGGTCATCACCACGGCGTTCGGCATGGTTCCGACACCTCTCTCCCACACGGCCATTTTGGTTGACACATCATATAACTTTCGCCCTCCAAGCGGTGCTCGCGCGCACCGTGGCCCCGACGCCACACCCGCGGGATGGCGCGCGCCGCTCAGCGACAGCACCCCTTCAGGCCCTTTTCGCAGGCACGCGCGCAGCCGCCGCACCATGCACCCGCTCAGCGCCCGTCACTGCTCCCGCGGGAGCGGTGTCGGCCCACTAGTTGACGTGTCATCTTTCTGGAGTTACGTTGATTGAACATTGAACGGAGCGGTGGTCCCCGGGCCACCCGATCAAGGAGCACACCATGGGACAGCTGGACGGCAAGACGGTCGTCGTCACCGGCGGCACCAGCGGCATCGGCCTGGCCTCGGCCCGCCGCTTCCGCGAGGAAGGCGCCCGCGTCTACATCACCGGCCGCCGCAAGGACACCCTCGACCAGGCCATCGCGGAGATCGGCGGCGACGTCATCGGCGTCCAGGCCGACAGCGCCAGCCTCGCCGACCTCGACCGCCTCTACACGACCGTCGCCGACCACGGAGACCGCATCGACGTCCTCTTCGCCAACGCCGGCGGCGGCGAATTCGCCACCCTCGAGCAGGTCACCGAAGAGCACTTCGACGCCACCTTCGGCACCAACGTCAAGGGCGTCCTCTTCACCGTCCAGAAGGCTCTCCCCCTTCTCAACGACGGCGCCTCCGTCCTCCTCACCGGCTCCACCGCCGCCGGCGTGGGCAACGAGGCCTTCGGCGTCTACGGCGCTTCGAAGGCCGCCATCCGCTCGTTCGCCCGCACCTGGGCCAATGAGCTCCGCACCCGCAACATCCGCGTCAACGCCGTCGCGCCCGGCCCCATCACCACCCCGGGCCTCAACGGACTCGCCCCCGACGAGGAGCAGGCCGCACAGCTGCGCGACTCTCTCGCCGCCGGCGTCCCCCTCGGCCGCATGGGCCGGCCCGAGGAAGTCGCCTCGCTCGCCCTCTTCCTCGCCACCGACCAGTCCAGCTTCATCACCGGCACCGAGATGTTCGTCGACGGCGGCGCCAACCAGGTCTGACCCGCACCGACACCCCCACCCCGCGGGACACCGAACGGAAGGAACCTGGTGATGAACATCGGCACGACAGGCATCTGGAGTCCGGAGCTGCGTCTGCACCGCGACGGCGCGCAGATCGCCGACGCCGCGGCCGAGCTCGACTCCCAGGGGTGGGGGGCCCTGTGGATTCCCGGGCTGGGCGGCGGCGACATCCTGGGTGACGCCGAGCGCCTGCTGAGCGCGACCGAGAACACCGTCGTGGCCACCGGCGTACTGAGCATCTGGCGCCACCCGGCCGAGGAGATGGCCGTCGGCCACGCGCGGCTGCGCAAGGACCACGGCCACCGCCTCCTCCTGGGCGTCGGCGTCAGCGACGCGACCGCCGCCCAGCGCGCCGGCGGGACGTACCGTCCGCTGGCCGCGCTCGACGGTTATCTCGACCGCCTGGACGCGGCTCCGGATCCCGTCCCCGCCGACGAGCGGCTCGTCGGCGCCATGGGCCCCAAGCTCACCGAACTCGCCGCCCATCGCAGTGCCGGCACCCATCCGTTCCTCGTCACTCCCGACTTCACCGCCACCGCGCGGGCCGCCCTGGGAGCCGATCCCCTCCTCGCGCCCTACCAGGCCGTCGTCGTCGACGGCGATCCGCGGCGCGCCCGGGCGACCGCACGACGTTTCCTCGCCCCCTTCATCCAGATGGGGCACTACGCCAAGAGCCTGCTGCGCCAAGGCTTCTCGCAGGACGACATCGCCGACGGCGGCAGCGACCGCCTCATCGACTCCGTCGTCGCCCGGGGCACGGTCGACTCCATCGACGCCCGGGTCCGGGCACACCTCGACGCGGGCGCCACCCACGTCGCCCTGCACGCCATCAGTCCCCGCGACGGGCTGCCGCGCGCCGAGTGGCGGGAACTGGCTCCGCTGGTCCGCTGACCGGCCCGGAGCAGCCGGGAGCGGACGGGGCCGCGTTGCGGACACCACCCGACGGGCGGACACAACCTGACGCAGCGTCTCGACCCGGCGGCGCCGGGCGTGCGCCCCCGGCCATGGTTCCTCACGACGCGCGCCGTCCCGTCGGCGGCCGCTCCCCCGCATGGCCAGGGGTGACATGGACAGGAGGTGGCTGAATCGTCAACCTTTCCCTAGGGTGGCCCCATGACCGAAGCAACCCGCTGGCTCACTCCTGTCGAGGAGCGAGCATGGCGTGGCGTCCTGCGGATGCACGATCTCCTGGTGAATCAGGCCGGCCGATCCCTGCAGAGCGAGTTCGGACTGTCAGCCACCGACTACACCGTCCTCGCCGAGCTCAGCCGGGCCCCGGACGACCGCCTGCGCATGAGGGAACTCGCGAAGGTGCTGGGGTGGGAGAAGAGCAGGGTCTCGCACCATCTGTCGCGCATGGCGAAGCGCGGTCTCGTCGAGCGTGAGGACTGCGCCGACGACGGACGGGGGGCATTCGTCATCATCACCGCCACCGGCCGCGCGGCCATCGAGGCGGCCGCCCCACATCACGTCGAAGACGTCCGACGGCTGTTCCTGGACCACCTCACACCCGGCCAGACCGCACTGCTGGCGGAGATCACCGACACGGTCATCGAGCGCCTGGAGACGCCGTAGGCGGACTGTTCCGGCACCGCGTGGTCAGGTCCGTCGGACGTCACCGCACATCCCGGCGCCGCAACCGCCGCGCCCGGGCGCACCGGTGCGGTCACAGCGCCCGTCCACAGCGGCGCGGCCACTACGGGGGCGCCACGTCCTGCCGGACGGCCTTGTCGACGCCGGTGACGACCACGGTGACCAGGCAGAGGGCGATGACGGTCTCGGCCCAGAGGAAGGCGAACCAGTCCAGCACGCAGCCGATCGGGGGTGTGCCGGGGGCGGTGTTGCGGAACGCGGCGAGGGCGAACAGGGTGGCGGCCATCCAGGCGAGGCCGGGCCAGACGAGGCCCTCACCACCGGTCGTCAGGTACCAGGCCCCGAGGAGCACGGACGCCGCCAGCGCCCACATCACCGCCATCATGAAGACCGCGAAGACGAGCAGGCTGGCCGATCGCGCCAGCTCCAGCGCCACCACGGCCTCCTGCCGGGAGGCCGCGGGGTGCACGGAGACCGAGAACAGCGTGTCGTTGTTGGAGAACAGCATCCGTACCGGCACCTGCTTGCCGCCCAGGCGCGCCCGGAACGCGATGTCGGTCGCGTAGCTGTCGAACGGGTAGTCACTGATCGATCCGCCGGCGAGGGCCACCTGTACGTCCTTCACGGCGAGCCGCTCGTGGGCCGCGAACTCCAGGTCGCCGAGGGTCGCCCCCGAGGTCTGGAGGCTGAGGTCGGCCACCGGTGCCGCCCCGCCCGCCTCGCCGAGCGTTCCGCGCGGGGTCACCCAGACCCGCAGCACCAGCTCTCTGCTCGCGGCGTCGACACTCTGGACGACGGCCGCCACGTCCACCCGGTCGGCGGCCGCGGATCCGGCGGTGTGCACCGTGTCGACCGCCTGGCGCTCGGTGTACTGCAGCCAGGAGCCCACGGCCACCGCGACCACGATCAGGAACGCGACGGCGACGAGCACGGGCAGGACGGACCGCCCGGAACGTCGTGGGCGGGGCGCGTCGGCAGGCGCCGTGCGGCCCGGACGCATCACTCGGTCCAGATGTCGAGCAGCTGGTCCGCCGCCCGGAAGTTGTCGGGTGGATCCGCGTCGCACACGACGGTGACGGCGGCTGCCGGGGCAACGATCGTGCGCGGATCCAGCGAGGTGAACAACTCCTGCTGGACGAAGGCCGGGAACGGCTTGCCGCCGGCGAGGAGCGTCTTCGCGGTGACGGCGCGCCCTGCCGTCAGATCGGCCTGCCCTCCCCCCGCCTCCCGGACGACACTTCCCCGGACGGGCCCGGCTGCGCGGCAGCCGGGCCCGTCCGGGGAATACACCCGTTCCCGGAGAACCTCGGCACTGCGCGTTTCCGGGTCGTCGCCGCTCGCGCAGGCCTGCGGGTGCGCCACGTCGGCCAGTACGACGACAGCCCTCGCGCCCGCGGCCGTACTCACCGACACCGTCCGACTCACCGACACACCACCTGCTTTCGCGACCTGGAACGCGGTCGGCTCAGTGCCGTCTCGAAGTCCGGAGGGCAGGGTCGGTCCGCTGCGGCTGCGCCGCTCCCGGGAGGTGCCGTACCGGGGCGTCGGTCGGCACCCTGCCCAGTCGCCGGAGCGATCGGCACACGCCGCCGGCCGAACGGCCCGACGAGGAGGGTGCGCTCTGCCCTGCGGCTCCGCTCCCGGCCCGACAGTCACGGACGGGATCCCGCGCCCCTGCCGACCGTCACGGGGCCTCCCGGCCGACGGCGAGGCCGGGTTCACGGACCGCACATGATCCACGCTACGGGGTGGTCCGAGGACGTGCACGCGGACGAGGCGGCGGCAACGACGCGCGTGCCGCTGCCTCGGGCGTTCGGTTGAGCGACGCGACCGCCGCCGGAGCCAGGAGGCTCCGTACCGGGCCGACCGAGTGACCGGACGAGCAGCCGAGCAGCCGCCGGGAGACCGGCCGATCCGGGTGACCGGGGAGCACGCGATGCGAGGTGGGGCGGGCTGCTCCAAGTGGAGGCGACGAGTGGTGGCGGCCGTCGCCCGAACGCAGGCTGGCGTACGCGCCCTGCCCGGCCATGCGGCGGGGCGCAGCCATGCCAACCGTCCCCCGACCGGAGTGGCCGGGGCGTCAGAGAGACGAGATCACATGGCGGAGCACGACATCGGTCCCGGGCCCCTGCCCTCCCTCTCCAGGACCGGGACACCCCTACGGGGCCGGGCCCGGCACTCCCCTCCACGGTTCGGCCGGAGGGCGCGTACGAAGGCGGCCCTCCTCGCCGCGTGCGTGGGTGTCCTCGGCGCGGTCGGGACCGCACCGAGCAGCGCCCAGTCACCGCCCGCCGGCGGACCGCCGCCGCGGCATCCCGCGCGGTTCGTGCCGGGACCCTGCCCGCGGACGCCCGAGCCGGTTCCCGGACGGTGCGGCTTCCTGGAGGTCCCCGAGAACCGCGAACACCCCGGGAGACGGACCGTCCGGCTGGCCGTCGCCATCATCCCGGCAGCGTCGAAGGCGCGGGCCGCGGACCCCGTGGTGTTCATGGAAGGGGGTCCCGGCGGAGACGCGTTCGGAGCCATCCCCTTCCTGATCGACTCCCACGTGAACCGCGACCGCGATCTGATCGTCGTGGCCCAGCGCGGCACCCTGCACGCGCAGCCGAGCCTCGCCTGCCCGGAGATGGACCGCTTCAACGCGACCGCCGTGGGCCTGCCCTACGACGCGCCGTCCACCGGACGAGGGCTGGTACGCGCGGCGAAGGCGTGCCGGGACCGTCTGACGGCCGACGGGATCGACCTCAAGGCCTACAACACCACCGAGAACGCCGCGGACTTCGCCGCCCTGCGCAAGGCCCTGGGCATCAAGAAGTGGAACGTCTACGGCTACTCCTACGGCACCGACCTGGGCCTCACCTATCTGCGCCGGCACCCCCAGGGCGTCCGCTCGCTGGCGATCGACTCGGTCGTGCCGCCGCAGATCGTGAGCCTGCCGTGGGCCTGGGACAGCGCCCAGGAGGGGATCAACGCGATCTTCGCGGCGTGCGAGGCCCAGCCCGCCTGCAAGTCCCGCTACCCGCACCTCTCCCGCACGCTCACGGAGCAGGTCCGGCGGCTGGAGGCGAAGCCCCTGAGGCTGACCGTACCGCCGCCCGGCGGCGGAACCCCGGTGAAGGTCGTCCTCGACGGGGGGACGCTGGTGAACCTGCTGGTCGCCGACGGCCGGCTGGTACCCGCGGTGGACGTCCCCGCGGCGCTCTACGAACTCGCCGCGGGCGATCCTGAGCGCCTCGCGCGGGCCCAGGCCGCCGGCGCGACGCCCGCCATCGGCGAGTTCGCCCACGGTCTGACGCACTCGGTGGCCTGCGCCGAGTGGGTTCCGGGCTTCTCGAAGCGCGACGTGCTGAAGGCGGGTCGCCGGGCCTTCCCCGGATGGCCGGACTCGGTCCTGGCCCACGCGCCGCAGCTGCCCTTCGAGCACGACCTGTGCCGGGTCTGGAACGTCCCGGACCGTACCGCGGTCCAGCGCGTGGCCACCCGCAGCAAGCTGCCGGCGCTCATCATCACCGGAACCTTCGACGCGAAGACCGGGGCGAGCTGGGGACCGTTCACCGGCCGTACGCTGCCCCGCTCGACCGCCGTGGTGATTCCCGGAATCACCCACTGGGTGGTGCCCCAGGAGCCCTGCGCCGCGTCGGTCCTGGTCTCCTTCCTGGCGCGGCCGACCGCGCCCGACACCGGCTGCGTGCCGGGAGTCGAACCCAAGCCGTTCACCATCGTCCCCTGACCGGAGTACGCACGATGTCCCCTGGTACGACACTCAGCCGGCACCCCGCGCGACGGCTCCCGGCAACGCTGGCCAAAGTCACGGCCGGCGCCCTCGTCGTCGGCCTCGCCGCGATGCCCGCACACGCCGGGTCCGGCGCCGACGGCCCGATCGGCACCGTCGCCCGCACGGTGGGCGACGCCCGTTTCGAACCGGGCCCCTGCCCCAGAACCGCGGACCCCGTCCCCGATCTCGCCCGCGCCCGCTGCGGCACCCTCACCGTGCCCGAGAAACGTTCCCGGACCAAGGGACCCGAGGAGCCAGAGGGGTACGGGAGCCACGGCGGCCGCAAGATCACCCTCGCTGTCGCGATCATGCCCGCGCAGAGCCGCAGTCCCGCTCCCGACCCGATCGTCTGGTTCGCCGGCGGCCCCGGCGACGACGCGGTCTCCGAGATCCCGATGGCGCTCGCCGGCCACCTGAACCGCGACCGCGACGTGATCTTCATGTCCCAGCGCGGCACCTACTCGGCCGACCCGGAGCTCACCTGTCCGAACATCGACCGGTTCAACGCCCGCGCCCTCGGCCTCGTCTCCAACGCCCCGTCCACCGGGCGGCTGCACGTCGACGCGACCCGGGCCTGCCGCGACCGCGTGGACGCCAAGGGCGCCGACCGCAGCGCCTACAACGACATCGAGAGCTCGGCCGACTACGACGCCCTGCGCAAGACACTGCGGGTGAAGAAGTGGAACGTCTTCGGGATCTCCTACGGCACCCACCTGGCGCTCAACTACATGCGCCTGCACCCGAAGGGCATCCGTTCGGTCGGCATCGACGGCGTCCTGCCGCCGTCCATCGCCGGCGGCGCCGTGACCTGGAAGGCCGCGCGCGAGGGGTTCGACGGGCTGTTCAGGGCCTGCGCGGAACAGCCCGCCTGCAACACCCGCTACCCGAACCTGAAGGCCACCTTCCTCCGTCTCGTCAGTGAGCTGGAGGCCGAGCCGATCACGACCACCGTCACGGTCCCGGTCCACCCGGAGCCGGTGAAGGTCGTGCTGGACGGCGGCAACCTGGTCACCTGGCTGACCTCGGCCACCCATGTGGCGGCCGGGGTGCCGCGTTCCATCGACGAGCTGGCCCACGGCAACCCGCAGCGGATCGCCGAGCAGCTCGCGGGCGGCAAGTACAGCCCGCAGGCCATCGGAAGGGTCGCCCACGGGCTGGTCTACGGCATCTTCTGCAGCCAGTGGACGCCGTACGAGAGCCGGGCCGACATCGTCCGGGGCGGACGCCGCGCGTTCCCGTCGTTCCCCCGGTCGATGCTGGCCAACGCCCCGCAACTCGCCTGGCTCCACGACGACTGCCGTGCCTGGGACGTCCCCCCGGCGCCTCCGTGGATCCGGGACGTGACCCGCAGCGACATCCCGACCCTCGCCCTGTCCGGCGGGTTCGACGCCCAGACGGCGCCGAGCAACGGGGCGTACGTCGCCCGCACGCTGAGCCGCTCCACCGCCGTCACGGTCCCCTACGTCGCCCACGTGGTGTTCGCCGACTCGGTGTGCGCGCAGACGATCACCACGTCGTTCTTCGCGCGCCCGACCGCGCCGGACACCAGGTGCCTGGCGGGACTCCAGCCGCCGCAGTTCGAGATCGCGCCCTAAGCCCCCCGGGGCCCGCAGCCTCCCAGAGGGTGGCGGCTGCGGGTCCCGGCGGCACAGGCCGCCACCACCGGGCCGGTGCGGCTGCCGCCGGCGGCGCGGGCGCCACGCCCCGCAGCCACGGCACCTCGCCGCCGGTCGCAGGCTCCGGGCGGCACTTGGCGAGCAGGTCCGGGCAGGCGTCGGTGGCGATCCGGTACAGCCAGGCCCGGAAGGTGGACCGCCCCTCGAAGGTCTCCCGCCGCCGCCAGGCGCGGAGGAACGTCTCCTGCACGGTGTCCTCGGCGTCCTCGAACGACCCGAGCATCCGGTAGCAGTGCACGTGCAGCTCCCGCCGGTGCCGCTCCGCGAGCGCCGGGAACTGCGGCTCGTCGACCTCGCCCGGCCCGCTCACATCCAGCTCCTCCAGCCGCGTGTCCGCACTCATCACGTCATCCTTCCGCCTCGCCCTGTCCCGTCGCAGGTGTGACGGGCGCGGGCGCGAAAACTCATCACCGGGAGTCGTCCCTTGAGTGATCTCCGGGGGGGGGCGCAGGCGCCACGCCGGGTTGTTCGGCGGGGCTGGCCACGCCTGTGACCGTCGTGGCCGCCGCCCGTTGCAGGAGGCCCTGCCGCTGCTCGACCGCACCAGCCACCGGGCTGGACGGCCGGACGGTTGAACGGCCGGACGATCGTGCCCCTGCCAAGCGACGAGCGCCGGCGGGGCCTCCTGACAAGGTGGGTGAACATGTCCACGGAGGCCGTTCAGAAGCCGCCGTTGCGGGAACTGTGGGTCCATGCGCGCACTCGTCATCAACTGCACTCTCAAGCCGTCCCCGCAGCCCTCGAACACCGAGGCCCTCGCCGACACCGTCATCGCGGCACTGAAGGGCCACGGAGTGGAGGTGGAGGTCGTCCGTGCCGTCGACCTGAACCTGAAACCGGGCGTGGAGACCGACATGGGCGACGGCGACGACTGGCCCGGCGTGCACGAGAAGATCCTGTCCTCACAGATCCTCGTCATCGCTTCGCCGACGTGGGTCGGCCGCCCGTCCTCGGTCGCCCAGCGTGTACTGGAACGCCTGGACGCCCTGATCAGCGAGACGGACGACGAGGAGCGCCCGGTCGCCTACAACCGCGTCGCCGGCGTCCTGGTCACCGGCAACGAGGACGGCGCGCACCACGTCATCAGCGAGATCAGCGGAGCCCTCGGCGACATCGGCTTCACCATCCCCGGCCAGGCCTGGACCTACTGGCACCTCGGTCCCGGCCCCGGCCCCGACTACCTCGACGACAACCGCGGCCACGACTGGGCCACCTCCACGGGCCGGGCGATGGCCTCCAACCTCGTCCACGCCGCACGCGCCCTCAACGCGATGCCCCTGCCCGCACCGCCGTCCTGAGCTCGACCGGACCGAGGCACGTACGTGAGGTCGTCGCGTCGCTTGCCGCGGCGCGTGCGTCCCGTGGCCGGGTACGCAGGACGAGAGGACCGAACCGCGCCCGGCCCGGGACCTGTTGTCGGCCAGGATCGTACGCACGGGGAATCTCCGTCGGCGGAACCGGGTTGCCCACGATCACAACGGGGTGGACCGAGCGCCACTGCGGGGAGGGAACGGGAGCCCATGAGCCTTCGCCAGTTCGAATACGCCCTGGCCGTCGCCGAGGAGGGGTCGGTGACGGCGGCGGCGGAGCTGCTGCGCGTCGCCCAGCCGTCGGTGTCCCAGCAGATCCGCGGCCTGGAGCGGGAACTCGGCGTGACGCTGTTCGCCCGCACGCCGACCGGGCTGGTGCCCACCGCGGTAGGTCGCGCGTTCCTGCGGGACGCGGAGGTCGCGGTGAGGGCGGCACGGCGGGCGAAGGCGACGGCGCGGGCCGGTGCCGACGAGCTGGAGGGCGAGCTGGTGGTCGCGGCGCAGATGGGACTGGGCACGCGGCAGCTGCCGGGCGCGCTGAGCGCGTTGCGCCGCCGTTTCCCGCGGCTGGAGATCACGGTCTTCGAGGAGGCGAACCCGGCCGAACTGGAACGGCTGGCGCGCCGGGGCGTGGTGGACCTCGGCCTGATCGCGGGGCCGTGCAGGGAGGGCCTGTACGAGGGCCACCACCTCGGCGACGAGGAATTCGTGGTGGTGCTGGGTCCCGAGCACGCGCAGCTCGCCGCGGACCGGGTCGAGCTGCGCGTACTGGCGCGGGAGCCGTGGATCAGGTTCGACCACGGCAGCGCGCTCGACGGTGTGCTGCGGGGCGTCCTGCGGGACAACGAGCTGGCCCCGGCCACGGTCGCCCGTGTCTCCCAGACGGCGACGGCGGTGCGCTGGGCCGCCCAGGGGCTGGGTGTCACGCTCGTTCCGACCTCCGCGGTGCTCCCCGGTTTGGAGCACCTCACGCGTCCCGTCTTCCCCGCTGTTTCGATGCCCACCATCGCCGCGATCCGGCCCGGCGCGGGCCCGGCGGAAATGGCCTTGCTCGAATTTCTGCGCCAGGAGACCTGGCCTCATACCGGTTTTGCCGGTGACGCTCAGGGCCTGCTCACCACTGGGTGACGCCGCCGTCCACGCTTGATTCGACGCCTTGGTGCAGGTGGTGTCGACGGCCGGGGTACGTCACCGCCCTGGCGACTTCTTCCGGAATTCCGGATCGCCGCGCAGTTTCTCCGCGACCCGTTCCGCCGTGGACTGGTCGGAGGCCTCGGGCATCGTGCTCTCCAGGGTTTCTTGGCCCGGGCCCCGGCTCGCTTCGGCGACGTCAACGCCGGTGTCAGCCTCAACCGACGGGGAACTCGCCGCCGTCCACGGTGAGGTTCTGTCCGGTCAGCCAGCTCGCCCGGTCCGATACGAGGAACAGCACCGCGTCGGCGATGTCGTCGGGCCGGCCGTCGCGTCCCAGCGGAGGGGTGGTGTTGTCCTGGCCCGGCCCCTCGTCCAGGCGCGCCCACAGCTCCCGCGTCGCCTCGCCGCCGGGGGTGGCGGTCCGGCCGGGAGACACCGCGTTGACCCGGACTCCGAACGGGGCGAGTTCCAGGGCGAGTCCCCGGCTGTAGTTCTGCAGCGCCGCCTTCGCGGCCGTGTAGTGCAGGAACGGCGGCGCCGAGGTGGGGACGGCGGCCGTGGAGACGTGCACGACCGCACCCGAACGCCGTTCCCGCATCCCCGGAGTCAGCAACGAGTCCAGTCGCACCGACGCCAGGTAATGGAGGTCGAGTTGGTCCTGCCACTCCTCGTCGGGGATGGCCGAGGCGTTCTGGAACGGCCGCGCCCCGCCCGCGTTGTTGACCAGGATGTCCACCCCGCCGAACGCCTCGTGCGCGGCCTCGGCGACCGCTGTCGCGCCGGCCCGTGTGCGTACATCGGCCTCCACGAAGGCGGCGCCCTCCGGCACCGTCTCCGGCTTCGACCGGGCGGTCGCGAGGACCTCGGCGCCCGCGGCGAGCAGTTGACGCACGACGGCCGCGCCGATTCCACGCGAACCGCCCGTCACCAGAGCCCGCTTTCCGGCGAGTTCTCCCTTTCCCGATCCGTGCTCCATCGTGTTCATTCCACCGGCCCTCTCGCTTGGGTAAGCCTTGCGTACGCGTCCGCTCGAAAAGGAAGAAGTGAGGTGCGCAGAGCGCGAATCCGTGGAGGAATCGCGATGGGCACCTCATCGAGCCGTTTCACGCTACGTCCGGAAAACAAGGAGGGGCAAAGATGGAATGTCAGCAGACCCCCATAGGCGATTCCTATGGCGTACGTCCGCCCTCCTCCGCCCGCGACGGGCGCAGGAGGCCGGCACGTCCCGAGCGGCGGCACCTTACGTGCACAGGCCCATCGACGGCTCAAGCGGCCGGGCGCCCCCGCGTCAGTCCTTCGGCGTCGCCGTCCTCGGCCACGGAAAGCGGGAGCGGGAACGGGAACGGGAACGGGCAGAGTCTGCCCACGGCGCTCGGCAGCACTCGGCGATCAGGCCCCACCGGGCAGCGCGCTGCCGTCGGTGGCGCACAGCACGGCGCCCAGCACCTCGTTGCCCCGAGTGCCGTACCCCGGGAAGGTGAGCATGTCGCCGGGGTTCGCCCACCGGCAGGGGACCTCGTTTCCGTCGCCGTACACGACCGTCACGGAGTAGGCGCTGGAGCAGTCGTTGGTGACGAAGGTGTAGCGCCAGTCCGCGGTGAAACGCACACAGTCAGGCGCGGCGACCTGGCTCCCCGGGTACTCGGCAGTCGCCTCGTGGGCCGCAGCGCCGGACGCCGGGATCACGCACAGGGCCACGGCACAGGCCACGAAAGTTGAACGCACGTAACGCTTCATCGCATTGCTTCCCTTCACTTGTCGAACGGGCATCACCAGAGTACGAGGGCTCGGACGACACTGAAAGATTTTGCGGCAATTTTCAAAGCTTTTCAGTACGGCTTTCAATGACGCGTACGCATGGCATCAGAGCCCAACAGCCAGCTCACAGCGCCTCTATGACACTCCCTCAGCTTCTGGAGGGTGAGACCCACAGGATGCGGACGCGGCGACGCAACCGGCGCTCCGGGGAGATACGGCAGGAGTTACTCCTGTCACCAGGCGCCCTGTCATCGGGAGGCGAACCCATGCACTGGTGAGCCGATGTGGCGTCGACACGACCGAAAGCGATCGTTCCTGGTCGTCCGTCGCTGTCCTGCGCTTGTATGCGCAGCCCGGGGGGGGCACGCCGGACATGGATGTGCCCGCGCCGGTCTCCCGGCACGGGCACGTCCTGGCGAACGGTCGGGTCAGCGCTCGAAGACCACCACCGATCGGCCGGGCACCTCGAAAGTGCCGGTGCTTCTCGTGTAGGCGGCCGTCCTGACCACGCGGTCCGCGCCGGCCGCCTGTACCGGATGCAGCCGGTAGTCACTGCCGCGCAACTCCGTCACCTGCTGCGACTGCCGCTCGGGCGTGGCGTTGAAGACCACGACCAGGTCACCGAGGCGCATCGTGATGACACCGGGCGTCTCGTCGCGGCCCGACAGCGGAAACGACAGCGCGCCCTGTACCTGCCCGGCCGTGGTCAGTCCGAACGACTTCTCCGTCGTCCGGATTCTCAACAGATCGCGGTAGGCGGCCGAGGCGCCCTCGATGTCCGCGCACCCGGGGTCCTGCGCCGACTTCAGCAGCGGTCCGGCGTACGGCCATTTGGCCTCGTTGGCGGCCGCGACCGGCAGTCCCCGGCCGAAGCCGTTGCCGTCCCGGCAGTCCCAGTGGACGGAGTTGAACCAGTCGCCGCTGTTGAAGGAGTCGCGGTCCAGGGACTTGGAGCGCAGCAGATCGGTGCCCGCCTGGGACAGCGCGGGCCCCTGGGAGAGCGCGGCGGTGGCCATGGCGAGCACCTGCATCCGGGCCCGGTCGGACGCGGATGTGTCCGACGGCAGCTTGAAGGCCAGCGCGTCGTACAGGGACTCGTTGTCGTGCGCGTCGGCGTAGGCGAGGGCGTCGCCGGGCGCCTTCGCGTAGCCCGCCCGGGCGCCGTTGTAGTCGACCTCGGCGCCGGTGACCTGCTTGCCGTCGGTGTCCGTGAAGCCGTACGAGGCGAGGTTGCCGCTCAGCCCGACCTTGATCAGGTCCTGGTAGTGCAGCAGCCGGGCCTTCTGCTCGGCCGGCGTGCCGTTGCCCGTGGAGGAGTTGGGGTCGGTGTAGAGCCCGGACGCGAAGCCCTGGACGCCCGGGTCCGCGTCGAACGGCCCGCCGCCGCGCACGGCGTCGCGCGCCCGGTCGGAGAAGGTCGCGATGCCCGTTCCCGCCATGTTCTTCTGCGTGGCCTGGACGAACCGGGCGTCGTCGGCGACCTCGCCGAAGTTCCAGCCCTCGCCGTAGAGGATGATCTTCTTGCCGTCGACGCCGTCCTTGGCGGGGGTCAGCGCGTCCAGCGCCTTGCGCACCGCCAGGATGTTGGCCTTGGGGTGGTGTCCCATCAGGTCGAAGCGGAAGCCGTCGACCTTGTACTCCTTGGCCCAGGTGACGATCGAGTCGACGACCAGCTTGCCCATCATCGCGTTCTCGGTCGCGGTGTTCGCGCAGCAGGTGGAACGGGCGACGGAGCCGTCGGCGAGGAGACGGTGGTAGTAGCCCGGAACCACCTTGTCGAGGACGCTGGTCTCCGCCTGGCCGCTCGCCACGGTGTGGTTGTAGACGACGTCCATGACGACCCTGAGGCCGTCCTGGTTCAGTGCCTTCACCATCTCGCGGAACTCGACGGTGCGCGCGGTCCCGTCCGGGTCACTGGCGTACGAACCCTCGGGCACGGTGAAGTGGTAGGGGTCGTAACCCCAGTTGTAGGCGTCCTTCGCGGCGGTCTTCGCCACGCACGCCTGCTGCTCTGCGGAATCCGTCGCGTACGAGCCGAGGTCGCAGCCGGGCGCCGCCCGGTCGGCGGCCTTCTCCGGCACGGTGGAGAAGTCGGCCACCGGAAGCAGGTGGACATAGGAGGTGCCGGCCGCGGCCAGAGCGCGCAGGTGTCGGCTGCCCGCCGAGTTCCTCTCGGTGAAGGCGGTGTACGTGCCCCGCTCGGCCGCGGGGACCGTCGAGTCCTCGGCCGAGAAGTCCCGCACGTGCAGTTCCTGTATCTGCGCGTTCGCGAGCGGAACGGCCGCGGGTTTGGCGAGCGTGGACCACCCCGCGGGCGCCAGGGACCTGTCGTCCAGATCGACGACGAGACTGCGGGCCGAGTCGGCCGTCAGGGCGAGCGAGTAGGGGTCGGTGACCTTGTTGGTGACGACCTTGCCGACGCTGGGCGCCCACACGGTCACGACGTACCGGTAGGGCTTGTTCTTCCAGGAACCGGGCCCTGTCACCGACCAGACGCCCGTGGCGTCGTCCCGTCGCATGGGGATCCGACGGCCGTCCAGGTCGAGGGAGACCTTGCGGGCCGTGGGAGCCCAGACCGACAGGGTGGGCCTGCCCCGGTCGAGGACGGGCCCTAGGCGGGCGCTCCGCGCGGCGCCGTAGAGCTCGTCCAGCACGCCGGGCAGCTGCACACCCGTCGCCGCGAGGAGGGCGCCGTTGGCGGCGCGCTGGGTGGCGATGACCTGGCCGCGCAGCGCGGTGCGGATCCGGTCGCGGTCCCGCGGGTCGACCGTGAAGGCCGGGTAGTCCCCGAGATGCGGGTACGCGCTCTTCTGGGCGTCGCTGAGAGCCGTCGGCGTCAGCCGGAGCCAGTGCCCTTCGTGGGACAGGGCGCCGTCCCGGACGGTGATGTCGCCCTCGGGGGCGTAGACGAGCTGCTGGCTGGTGGCGTCGGTGGCCTTCACCTTCCAGACCACCGTGTCCGCGTCGATCCACTGCGCCTTCGCCGTCCCGAGGTCCAGATCGGGAGCGGCGCCGACGGTGGGCAGCAGGTAGGTGCTGTCGCCGCCGACGAGCCAGACGTCCTTGCCGTGCGTGGCGAAGTCCAGGGACCGGTCGCTGGGGATGTCCTTCTCGTCGCCCTTGTGGATGATGTAGCTGAGGGACGTCGCTCCGTCGGCGAGAGGCACCTCGAAGGTCACGCCGAAGGAGTCCTTGCCGACCGGCTGCAGCGGCTTGGACCAGTCCGTGGGGTTCGCCGCACCGGTCCAGGCGTGCAGGCCCCAGCCGTCGTAGTGGCCGTCGGCCCGGTGGTAGTGGATGACGGCCTTCTTCTGGTCCTGTGGCGGGTAGGCGCCCTCGGGAGCCGTCATCGCCTGCCCGTCCTTGCCCTGCTCGATCCAGACCTCGCCGGTCTCCGCCGTCACGATCGTGCGCTGCGGGCCGTCGGCGGCGCCGTCCTTGTCGACGGTGTACGTCACGTCGGCGGCGCCGTCGTCCAGTGCGACCCAGGCGAAGGCCCCGTAGGCGTCGCGACCGGTGAAGTCCGCCGTGCCGGCGGAGGACGTGAGCCGCGCCCCGTCGTAGGCGCCGTCGGTCCGCTTGTAGTGCACGACGGCGTAGTCACGGTCCACCGCGCTCGGCTTGGGCGTCCGCGGCGGTTGTCCGGCGGTGGTCGTGGCGGTGGCGCTCGCGGTGCGTCCGGCGCTGTCGACGACGACCGCCTTGTAGCGCAGCGCCGTCCCGGCCGTCACGGTGGCGGGCAGATGCTGGGTCACCCGGTAGGGGGCGTGATCGGCCGAACCCAGCGTCTTCCAGGGCCCGTTGCCGACCTGCGCGGCGAACACCACCCGGTTCAGCTGCCCGCCGTCCACGTCCGCGGAGATCTCCACATCGCCGGTCGCCCCGGCGGCGGGCGGCCGCACCGACACCGAGGGCCGGACAGTGGGGGACGACAGCGGTCTGGCCGCCTTCAGCACCACCGACGACAACGGCGGCACCTGGACCTTCACCTTCCGGTCGCCACCGCTGGTCACCCGCGCCGCAGACCCGTACACCCCGTGGAAGTCCATCCCGGCCGAATACGTCGGCACCTCCACGGTCCGCGCCTGCTCGGCGTTGTTGACGGCGACGACGTACTCCACACGTTCCTCGGAATCCGTGCGGGAGAACGCGTACACGCCCTGACCGTCGTCGGCGTACCGCTCCTCCTGTACGCCGTCGCGCAGCGCCGGATTGCGCTGTGTCAGTTTCGACAGCGAGGCGATCGCCTTGTACAGGGGATGCGAGGGGTCGAACGCGTCCGACGCGTGGGTGCGGTCCGTGCCGATCTGGTCGTCGTCCAGGTAGTCCGCCACCTTCGACGCGAACATCGTCTGCCGGGCGCCCTTGTCCCCGCCCGGCCCGGTGAAGCCCTGCTCGTCGCCCGCGTAGATCACCGGGTTGCCCCGGGACAGGAACAGCAGCTCGTGCGCGAACCGGTCACGCCGCAGCAACTCGGCGTCGTCCGCGCCCGGGTTGTCCTGGCTGACGAAGCTCCCGATGCGGCCCATGTCGTGGTTGCCGAGGAAGGTCACCTCCTCGTAGGCGTTGGCCTTGTCGGTGGTGTAGCGGTAGTCCTGGGCGAGGACGGCGGAGAGGGTACCGGCCGGCTTGTCCTGGGAGGCGTAGCCGCGGATCGCGTTCTGCAGCGGGAAGTCGAGCGTGGCGTCCAGCCGGCCCTGGGTCACATAGGGCGATGTGACCGCCGGGTCGGAGGAGAGGGTCTCGCCGAAGACGAAGAAGTCCTCCCTCCCCCGCTGGGCGGCGTACTTGTCGATCGCCGTGGCCCACTGGGTCCAGAAGGCCATGTCGACGTTGCGGACCGTGTCGACGCGGAAGCCGTCCACATCGAAGTCCCTGACCCAGCGCTGGTAGATCTTCTCCAACCCCTGGACGACCTCAGGCCGTTCCGTCCACAGGTCGTCGAGACCGGTGTGGTCGCCGTACAGGCCGCTCTCGCCGACGAAGGTCGAGTCACCGCGGTTGTGGTACATGGTGGGGTCGTTCAACCACGCCGGGACCTTCGCGTTCTTGTCGGCCGCGTTCACCGTCGGCGTGTACGGGAAGCTGTCCCGGTCGACCATGCCCATGCCGGTGGAGTCGTCGAAGGGGCGGCCCTCGGTGTCGAGGTAGGGGTAGGCGCCCTTGGACCGGTAGCCGTACTTCTGCTCGGTGTTGGTGACGGTGTCGGCCGTGTGGTTGGTGATGACGTCGAAGAAGACCTTCATGCCCTTGGCGTGGGCCTTGTCGATCAGCTCAGCGAGCTGGGCGTTGGTGCCGAAGTGCGGGTCGACCTGGGTGAAGTCGGTGATCCAGTAGCCGTGGTAGCCCGCGGACTCGCCACCGCCCTGCACCGGCTTGTTCTTGAAGATCGGCGCCATCCAGATCGCGGTGGTGCCCAGCCCCTTGACGTAGTCGAGCTTGTCGATGAGTCCCTTCAGATCGCCTCCCTGGTAGAAGCCCTTGTCCGTCGGGTCGAAGCCCGTCGTGGTCCGGTCTCCGGTGAGGCCTCCGCGGTCGTTGGCCATCGAGCCGTTGGCGAACCGGTCGGGCAGCAGGAAGTAGGACTGCTCCCGGGTGAGGTCGTGCCGGGCCGGCTCGGCGGCCAGCCGGGCGTCGGACGGCGGCGCGGGCGGGCGGGCGGCCGCGGACGCCGACGGTGCGGTGGTCAGCGTCGCGGCCAGCAGCGCGACCACCACGGCCGCGGCGGTACGGCCGGTCGTGCGGGGTGACGAGGGTGTGCGGCCTGCGGGGGCCGTACGGTCGCGGCGCACGTCCGCCGCACGGCCGCGCCCGGTCACGGTGCCCGTGCCGGTCGTGAACCGGGGCACGGCCCCACGCCCGCTCCGGCGCTCGCGGCCTCTGGTGTCTCTTCGGTCTGGGGACGAACCGGTCACTTGCTGGATCCTTCCGGTCGGTTGACTTCGATGTGCACGCCGGTGGCGCCCAGCAGGGCGCCGCTGTCGGCCCGTTGGGTGGCGATCAGCCGGCCTTCGAGTGCCTCGCCGACGCGATCGCGGTCCCGCGGATCGACGCGGAACGCCGAACCACTCGCGTACTGCGGGTACCTGGCCTTCTGCTCCTCGGTCAGCTCGCTCGGCACGAGCCGCAGCCACCGGCCCTCGTCGGACAGTGCGCCGTTCTCGAGCGTGAGGTCGCCCTCGGTCGCGTACACCAGTTGCTGGCTCGCGACGCCGGTGCCCTCGCCCGCCCACACGACGGTGTCGTCGCCGATCCAGGTGGCCTCCGACCGTCCGAGGTCGAGGCCGAAGGCGCCGCCGGGAGAGGGCGTCAGGTAGGCGGCGTCGCCGGCCACGCGCCAGACCTCGTGCCCGTACAGGGAGAAGTCGAGGGCCTCGTCGACGGGAACGTCCTTCTCCTCCTTCTTGTGCAGGATGTAGCTGAGCGAGGCCGCTGCGTCCTTCAGCGGCACTTCGAAGACCAGCCCGAAGGAGTCCCTGCGGACGGGCGGGACGGGGTCGTTCCACTCGGGCGGGTTCGCGGAGCCCGTCCAGGTGTGCAGGCCCCAGCCGTCGTAGTCGCCGTCGGGCCGGTGGTAATGCAGGACCGCCTTGGTCCCGTCCTGGGCCGGATAGGCGTCCTTGGGCCGCGCGTTGCGGACCGTCGCGCTGTTCTGTTCGGTCCACACCTCGCCCGTGGCGGCGAAGTCGAAGACGCGCTGGGGTCCGTCGGCGACTCCGTCCTTCTCGACGGTGAAGTCGATGGTGCGGGTGCCGGTGCCGGGCGTGATCCAGGCGAAGGCTCCATAGGCGTCGCGGCCGGCGAAGGGGGCCGTCGTGCCGTCGGCGGTCCGCAGCACCAGACCGTCGTAGTCGCCGTCCGCGCGCCGGTGATGGACGACCGCGTAGTGCCGCTTCGCCGTCGGTTTCCCGGGAGCGGGGCGTTGTCCGGCGGTGGTCGTGGAGGTGGCGCTCGCGGTGCGTCCGGCGCTGTCGACGACGACCGCCTTGTAGCGCAGCGCCGTCCCGGCCGTCACGGTGGCGGGCAGATGCTGGGTCACCCGGTAGGGGGCGTGATCGGCCGAACCCAGCGTCCTCCAGGGCCCGTTGCCGACCTGCGCGGCGAACACCACCCGGTTCAGCTGCCCGCCGTCCACGTCCGCGGAGATCTCCACATCGCCGGTCGCCCCGGCGGCGGGCGCCCGCACCGAGACCGAGGGCCGGACAGTGGGGGACGACAGCGGCCTGGCCGCCTTCAGCACCACCGACGACAACGGCGGCACCTGGACCTTCACCTTCCGGTCGCCACCGCTGGTCACCCGCGCCGCAGACCCGTACACCCCGTGGAAGTCCATCCCGGCCGAATACGTCGGCACTTCCACGGTCCGCGCCTGCTCGGCGTTGTTGACGGCGACGACGTACTCGACCTGCTGCGCCAGGTCGGTGCGGGAGAACGCGTACACGCCCTGACCGTCGTCGGCGTACCGCTCCTCCTGGACGCCGTCGCGCAGCGCCGGATTGCGCTGTGTCAGTTTCGACAGCGAGGCGATCGCCTCGTACAGCGGATGCGAGGGGTCGAACGCGTCCGAGGCATGGGTGCGGTCCGTGCCGATCTGGTCGTCGTCCAGGTAGTCCGCCACCTTCGACGCGAACATCGTCTGCCGGGCGTACACATCACCTGCCGGCCCGGTGAAGCCCTGCTCGTCGCCCGCGTAGATCACCGGGTTGCCCCGGGACAGGAACAGCAGCTCGTGCGCGAACCGGTCACGCCGCAGCAACTCGGCGTCGTCCGCGCCCGGATTGTCCTGGCTGACGAAGCTCCCGATGCGGCCCATGTCGTGGCTGCCCAGGAAGGTCACCTCGCCGTACGCGTCGGCCTTGTCGGTGGTGTAGCGGTAGTCCTGGGCCAGAACGCGGGCCAGGTCGCTCGTGGGGCCGCCGCGGGACACGTAGTTGCGGACCACGGCCTGGAGCGGGAAGTCGAGTGTGGCGTCGAGTCGGCCCTCGGTCAGATAGGGAGCCATGACGACCGGATCGGCGGAGAACGCCTCGGCGAAGACGAAGAAGTCCGGCTTTCCCTGCCGGGCCGCGTAGGCGTCCAGCGCCGTCGCCCACTGGGTCCAGAACGCCATGTCGACGTTCTTCGCGGTGTCGACGCGGAAGCCGTCCACGTCGAAGTCCCTGACCCAGGTCTCGTAGATCCGCTGCATG
Source organism: Streptomyces sp. 3330 (assembly GCF_031456635.1). NCBI lineage: Bacteria > Bacillati > Actinomycetota > Actinomycetes > Kitasatosporales > Streptomycetaceae > Streptomyces > Streptomyces sp. 3330. The sequence continues at coordinate 147,958 of NZ_JAVDVA010000016.1, forward strand.
CCCTGGACGACTTCGGGACGCTCCGTCCACAGGTCGTCGTCGGTGACGAAGTCGCCGTACAGGGCGCTCTCCCCGGCGAAGGTGGAGGCGCCGCGGTTGTGGTACATGGTGGGATCGTTCAGCCAGGCCGGGACCTTGACGTCGTCCTCGTCCTCGTCGACCACGGGCGTGTACGGGAAGCCGTCCCGGTCGACCTCGCTCATGGCGGCGGAATCGTCGAAGGGGCGGCCCTCGGTGTCGAGGTAGGGGTAGGCGCCCTTCGAGCGGTAGCCGTACTCCTGCTCCGCGTAGTCGATCGTGTCGGCGGTGTGGTTCGTGATGACGTCGAAGAAGACCTTCATGCCCTTGGCGTGGGCCTTGTCGATCAGCTCGGCCAGGTCGGCGTTGGTGCCGAAGTGCGGGTCCACCTGGGTGAAGTCGGTGATGGCGTAGCCGTGGTAGCTGGCGGATTCCGTGCCGTTCATGACCTGCACGGGCTTGTTCTTGAAGACGGGCGCCATCCAGATCGCGGTGGTGCCCAGCCCCTTGACGTAGTCGAGCCTGCCGATCAGACCCCGCAGATCGCCGCCCTGGTAGAAGTACTTGTCGGTCGGGTCGTGGCCGGTCCGCGAGCGGCCGCCGGTGAGGCCGCCTTCGTCGTTGGCGGTGGATCCGTTGGCGAAGCGGTCCGGGAGGAGCAGGTAGAACTGCTCGCGGGAGGGCGCGGGCCGCGCCGGAGTGCGGGCGAGCGCGGTGTCGGAGGGCGGCCTCGGGGCCGCGGCCCGCGCGGGCGTGGTGGTGAACGGCAGCGCCGACTGCGCCACCAGGAACAGGGTGACGGCCGAGGCCTGGGCGGTTCTGCCCAGTAACGGCGGAACGGTCATGGGTCTTTTCTCCTCACCGGTCGAACGGGACGAACCTCCCTGTCCGTGACGGCGGAAGCCGGCACGGACAGGGAGGGCCGCCCGGTGCGCCGTGGGACGGCGAACCGGGCGGGCCTTCGGTCGGCGAGACGGAGCGCCGCCTGGCTCAGCTGCGCCAGGTGTCGCTCAGCAGCGTCTTGCCGTCGGACTGGACGGTGGCGGTGCGGTTGCTGCCGCTCTCCCAGGTGACGGTGCCTGCGGCGTCCTTGCGCACGTACTTGTACTCGAACGCGGTACCGGCGGGGAGGGCGACGTCGAGCTTCCAGACGGGGTAGGCCGCCGGGTCGAGCTTGAGCGCGGCAGCGGGGTCCCAGTTGCCGAGCGTGGAGTTGTTCCCGGTGACGTAGATGTTCTGGCCCCAGGAGGTGGTGGCGTTCACGCTGAACGAGGCGCCGGTGGTGACGGCGGGGTCCTCGGGGTCGGGGGTGGTTCCGCCGCAGGTGGTGGCACCCGTGTGCAGGGCGAGCGCGCTGTTGGCGCCGAGGGTGGCGGTGAACTGGCCGGAGGCGTCCACGGTGACGGACTTGTCGCTCTGGACGTCGCAGTAGGTACCGGCGGGCAGCGACGTCCGGAAGGTGTTGGTCAGTGACGAGGACTCGTGGTTGATGGCCACATAGGCCTTGGTGCCGCGGCCGAAGGCGATGGCGTTGTTTCCGTTGTCCCACCAGTCGGTCACCGCCGCGCTGCCCGCGGTGTTGCGGAACTTGACCATGCTCGCGATCTCACGCCAGGTGTGCTGGCACTTCCACCCGTCGGTGTAGCAGGCGTCGACCTGACCGTTGCCGGGGCCGCCGGCGTCCTTGTCGCTGAACTCGTAGCCGGAGTGGACGTCCGGCGAACCGTAGGGCCAGGCGAGGCTGAAGACCTCGGCGAGCGTGTAGTTCGCGCCGTCCTTGTAGCTCAGCGTCGAGCCGTTGCGTTCGGTGTCGTGGTTGGCGACGAAGGTGGCGGCCTTGCTGCTGGAGACGTACCCCCAGGCCTCGCCGAAGTTCTTCAGGTACGCCAGCTTCTCGCCGGAGAAGATGCGCTTCAGGTCCCTGCCGAAGGCGAACTCCTGGACGTCGCCGACGCCGGTGTACTCGCCCGGCTGCACGGCCTCGCCGGAGGCTCCGATGGTCTCCAGCTTCATGTAGACGCCCGTATTGCTGAGGCGGCTCTTGATGTCGGCGAGGTCGTCGGCCGCGATGTGCTTGGCCGCGTCGACGCGGAAGCCGTCCGCGCCGAGGGAGAGAAGGTCGTTCAGGTAGCCGGCGATCCTCTTGCGGACGTACTCCTCGCCGGTGTCCAGGTCGGGCAGGCTCGCCAGCTCGCAGTGCTGGACGTTCCAGCGGTCCGCGTAGTTGTTGATGTCCGTCTTGCAGTCGTCCATGTCGGACGCCGAGTACGTGCCCGGGTAGTCGTACTTGCTGTAGCTCGAGCCGCCGGTCCCGGTGCCCGCGCTGTTGGCCATGTGGTTGATCACCGTGTCCACCACGACCTTGACGCCCGCGGCGTGACAGGTGTCGATCATGTTCTTGAACGCGGTGCGGTCGCCCAGCTTCGTGGCGATCGTGTAGCTGACGGGCTGATAGGCGGTCCACCACTGCGGGCCCTGGGCGTGCTCGTTCGGCGGGGAGACCTGGACGTATCCGTAGCCGTCCGGCCCGAGTTCGTCCGTGCAGGCTTTCGCCACCGAGGCGAAGTTCCACTCGAACATCACGGCGGTGACGTCCTTGTCGCCGGGCGGGTCCGCCTGCGCGGTCGCGGGCGCCGTGACGACCACAGCGGCTCCCGCCACGAGGGCGAGTGCAGCGGTCACGGTCTTGTTGACCATCGTTCCTCCTGATCCACCTGATGCGGATGAGAGGCCTCACGCAGCAACGCGCCGTGCCCGACAGGCCTTTGAAGATTCTTGCTGAAACACATCAGCAAACACTTGCGGTCGAGACCGTACGAGCCTCTGGTTCATCGGTCAACCCTCCTGTCGAGACGCCCTGGTATTCCCTTCGTGGACGTCAAACACACTGTTTGGAGCGTTAGTTGAGTGGCTGGAAGCTCTTTCGTAAGCGTTTCAGAGGTGTTACGTTCAATCACTGTCCGGTCCGGCGGATCGGAGACCCGCACGGGTCCACGCGCCCGGCCCGCCGGACCGGATCTCCAGCCGGGGCTCCGCAGCCTCACGCCGCCCCGCTGCCCCGACCAGGGCAGGCTGCGGAGCCTCTCCCTCACACCCGGGTCACCCGTGCCGCCGGGCCGTGGACCCGCGGACGACCAGCTCCGGCTGGAAGACGAACTCCGCGCGCTGCACCGGATTCCCTCCGATCTCCTCCAGCAGCGCGCCCACCGCGGCGGTCGCCATGGCCTGCACCGGCTGACGCACGGTGGTGAGCGGAGGATCCGTGAACGCGATCAGCGGAGAGTCGTCGAACCCGATGACCGAGACGTCACGCGGGACCTCCAGACCGCGATCGCGCACCGCGCGGATCACGCCCAGGGCCATCAGGTCACTCCCGCAGACGATGGCCGTGCACCCTCTGTCGAGCAGCGCCGCCCCGGCCGCGTGGCCCCCCTCGACGGTGAACAGCGTGCGCTCCACACTCCGCTCGGCCTCGTCCGGCGGCGTCCCGCACAGCGAGCGCACGGCGGCCGCGAACTCCTCGGTCTTGCGCCGTGAGGGCACGAAACGGGTGGGCCCGACGGCGAGCCCGACCCGCTCATGGCCCAGATCGGCCAGATGACGTACCGCCATCCGCACGGCGGACCGGTCGTCGGACGAGACGAAGGAGGCCGTGATGTGCTCGTTGTAGCCGTTCACCAGGACGAACGGCACACGGCGCGAGGTGAGTTGGTGATACCGCGCGGGGTCGGCGGTCGTGTCCGCGTGCAGCCCGGACAGGAAGACGATGCCCGTGACACCGCGGTCCTCCAGCTGCTCCACCAGTTCGTCCTCGGTGGAACCGCCGGGCATCTGCGTGCACAGGACGGGCGTGTACCCGTGGCCTGCCAGCACCTGCTCGATGACCTGGGCGAACGCGGGGAAGATCGGATTCGTCAGCTCCGGGATGACCAGCCCGACCAGGCCGGCACTGCGCTGGCGCAGCCGGACCGGCCGGTCGTAGCCGAGCACGTCGAGTGCGGCCACCACCCGCCGCCGGGTGGCTGGGGCGACGCCGGGTCTGCCGTTGAGCACCCGGCTCGCCGTGGCCTCGCTGACCCCGGCCTGAGCCGCGATGTCGGTGAGCCGCGGGGCGCCGTTCTCGACGCCCCGCGCCAAGGAGAGGGTCACACCGCCCACCAGACGGTGGTCTCCGCGGGAAGCTCGGCCGTCTCGTCGGAGGGCAGCGGCCCGCGGCTGCTGAGCAGCGGCCGCCCCTGAACCGACCACCGCACCGGTGCGCCGGTCAGGTTGACGGCGCAGACCAGGTCGCCGTGCCACCGTCCGTCGCCGGGGCCCCGCGCGGTGCGTCGGAACGCGAGCACCCCGTCGGGGGCCTCGAGCCACTCGACGGCGTCCCCGGCGCCGAGCGCAGGGTGCTCCCGGCGCAGTGCCAGCGCACTGCGGTAGAGCTCCAGCGTCGAATCGGGATCCCCCGACTGGGCCTCGACCGACAGGTCCCGCCAGCCGTCCGGCTGCGGCAGCCAGGCCGGCCCTCCCGAGACGGGGCCGAAGCCGTACGGGGCCTCGGCGCCCTCCCACGGGATCGGCACCCGGCAGCCGTCGCGCAGTCCGTCCTGGCCGTTGTCCCGGAAGAACGAGGGGTCCTGTCGCACCTCGTCCGGCAGCCCGGTGACCTCCGGCAGGCCGAGCTCCTCGCCCTGGTAGAGGTAGGCGGATCCGGGCAGCGCCAGCATCAGCAGCGTCGCCGCGCGGGCCCGGCGCAGCCCCTGCTCGGGACCGTCCGCGGCGAGTCGCGTGGCGTGCCGGACGACGTCGTGGTTGGACAGCACCCAGGTGCTGGGCGCGCCGACCGGACGCATGGCGTCGAGACACTCGTCGACGGCCCGGCGCAGCGCCTCGGCGTCCCAGCCGGCACCCAGGTAGTGGAAGTTGAACGCCTGGTGCAGTTCGTCGGCCCGCAGGTACTTCGCCGTGCGTTGCGCACTCGGCGTCCAGGCCTCGGCGACGCCGATGCGTTCGCCCGGGTACTCGTCGAGGATGTCGCGCCACGAGCGGTAGATCTCGTGCACGCCGTCCTGGTCGAAGAAGGGCAGCGCCTGCGTGCCCAGCAGGTGCAGCTGACCGGTGTGGCCCGTGTCGGGCAGTCCGGCGGCCTTGACCAGCCCGTGGGCGACATCGATCCGGAAGCCGTCGATGCCCATGTCGAGCCAGTACCGCAGCACGGACCGGAACTCGTCCCGCACGGCGGGGCTCTCCCAGTTGAAGTCGGGCTGCTGGGGCGCGAAGAGGTGGAGGTACCACTCCCCCGGTGTGCCGTCCGGGTTCTCGGTTCGCGTCCAGGCGGGGCCGCCGAAGATGGACTCCCAGTCGTTGGGCGGGGCCTGCCCGGCGGGACCGCGTCCCGGCCGGAAGTGGAAGCGGTCGCGCAGCGGGGATCCGGGGCCCTCGCGCAGGGCGCGCTGGAACCAGTCGTGCTGGTCCGAGCAGTGGTTGGGGACCACGTCGACGATCACGCGCAGTCCGAGGCCGTGCGCTTCGCGGATCAGTTCGTCCGCGTCGAGCAGCGTGCCGAACACGGGGTCGACGGCCCGGTAGTCGGCGACGTCGTAGCCGCCGTCGGCCTGGGGTGAGGCGTAGAAGGGGCTGAGCCAGACGGCGTCGACGCCCAGGTCCCGCAGATACGGCAGTCGGGAGCGGATGCCCTGGAGGTCGCCGACGCCGTCGCCGTCGCTGTCGGCGAAGCTGCGCGGGTAGACCTGGTAGATCACGGCGTCCCGCCACCAGCCCGGTCGCTCGGCCGGGCTCGGGGGTCGGGTCTCGGTGCTGGGTTCAGCGAGGTGCTGGGTCATGTCTTCCCTGCCTGCGGTGGGGGGACGGTCAGGACTTGGTGGCGCCCGCGGTCAGACCCGAGACGAGGTGTCGCTGGACGAGCCCGAAGACGATCGCGGCGGGGACCGCGATGATCACGGCGGCCGCGGTCAGCGAACCCCAGTCACTCGTGTACTGGTTGACGAACGTCTGGAGGCCACCGGCGAGCGTGAGGTTCTCCTCGCCGGTCATGAAGGCGGAGGCGTAGGCCACTTCGGCCCAGCCGGTGATGAAGGTGTAGAAGGCGGTGACGGCGAGCCCCGGTTTGGCCAGGGGCAGCACCAGGCGCCAGAACGTCCCGAACGGGTTGAGTCCGTCGACGCGGCCGGCTTCGTCGATCTCGACCGGGATGCCGTCGAAGTAGCCCTTCATCATCCAGGCGCAGAACGGCACCGCGACGGTGAGATAGGTGACGACGAGGCCGCCCGGCTGGTTGAGCAGCCCGAGGTCGGCGAGCAGGTTGTAGAGCGGCACGATGAGCACCGCGACCGGGAACATCTGGGTGAGCAGGAGCATCCACATGAGGGCGCGCATGCCGGGGAAGCGGAAGCGGCTCACCGCGTATCCGGTGGTGGCGGAGATGAAGACGCCGATCACCGTGGTCAGGCCGACGACGACGAGCGAGTTCTGCAGCCAGGACAGGAAGTCCGTGTCGCTCACCACGTGGCGGTAGTTGCCGAGCGTGAAGTCCTTCACCAACGACGTGTCGAACGCGTCGGTCTTGGGCTTGAAGGAGGTGACCAGCAGCCACAGCGGCGGGAAGACGGCGGCCGCGGAGGCGGTCAGCAGCGTCAGATGCAGTCCGAGGGAGGCCAGCGGGCCGCGGTCGCCGCGCTTGCGCGGGGACACCGTGGACCGGGCGCCGGCGGCTTCGGGCGGGCGGGTTCGTGTGTCGGTCACCAGGTGTCTCCCTGCGTGCGCAGCGACCGGCGGTAGGCCGTCGCGAAGAGTGCGAGGAGCAGCAGGATCAGCACGCCCCAGGCGGCGGACGTCGCGTAGTCCCGGGGGCTGATGACGAAGGACATGCGGTAGGCGTACGTCACCAGGATCTCGGTGGCGTCCCCCGGGCCGCCCCGGGTCAGCAGGAAGATGACCGGGAACATGTTGAAGGTCCAGATGGCGCTGAGCAGGACGACCGTGCTCGACACGGACCGCAGGCCCGGCACGGTGATGTGGCGGAAGCGCTGCCAGGGGCTCGCCCCGTCCATCTCGGCCGCCTCGTAGAGCTCACCCGGGATGGACTGCAGGCCGCCGAGGAGAGCGATGAGCATGAACGGCACGCCCAGCCAGACGTTCACGGTGATGACGGAGACCTTGGCCCAGGTCGGGTCGTTCAGCCAGGAGATCTGCTCGATGCCGCCGTCGGCGAGGAGTTTGTTGAACAGGCCGCTGCGTTCGTTGAACAGCAGGCGCCAGGTGAACACGGAGATGAACGCCGGCACCGCCCAGGGCAGGATCAGCGCCGTGCGGTACAGGGAGCGGCCGGTGAAGGTGCGGTTGAGCATGACGGCCAGCACCAGACCGAGGGTGAAGGACAGGGCGACGCAGCTGACGGTCCACACCGTCGTCCAGCCGAGCCGGTCCCAGAAGACACCGTCCTGGAGGATCGCCTTGTAGTTGGCGAGTCCGACGTAGTCGTAGGTGGCGGGGATGTGGTTGACGCCGATGGTGCGCTCGACGTTCGCCTCGTCGGCGTCCGTGAAGGACAGCCAGACGCCGCGCGCCAGGGGGTATCCGATGATCACGCCGATCACGGCCACCACGGGGGCGACCATGCTCCATGCGTACCAGTGCGTGGTCAGGGCTCTGCGCAGCCGCCCCGGGGGCTTCTTGTGGTCGGTACGGCGGCCTCGGTCGCGGGCGCTCGGTGCGCCTGCGGCCCTCGCCGTCGACCTGCTGGTCTCGACAGCCATGGGTCGGTCAGCCCTCCCGCGGCCTACTTGTAGTCCTCGAGCAGCTTGCGGTAGGCGTCGCCGGTGTTCGCGGCCGCCTTGTCCGGGTCGGTCTTGCCGGACAGCACGTTGGCCATCTGGAGGCGGATCGGTTCGAAGAGGGCGTTGCCCTGGGCGATCCAGGGCCGTTCGACGGCCTTGTCGACGGCGGGCTTGAAGAACTTCACCATCTGGTTGTCCGCCACCGCCGGGACCTTGTAGACGGAGGCGCGGGTGGGAAGCAGGCTCAGCTTCTCGGTGGTCTGCTGCTGCACCGCGGCCGAGCTCATGTACTTCACGAAGGCGTAGGAGGCGTTGAGGTTCTTCGAGCCCGCGTACACCGAGAGGTTCCATCCGCCCTGGGGCGACCCCTGGCGGGCACTGCCGGCCGGAACGGGTGCGACTCCCAGGTTCTCGGGGTTCTTGAACTGGGCGCCCGCCCGTACGTCCTCGATGGCCCACGGACCGTTGAGCATCATGGCGACCTTGCCCGACTTGAAGGCGTTCTCCATGTTGTTCCAGCCGTCGGAGGCGTCCGTGATCGCCGCCTTGCTGTCCACCAGGTCCTTGAGGACCTGGTAGGCCTTCGTCCCGGCCTCGTCGTCGACGGTGACGGTCTTGCTCTTCTCGTCGACCAGGTCGCCGCCCTCGCCGTACAGGTAGGGCAGGAACCAGTACGGGTCGTCGCCGCGCAGGTAGAGCCCGGTCGCGCCGGTCTTCGCGGTGATCTTCGCGGCGGCCGTCCTCAACTCGGCGACGGAGGCCGGCGCCGGGACGCCGGCCTTCTTGAGTAACTGCTTGTTGTAGAAGAGCGCGAGGGTGTCGATCACCTGCGGCACCGCGTAGGTCTTCCCCTCGTACTTGGTGCTGGCCGCGGCCTGCGGGAGGTAGTCCGTCTCGTCGTCGAGTGCCGCCGTGCCGTCGAGCGGGGCGAGGTAGCCGATGCTGGCGAAGTCCGCGACCCAGGCCACCTCCGTGCGCATCACGTCCGGGGCGCCGGAGTTGCCGCCGGCGGCGTTCTTGAACTTGGCGTTCGCTTCGCCGAAGGGGACGCTGACGTATTTGACGTCGACCTTCGGGTGCTCCTTCTCGAAGCCTTCGGCGAGGGCCTGATAAGTCGCCTTCTCGGCTTCGTTGGAGGTGTCCCAGAAGGTGACGGTCCCCGAGAGCTCCTTGCCGCCGTCGGCGTTGTTCCCGGCGTCGTCATCCCCTGCGCACGCCGAGATGGTGAGGGCCAGGGTCGCGATCAGCGCGGTGGCCGCAATGCCACGCCGCATGTGAACTCCTCTGAGTGGTCCCGGAATTGGGCGGAGGCGTCGACGCCTCACGCGGTCCGCTCCTGCGCGGCGCCGGGGTTGCCAGGAACGTAACAGGATCGAAAAGCCACCGAAAGTACTTGCTGGATTTTGCAGCAAGTAGTTTCAGCCATTGTGCGGACGCCTTCCGGGCTCTCCGTTCGACCCGCGCGCGGACGTCGGGTCGCGGTGGCCGCGCCTCCCCGCACCGGGCGCCCTGGGCACGCCGAGAGCCTGCGGGTACAGTGCACTGCCATGACCGCGCGGCTTGCCCACATCGCAGCCCAGGCGGGCGTCAGCAAGGCCACGGTGAGCCGGGTTCTCAACGGCGCGCGCGGCGTGGCGTCGGGCACGCGCGATTCGGTCCTCGCCGCTCTCGACGCACTCGGCTACGAGCATCCGGTGCGCCAGCGGCGCGCGGAACTGGTCGGCCTGATCACGCCGGAGCTGGACAACCCCATCTTCCCCGCGCTGGCCCAGGTGATAGGCCAGGGGTTGACGCGTCAGGGGTACACGCCCGTGCTGGCCACACAGACGCCGGGGGGATCGACCGAGGACGAACTCACGGAGATGCTCGTGAGCCGCGGGGTGGCCGGCATCATCTTCGTCTCCGGACTGCACGCGGACACCACGGCCGACACCGGGCGCTACGACCGGCTGCACGAGCGGGGCGTGCCGTTCGTGCTCGTCAACGGGTTCTCCCCCCGGATCGAGGCCCCCTTCGTCTCCCCCGACGACCGGGCCGCCATGCGTCTGGCCGTGGCACACCTGGCGGAACTGGGGCACACCCGCATCGGTCTCGCGCTGGGGCCGGCGCGGTTCGTGCCGGTGCAGCGCAAGATCGAGGGGTTCCGGGCAGCCCTGCGCGAGCAGCTCGGACCGGCGCAGGAGGAGTGCCAGGAGCTCGTCCAGCACTCGCTCTTCACCCTGGAGGGCGGTCAGGCCGCGGCGGCCGCGCTGATCGGCAGGGGGTGCACGGCCGTCATCTGCGCCAGCGACATGATGGCGCTCGGTGCCGTGCGGGCGGCGCGGCAGCGAGGGCTGGACGTACCCGGCGACATCTCCGTCATCGGTTTCGACGACTCTCCTCTCATCGCTTTCACCGATCCGCCCCTGACCACCGTCCGCCAGCCCGTCAAGGCGATGGGGCAGGTCGCCGTGGACGCGCTGCTGGAGGAGATCGCCGGTACGCCGCCGCCTCGCGCGGAGTTCGTCTTCATGCCGGAACTGGTGGTGCGGGGCTCCACCTCCGCCGGTCCGCGGAGCGAGCAGCGCTCGCCGGACCGGCGCTGAGCCGCCGGAACCGTCCGGGCCGGGTGACCGGTGGCCCGCCGATCGCCCGGCGCACTCCCGGCGTCCCCGGGGCGAGGTCGCCTCACGGGGACGCGAACAGCGGTCCCCACCAGTCGGCATGCCGCTTGTACCACTCCACGGTGTCGGCCAGCGCGGTCGCGAAGTCGGCCCGGGGCCGGTACCCGAGCTCGGCCGTGATCTTGGTGTGGTCCACCGCGTAACGCCGGTCGTGGCCCTTGCGGTTCGGGACGTGCGCGATCCGGTCCGGACCGGCCCCGCACAACTCCAGCAGCCGGTGCGTGAGTTCGAGGTTGGGCAGCGAGGTGCCGCCCCCGATGTTGTAGATCTCCCCCGGTCTGCCCGACGCACGGACGAGTTCGACGGCGCGGACGTGGTCGTCGACGTGCAGCCAGTCGCGTACGTGCTGCCCGTCGCCGTAGAGCGGGACGTCGTCGCCGGAGAGGAGACAGGCCAGGAAGCGCGGGATGAGCTTCTCGGGATGCTGGCGGGGGCCGAAGTTGTTCGAGCAGCGGGTCACCCGCACATCCAGGCCGTGGGTGTGGTGGTGGGCCAGCGCGATGAGGTCGGAGGCCGCTTTCGACGCCGCGTACGGCGAGGTCGGGCGCAGCGGGTCGTCCTCCCTGGCTGCGCCGTGCGGGAGGGAGCCGTACACCTCGTCGGTCGAGATGTGGACGAAGGTGCGCACGTCGTGGCGGAGGGCCGCGTCGAGCAGCACCTGGGTGCCCAGCACGTTGGTGCGGGTGAAGGCGCCGCCGTCGGCTATCGAGCGGTCGACGTGCGACTCGGCCGCGAAGTGCACGATCTGGTCGTGCTGCGCGGCCAGGGCGTTCACCAGGGACGCGTCGCACACGTCGCCCTGCACGAAGGTGAGGTCGGCGTGGTCGCGCACGGCGTCGAGACGGGCGAGACTGCCGGCGTAGGTGAGGCGGTCGAGGACGGTCACCGCCGTGCCTTCGGACGCTTCGGGCGCCAGCAGGTGGCGGACGTAGGCGGAGCCGATGAAGCCCGCTCCGCCGGTGACGAGGATCCGGGCGTTCATGAGGTGAGATACACCTTGCTGTAGTCGCCGATCACGAGTTGGTGGGCCCGCGGCAGACGGGGGGCCGGACGCACGACGGCGCCGCGGCCGATGAGCGAGGACTCGATCCGCGACACCCCCTCCACCTGGGCTCCGCGTAACAGGACGGAGTGCTCGATGGCGCTGTCCTCCACCCGGCAGTCCTCCCCGATGGAGGTGTACGGGCCGACGCTGGAGTTGCTGACGACGGCGCCCGCGCCGATGACCACGGGACCCACGACGCGCGAACCGCGCACGATCGCGCCCTCGGCGACCCGCACCCGGCCGACCAGTGTGCTGTGCGCGTCGACCTTGCCCTCGACGAGGCCTTCCACTCCGTCCAGGACATGGTGGTTCACGTCCAGGAGGTCGTCGACGCTGCCGGTGTCGCGCCAGGGGCGGGTGGTGGTGTCGGCCCGCACGCGCAGCCCGTGCTCGATCATCCACTGCACGGCATGGGTGAGCTCCAGTTCACCGCGCGCGGACGGGGTGATGGCCCGTACCGCCTCGTGCACGGCCGGGCTGAAGGCGTACACGCCGATGAGGGCGAGCGCACTGCGGGGGCTGTCGGGCTTCTCCTCCAGGCGCAGCACGTTGCCCTCGGCGTCGACCTCCGCGACGCCGAAGGCGGACGGGTCCGCGACCGGGGTGAGCAGCAGGCGGGCCGCCGCGGGGTCCGCCCCCGTGCGGCGGACGAAGTCGGTGACACCCTGCGGGAGGTAGTTGTCCCCCAGGTAGAGCAGGAAGTCGTCGTCGCCCAGGAAGTCGCGGGCGATGCGCACCGCGTGCGCGAGGCCCAGGGGTCGGTGCTGCCGGAGGTAGGCGATGCGTAACCCGAACGCCTGGCCGTCACCGGTCAGTTCACGGATCTCCCGGCCGTACTCGCCCACCACGATGCCGACCTCGCGGATGCCGGCGGCGGCGAGGGACTCCAGGGCGTAGAACAGCACGGGCTTGTTGGCGATGGGAAGGAGCTGCTTGGCGCCGGTGTGGGTGAACGGCCTGAGTCTGCTGCCCGTGCCACCTGCCAGGACCAGGGCTTTCACCGAGACCTCCGGGTGGGCGGGCAGATCTGGGGGCGTGTTCTCACAGGTCCCTCCTCGAGCGAGAGGCGTGGTGTCGCCGTCAGCGCTTCGACTCAACCAGAGTACGACGACTCACCGCAATAGTTTTCTGAAAGCATCAGCAATGCCTTGCAGGGTTCTGCCTTCAAGTGTTTGACTCAACGCCGAACCGCCAACAGCGGTGCGCCGCACCGCAGTTCCATGTGGCGGTCTTGTGCGTTCGGCCCGACGAGCAGGGGCAGCGATGACAGGCTTACGGCAGACAGAGCACCTGGCACGAGAGGCACGGCACCTGGCCCCGGGCGCTTCCGAGGAAGCCGTCCACGGACGCCGGGTGTTCGCCGAGGGGCGCGGCCCCGTCCTCACCGACCTCGACGGCAACCAGTACCTCGACTTCGCGGCCGGCACCCTCACCCAGTCCCTCGGCCACGGGCACCCGGAGGTCGTCGAGGCGCTCACCGCTCAGGCGCGCCGCCTGTGGAACGTCCACGACAGCGCCACCCCGGACCGCGCCGAACTCCTCGAACTGCTGGCCAGACTCCTGCCCGAACAGCTCGACACCTACGCGTTCTTCTCCACCGGCGCCGAGGTCGTCGAGGCCGCCCTGCGGGTCGTGCAGGCGACCGCACCCCCCGGCCGCAACAGGATCGGCGCCCTGCGCCACGGCTTCCACGGGAAGACCATGGGCGCCCGGATGCTCGTCCACTGGGACATCGGCCACCAGGCCTTCAGCGGCAACAGCGTGCTGGGGTACAGCCCCTACTGCTACCGCTGCCCCCTGGAGCTGGAGTACCCCTCGTGCGACGTGCGCTGCGCGACGCTCGTGCGCAGACACATCGCCGAGAAGCCCAACGTCTCCGCGCTGGTCTTCGAGCCCGTCCTCGGCGCGGCCGGGGTGATCGTGCCGCCGCCCGGCTACTGGGAACGCGTCGCGGAAGCCTGCCACGACAACGGTGTCCTGCTCGTCGCGGACGAGGTCCTCACCGGCGGCGGCCGCACGGGCGCCTTCCTCGCCAGTGAACTCTTCGGCATAGAGCCGGACCTGGCCATGCTCTCGAAAGGCACCGCGAGCGGATTCCCCTTCGCGGTGCTCGCCGGCCGCGCCGAGCTGCTGCGCCGCCCGGAGGCGGCCACCACGGGCGCGTACGCCTCGACGTACGCCAGCAACCCGCTGGGGATCGCCGCCGCCCGTGCCACCCTCGAAGTCGTCGAGCGCGACCGCCTGATCGAACGCGTCCGCGTCCTCGGCGAGATCATGGAGGACCGCCTCGGCGGCCTGCGGTCCCGCTTCCCGCAACTGGGCCAGGTGCGCGGTATCGGCCTGCTGTGGGGCCTGGAGTTCGTCACCGACCCGGCGGAGCGCACGCCTGCGCCCGACGTGGCCCGGGCCGTCTACACGACCGCCCTCGACCTCGGGCTGCGCACCTCCCTCGGGGGCCACATCCTGCGCCTGGCACCGCCGTTCACCATCGAGGAGGCACTGCTCGACGAGGGCTTACGCCTGCTCGAGAAGGCAGTCGAACGGGTGGTCGCGTGATCGTGGCGGAACATCTCGTCAAGGAGTTCCGGCTGGCCGAGCGCAAACCCGGTCTGCTGGGCAGCCTCTCCACCCTCCTCAGCCGCGAGTACCGCGTCGTGCGCGCCGTCGACGACGTCTCCTTCGCGATACCGGCCGGCGCCAAGACCGCCTACATCGGCGCCAACGGCGCCGGGAAGTCGACCACCATCAAGATGCTGACCGGCATCATGACCCCCACCTCCGGCCGCTGCCTGGTGGGCGGACTGGAGCCGTACCGGCACCGCCGGCGCAACGCCCGCACCATCGGCGTCGTCTTCGGCCAGCGCAGCCAGCTGTGGTGGGATCTGTCGGTCCCCGACTCCTTCCGCATCCTGCGCCGCATCTACGACATCCCCGAACCGGTCTACCGGCGCAACCTCGCGCTGTACGACGACCTCCTCGACATCGGCGCGCTGGGTTCCACGCCGGTGCGCCAGCTGAGCCTCGGGCAGCGCATGCGCGCGGAGATCGCCGCCAGCCTGCTGCACGACCCGGCGGTGCTGTTCTGGGACGAGCCGACGATCGGCCTCGACATGGTGCTCAAGGACGCGGTACGCCAACTCGTCAACCGCGCCCACCGGGAACTGGGCACGACGGTGGTGCTCACCAGCCACGACATCGCCGACATCGCCGCGATCTGCGACAGCGCCCTGGTCGTCGACCACGGCCGGGTCGTCCACCAGGGGACCTTGCAGGACCTGCTGCGCACCGCCGACCACCGTTCGGTCGTCTTCGACCACCGGGACGGCACCACGGCGGCGACGGCCCGGGAACGGATCGAGGCCGGCCTGCCCGGCGTGCGCGTCACACCGCAGGACGGAGGCCGCGTCCGCGTCGACTACCCCACCGGCCGCTACACCTCCCGCGAGGTCCTCGCCTTCCTCCTGGACCGCTTCGACCTCGCCGACTGGTACGCCCCCGAACCCGGCCTCGAGGACGTGCTCCGCGAGATCTACGCCGGATCCCGCGCCGCGGCACCCGCGCTCGCCCCCGAGAGCGCTCCGTGATCGCCCGCGCGCGCCGCTACGTGCCGTTCGCCACCAGCGGCCTGCAGTCACTGCTGCAGTACCGCTCCATGTTCGCGATGACGGCCATGACCGCGGCCGCCGGCGCGGCCGTGACCGTCTTCCTGTGGCGCGCCGTGTACGCGGGCACCCCCGGCCGCGGCCCGGGCGGCTTCACGGTGGCCGACATCACCACCTATCTGCTGGTGGGACAGATCCTCCAGGTGCTGCACACCAACCGGGTGGACGACGAGGTCGCCGCCGAGGTGTACCGCGGCGACGTCGCCGTCATGCTCGTGCGCCCCGTGAGCTATCCGGTGATGCGGTTCTTCGCCTGCCTGCCGGTGGTGGCGGCCAACGCCGTCCTGGTCGGGCTGCCGGTCCTCGGCCTGTTCGCGCTGCTCGTGCCGCTCAGCGCGCCCCGCCCGGCCGATCTGCTGCTGTTCGCCGTCTCCACCGCGCTCTCGGTGCTGCTGGCGTTCTGCGTGAACCTGCTGACCGGGATGACCGGCTTCCTCACCACCAACACCTGGGGCGTGCGGATGGTCAAGCAGAGCGTCGTCGCCTTCTTCGCCGGACAACTCGTGCCGCTCGCGCTGATGCCGGGCCCGCTGGCGGCGCTGGCGCGGGCACTCCCCTTCCGCGGCATGGTCGACGGCCCGCTGACCCTGCTCCTGGGCCGGTACGACGGCTGGCCGGGCGCCCTCGGGCTGCTCGCCCAGCAGGCGGCCTGGGCGGCCGGACTGGCGCTGCTGTGCGCCGCGCTCTGGCGCGCGGCCCTCGGACGGCTGGAGGTGCTCGGCGGATGACACGCACGATGGTGCGGTACCTGCGGCTCTCCTGGTTCCTCGGCGGGGTCGGCCTGCACCGGCTGGCCGCCTACCGCACGGACTTCGTGCTCGGCGCGGGCGCGTTCCTGGTCCGGGTCGGCGTGCAGACGGCGGTCGTCGGCCTCGTCTTCCGGCAGGTTCCCGTCGTGGGCGGCTGGTCGTACCACGAGGTGCTGTTCCTGCTGGGCTTCTCCCTGCTGCCCCGGGGGCTCGACCACCTCTTCACCGACCAGCTGTGGGAACTGGGCCGCAAACTCGTCCAGCGCGGCGAGTTCTACCGCTACCTCGTCAGGCCGGTCGACCCGCTGTTCTCCCTGCTGTCGGAACGCTTCTTCCATCCCGACGGGCTCGGCGAACTCATCGTCGGCGCCGTGGTGGTGGGCTACGCGGGACACGAACTCGGCCTGTCCCTGACCGTGTTGCAGTGGGTCCTCGCGCCGCTCCTGGTGCTGTGCGGTGCCCTCGTGCACACCTCGGTCAAACTGCTCTTCGCCTCGCTGTCCTTCTGGACCGTGACGAGCATGCCGGCGATGTACGCGGCCAGTCAGGTGTCGGAGTTCTCCGCCTACCCGCTGGACATCTACCACCCGTCGCTGAAGGCCCTGCTCACCTGGGTGCTCCCCTTCGCCTTCACCGCCTATGTGCCCAGCGTCTACCTGCTGAACGGCGACAGGGGACTGCTCGGCTGGCTGCCCGTGGTGACGGCCGGCGCCCTCGCGCTCGCCCTGGCCGTATGGCGCCGTGGCGTCAACCGATACGAGATGACCGGAAGTTGAGTCGCCATGATGCGAGATGACGATCTCGGCCCGCTGCTCCGCGCGGCCCCCTGGATGTCCGAGGACGGCCGGCGGGCCGAGCGCTTCGAGTGTGTCGACCACGCGGAACTCGGCTCCGCGCACCTGCTGGTGGTGGCCGCCGTCGGCGGGCCGGCGGCGGGACAGCGCTGGTTCGTCCCGGTCCGCCGCGGCTCCGGGGGGACCGCTGCCGAAGAGGCGCACGGCAGCCCGGAGTACGACGCCGCCGCGCTGGACGCCGTCGGCGCCGAGGCCAGTCTGCGCACGTCCCGCGGCGGTTGGGTGCGTTTCCGCGGCAGCGGGCTCACCGGGCGCTCGGTGCGCCCGCTGCCGTTCGAGCGCGGCTGGTCCTCCAACGCCCTGTCGCTGCTCGAGAACGACGGCAGGGCCTACGTCCACAAGACCTACCGGCGGCTGGACGAGGCCGCCCGCGAGCCGGAGCTCCTGCGGCTGATGAACCGCACCGGCCGGACCCCCGACTGGGCCGGCGACTACGCCTACGTCGATCCCGCCGACGGCGTCACCCGCACTTTGGGCGTGTTCTACGCGTACGCGCCGGGCGACGGCATCGACCTGCCGCTGAGGCAGAGCATGCGGTCGCTGTGGCCGAAGGTGACCGGCGCGCAGGATCCCGGCGACCTCGCAGCCGCCGTGGAGGCGCATCTGCGTCCGCTGGCGCGCAACCTGCGCGACGCCGGGCGGTTCCTGGCCGGATTCCACCGGGACCTGGACGCCAGGCTCGGCGGACATCCCGGACCGCCCTATCCGGTGCGCGAGGTGCTGGCGCGCGGCGTCGACCGCACGGCCGCCCTGGCCTCGGCGCGGATCTCCGTGCCCGAGGCGCCCCGCGCCGCCGCCTTCGCGGCCCTGCGGCAGGAGGCCTCCCTGCTGGGCGCCGCCTTCGACGCCGCACCGGGTGGATTCCCCTCCGGGCCGTGCCACGGCGACCTGCACCTGTCCCACCTGCTGTGCCGGCCTCGGGACGACGGAGGCTGGTCGATGAACGTCATCGACATGTCCACCCCCGCGCTCGGACCGGACGAAGCGGGCTGGGCCGCGCAGTCACCGGTGCAGGACCTGGTGGCCGTCCAGCGCGCTCTGGAGTACTTCACCGCCGACGAAGCGGCCTTCGAGAGCGGGCAGCGCCTGGGCATCGACTCCCTCGACACCATGCGGGGCGCGCTGGACGGCGCCGAGGACTGCCCCGCCGGGCCGCGCGCCGAGCTGCGGCGGGTCTTCCGCGCCGCCGACATCTGGCGGACGCAGGTCCTGCGGCTGCTCCTGGGGCGGACCGCGGACGGCCCCCTGCGCCGCCTGCTGTACCTGGGCCGGCTGCTGCACGAACTCGCCTACAACATCGACCACGCCCGCCCCTACCACGCCGCGATCGACCTGCGCCATGCCCTCGCCCTCGGCGCCCTCACCCCGGCCCCGACTCTTCCCGCAAGGACGTGACCGTGACAGAGCCCCGTATGCACATCATCGAGACCTACTTCGAATGCTGCGGCTTCGACCACACCTTCCTGCAGGGCGGCACCTCGGTGTACCTGTGGAACCTGTCCCGGGCGTTCGCCGCCCGCGGCCACCGGGTCTCCATCGTCACTCCCGCGCACGGCAGACTCGACGACCTGCGGGGCAGGTACGAGGTGGAGGACCTCGACTACGCGGACGAGTACGTCCTGCCCCTGGTGCTCGACCCCGACGTGTGGCAGGACTTCCCCGCCGAGGTCCGGCTGCCGCTGCGCACCACCGCGCACCGCATCCGCCTGGACGGAGTGGACCTGTACTTCCTCTCCGACGACTACCTCGACCGGCTTCCGGACACCTTCTACCCGCCCTACTCCGCCAAGGGCCAGGACCTCGTCTTCTTCAAGCCGCTGGTCTTCCAGGCGGACAGCGTGCGCTTCCTGCGCCACTGGTTCGGCGAGGAGAAGGCGCTCGTCCACGCCCATGAGCCGTACTACCACTACCTGTTGCCGGCCGCGCTGCGCGACGACCCGCTGAAACTCGTCGTCAGCACGGTGCAGAGCAACATGCCGGTCGCGAAGAAGGTGTACGCGCCCGAGGTACGCCGGTTGCTCGAGCTGCTGGGCGCCACGGCCGACCTCCCGCCGGACGGCCCGCCTGCCGGGCCCGAGCTCGAAGCGGTGCGTCAGTACCAGCAACTCACCCATCTGCACTACGAGTACCCGCCGGACCACGTCGCCCTGTACCAGCTGATCCTGGAGAACGCCGATCTGATCGACTTCCTCTCGCCCGGCCAGCTCGACTTCTACGCCTCGTTCCGGGACACCCCCTTCGAAGCGCTCTTCGCGCACCTGCCCCTGGCCCGCGCCGTGCGGGAGAACGCGCACAAGATGTTCGTCGGCGGCTGCGCCATCTCCGACCAGTGGCTCGCCTGGGATCCGCGGGAGGTCGACCGGGCGAAGGTGCTGGGCGGGCTCGGGCTGGACCCCGCCCTCCCCACCTTCTTCCACAACGCCCGCTACGCCCTGCACCACAAGGGCCAGCTGGAACTGATGCGCGCCGTCGACCGGGTTCTGAGCGACGGTCTCGCCGCGAACTTCGTCGTGCGCTGCATCTCCGGCGCCCCGCTGGACGACCCGTACTTCCGCGAGGTCGCCCGACGGCACCCGGGGCGGCTGCACCTGGAGTCGGACCGGGTCGACGAGCGACGGGTGTTCGAGTACGCGGCGTCCGCCGACTTCTGCCTCTTCCCCTCCAAGTTCGAGATGGACACCTTCCTCATCGCCCAGGGCGAGGCGATGGTCTGCGGAGCCGTGCCCATCGCCACGGCGCAGGAGGGCATGGCCCACTTCCTCCACGCCCGGCCCGAGCCGGACACCACCGGCCTGGCCGTCAACCGCTCCTTCGCCGAGGACGACCAGCTGCTCACCGCCGCCCTCGTCGCCCGCATCCACGAGGCGGTGGCCCTGCGGACCGGGGACCCGGTCCGCTACCAGCTGCTGTCGGCCCGCGCGGAGGCCGTCGCCCGGCGGTTCACCTGGGAGCACTGCGCGGAACTGCACCTGGCCGCCTTCGGCCGTCTGTGGCGGGGCGAGCCCGCCGAGCCCGCCGCCGAACGGGCCCTGCGGCACGGCTGGTTCGACCAGCTGAAGGACGACGAGATCACCGCGGAGGCCGCACTCGACCACGGCGACCTGGCGGCGTACGCGCGACATGCCCCCGTCGACACCTCGGTCGCGCGCCGGTTCTACGGGACCGCGTGGGACCGCGCCGACTTCACCACCTGCGAGCACATCCTGGACCGCTTCCCCGACGCCGTGACCGCCGAGGAGGCACGCGGGCTCCGTGAACGGTGCTCGGTCACCGACGACGGCAGGCTGGTGTACCGGCTGCCGCACGCCGAGCGCGTGGAGCTGGTGACCCCCGGCCCCCGCGGCACGGCGGTCCGCGCGCTGCCCGAGGTGCGGGAGCTGCGCCGCACCGGACCCGGTGAGTTCGAGGGACCACCGCCGTCGTCGGAGGCCCGCCTGCTGCTCACGCTGGTCTCCGGGCGGGTCACCTGGGACGAGGCCCGTCATGGCTGAACGGGGAGGAGTGCGCGCGGTGCTGCTCGCGGGCGGCGAGGGACGGCGCATGGGCCCGCTGGGCACCGGACGCCTGAAGCCGCTCGTGCCCTACGGCGGCGCCTGCCGGCTGATCGACTTCAGCCTCGCCAACGCGCGCGCCTCGGGTCTGGGGGAGGTGCTGCTGCTGTCCCAGTACGAGGAACGCCTGCTCATGGACGACCTGCACCAGGTGTGGAACCGCGACCCGGGATTCCGGGTCCACTTCGGGCCGTACGACGACGCCTACCGGGCCGCGGGGGACGCGCTCCCGCGCGAGCTGCCCGAACGCACCTGGCCGGCCGAACGGGGCACCGCGGACGCGCTGATCCGCAAGGCCGGACACGTCTTCGGCGGCGGACCCGAACAGGTGCTGGTCCTGCACGCCGACCACGTCTACCGCTTCGACCACGGCCCGCTGATCGAGGCCCACCGCGCCTCCGGCGCCGCCCTGACCGTCGCCTACCAGCGGATCGAACGGCGCTGGGTCCACCTGTTCGGCATGGTCCGCTTCGATCGTGCCGGCCGGCTCACGGAGTTCGTGGAGAAGCCCGCCGAGCCGACCAGCGACCTGGTGTTCGCCGCCTTCTGCGTCTTCGACGCGGCGGTGCTGCACCGCTACCTGGAGAAGCTCGACGGCACCGACTGGCAGCACGACATCAGCCGGGACGTCATCCCCGCCATGCTGGCGGCGGGCGAGCACATCCGCGGCCACCGGGTCGACGGGCACTGGGAGGACATCGGCACCGTCGAGCGCTATCACCGCGCGCATCTGCTGCTCGCCTCCGCCGGCCCCCGGGCCGGACTCCCCGTCGAACGGATGCCGAGGACCCTCCGGCCCGAAGTGGACCGCGGCTGGTTGGCCGACTCCCACGGCGTGGTCGCCTCGGTGGTCCCGGCGGACCTCGTCAACGACGGCCGGGTGGAGCACAGCGTGCTGTTCCCCGGCACACGCGTCGGGGCGGGCGCCCGGGTCAGGCGCAGCGTGCTGCTGCCCGGCGCGACGGTCGGCCCCGGCCAGGACATCGACTCGGCGGTGGTCCTGGAGAACGGACAGGTGCAGCGGGTCGAGGACGCCGCAGCCGTCATGGAAGGAACCCGTACATGAGCCTGCCCCCCTACGACGTCCTGGTGGTCGGCGGCGCCGGTGTGGACACCGTCGTCCGCGTCGAGAGACTGGAGGTCCCGCCGGGCGATTCGCTGCACGTGCCGCCCGTGTACGACTACGTGGCGCACACCGGCAACGGCGTGGCGCTCGGCTGGCACGCGCTCGGCCTGACCACCAAGTTCATCGACTTCCTCGGCGACGACCCGCAGGGCCACGCGGTGCTCGCCGCGTACGCCGAGCGGGGCCTCGACTTCAGCCACGAGGTGTCCGCGCACGGCACGCCGCGCGGCGTGAACCTGGTCGACGCGCAGGGCCGCCGCTTCTCCTTCTACGACTCCCGGCACCCGGAGGACCTGCGGCTGCCCCGTGCCTTCTACCTGCCGCACCTGGAACGGGCACGGCACGTGCACCTGTCCATCGTGGGACACAACCGCGACCTGTACGAGGACATCCACCGGCTCGGCGTGAGCAGTTCCACGGACCTGCACGACTGGGACGGCGTCAACCCCCACCACCGCGTCTACGCCCTGTCCTCCGACTACGTCTTCATGAGTGCCGCGGCCGTGCGCGACCGGCTGGACGAGGTGCTGCACGGCATCGTCGAGGAGGGCCGGGCGCGTCTCGTCGTGGCCACCGACGGCGCGGAAGGCTGCCACCTGCTGCTGCGGGGCGAGGCCGAGGCGCGCCACTTCCCGGCGGTGCGGCCCGAGCGGCCGGTCGTCGACACCAACGGCGCGGGCGACGCGTTCGTCACCGCCTTCCTCCACTCCCACCTGGAGGGACGGCCGGTGGAGGAGAGCGTCCTGGCCGGTTCGGTGGCCGGGGCGTTCGCCTGCGCGAGCGCCGGCACCCACACCGAGTTCATCGACCTGCCCGGTCTGCGCGCGGCCTGCGCCCGCGCCCGGACCGGCGGACCGAGGGGGTGACCCGGATGCACCTCGTCCTCTTCTCCTTCGAATGCGGCGGCTTCGACAACCGGCTCATGCGCGGCGGCCTCTCACCGCTCGTGTGGAACCTCGCCCGTCAGTACGCCTCAGGCGGCCACCGGGTCTCCCTGATCACGCCCGCGCACGGCCATCTGGAGCTGCTGCGGGAGCGGTTCGGTGTACGGGAACTCGACTACCGCGACGAGCACACGGTGCCGCTGGTGCTGGATCCCAAGGTGTGGCCGGGCCAGCCCGCCGCGACCGGCCTCGTCCTCGACACCCGTGCCCATCTGCTGCAGCTGGAGGGCGTGGACGTGTATCTGCTCTCCGACTCCCACCTGGACCTGCTGCCGGACCGGCTCTACCCGCCACCGGCCGCCGAGGGCCGCGACCTCGCCCACTTCAAGCCGCTGGTCTTCCAGGTCGACGGCCTGCGGTTCCTGCAGCGGTATCTGGCGGACGGGCCGGCGGTCGTGCACGCCTTCGAGCCGGCCTACCACTACCTGCTGCCCGCGGTCCTCGCCGACGACGACCGCTACCGGACGGTGAGCACGATCGCGGCGAACGCCCCCATCACCCAGAAGGTGTACCGGCCGCAGGTGGAGAGGCTGCTGGAGCTGTTCGAGGTGCACGGTCCGGATCTCGACGCCCTGGACGGGCCCCCGCCCGCCGAGGACTCCCCCGCCGCCGCCGTGGCCCGGGCGCTGGCCGGCACCCGGATGCACGTCGAGTACGGCCCGGACCACGTGGGCGTGTTCCCGCTGATCGCCGCCGACGCGGATCTGATCGACTTCGTCTCCCCCGGTCAGCTCGACCACTACGTCACCTGGGAGGGCACACCGCTCGGAGCCCTCTTCGAGTCGCTCCCCGTGGCCCGCAGGCTGCGTGAGCGTCCCGACCGGCTGCTGGCCGGCGGATGCGGCATCGCCGACAGCTGGCTGGCCCGCGACCCGCAGTCGGTGGACCGGGCCGCGGTGCGCCGGTCGCTGGGTCTGACGGTGTCCGGTCCGGTCTTCTACCACGCGGCCCGCTACGCGGTGCACCACAAGGGACAACTGGAGCTGATGCGGGCGGTGGAGGAGGTGCTGGCCGCCGACCCGGAGGTCGGTTTCGTGATCCGCTGCGCGACCGGAGGCGGTGACGGTCCGGCAGCCGTCGCCAACGCCGCGTTCCAGCGGCTCGCCGACCGGCATCCGGGCCAGGTGTACCTGGACTGGCGGCTCGCCGACGAGGAGGCGCTGTTCGAGCAGGCCGCGAGCGCCGACTTCTGCGTCTTCCCCTCCAAGTTCGAACTCGACGGCTTCCTCATCGCCCAGGCCGAGGCCATGGCCTGCGGTGCGGTGCCGGTGGCCACGGCCCAGCGGGTCACCTCCCATTTCGGGCACCGGCGCCCCGTCACCGCCCCGGACGCGACCGGATTCTCACTGCCGGGTTCCTTCCGCGACGACGACCCGGGGCTGGCCGGTGCTCTCGCGGAACGCATACGTGAGGCCGTGACCGTCTTCCGTACGGCGCCGGACACCTACGCCAGGCTGTCGGACAACGCCCGTCGCCTGAGCCGCACCTTCACCTGGGCGCGCGCCGCCGGCCTGCGCCTGGCCGCCTACGAGCGGCTCCTGTCCGGCGAGCCCGCACCGGCCGCGGTGCCCGACCTGGTGGAGCGGGGCTGGCTGGACGCGCTGCCGCCCTCCGCCTTCACGGAGCACCGTGACCTGGTCGTCCGGGCGGCGACGGAACGCGGTGACGCCGATGCCCTCGCCCGCGCTCTCGGATGCGGAGCCGACGAGCTGGGCGCGAACACCTGGGACCGGCTCTTCGCGTCGGCCTACGGCAGGGCGGACTTCGCCCGCTGCGCCGAACTGGCCCTGCGCGCCGGGCGGCCGGACCTGCGGGCCCGGCTGGAGGGCCGGTTCCGGCTCACCAGCGGTCCGGACGGCGTCTGGCGGGTGCGATACGCCCACCCCGAGGCCTCCCGGGTGGAGCTCGTGGTCGAGGTGACCTCGTCGGCGTCCCGCCCCGGGCAGGCGGCCGCCGCGGTGGCCTGCCGCGCCGAAGTCTCTCCGTCCGGCCCCGGAAGGGCCGCGGCGGCGGACCCGGTGGGGGCCCACCCGGGAGGGGCCGCCCCGGCCGACCTCCCGGACTCGGCACGGCCTGCCACGGCTGCGACACCCGCGCCGACCGCCCGGTCCGCCGCCACGGCCGCCGCCGTCGCGAGCGGCCACTCCCCGGAGCCCGGCGCGCGTGCCGGGGTCCACCGGCGCACGGGCACGGCGGACCGGCCGGCGGGCCCGGCGCCGCGCGCCGCGCTGGAGTCCGCCGCCGAGGCCCTCGCCTCGGACGAACCGGCGCCCTCCGCGGCGGGAGCCGTCCTGCGGCCGCTGACGGCCGACGAGGACGACGGCGTGTTCGCCGGGACGCTGGACGGGCCGCCCCTCGGCAGCCACGCCGTGGCCATGGTGACGCTGCGCTCGGGCCGGGTGGTCTGGGACGCGGTGCCGGTGCGCATGCCCGCGTTCCGCCTGGTGGCGACCGACCTGGACGGGACGTTGCTGCGCAGCGACCTCACGGTGTCGGCGCGCACCCGGCGGGCTCTGGAGCTGGTCGCCTCGTCCGGCGCCCACCACCTGGTGGTCACCGGACGTCCGGCGGTGGCCTGCAAGCACCTCCTGGAGACCCTCGGCTACCGGGGCCTCGCGGTGTGCGGACAGGGCGCGCAGCTGTACGACGCGGGGACCGACCGGCTGCTGTCCTCCCTGTCCCTGGACCGCGACCTCGCCCGCAGCGTCGTCGAGCGGGTCGAGGCGGAGCTGGGCCGGGTCGAGCTGGGGATCGTCACCTCGCCGCCGGAGAGCCGTTTCAAGGTCACTCCGGGCTTCGGGGAGCGGGTCCGTCACGGCTGGGACGTGACCACCGACCGCGACCTGCTGTGGACCTCGCCCATCGACAAGCTGATCCTGCACCACCCTGAGGTCGACGAGGACCGGCTGGCCGCGGTGACCCGGCGGCTCACGGGCGGCGCGGTGACCGTCGTGCACTCGGTCAAGGGCATGGTGGAGGTCCTGCCCGAGGGCACGGACAAGGGCGCCGGCGTGGCCCGTGCCGCCGAACTGCTCGGCTTCACCGGCGCCGACGCCGTCGCGTTCGGCGACATGCCCAACGACGTCCCGCTGCTGGCCTGGGCCGCCCATGGCGTGGCGGTGGCGGGCGCCCACCACGAACTGCGGGCCATGGCCGACGAGATCGCCCCCGGCAACGACGAGGACGGGGTCGCCTCCGTCCTGGAGCGTCTCTTCGCTCCGGTGGAGGGACACGCATGAGCCGGGGAACCGCACCCGACGCGCCCCTGCGGGAACTGGCCCGCGCGCACGGCGTGAGCACCGAGTACGTCACCGACCGGGGGCGCCGTGTCACCGTCGCCGCGGACACCCTGGTCGCGGTCCTGGCCTCGTGCGGCGTGGACGCCAGTACCCCGGCCGCGGCCCGGCGGGCGCTCACGGCCCGCGCAGCGGCGGACGCGGACAGGCTGCTGCCGGCCTGCGTCGTCTCCCGCGCGGGATCGGCCGTGGAGCTGCGGCTGCCGTCGGACGCCGAGGCCCGTGTCCGGCTGGAGGGCGGCGGCGTGTGCGCTCTCTCGACGCCGCTGCCTCCCGGAGCGCACGTCCTGCACGCGAGCGCCGGTCGGCGGCGGGCCTCCGCTCCCCTGCTGTCGGTACCCGACCGCGTCCCGGTGCCCGGGCGACGCGGCTGGGGCTTCCTGGTCCAGCTGTACTCGGTGCTCTCCCACCGGTCCTGGGGCATGGGCGACCTGGCCGACCTCGCGGAACTGGCCGCCTGGTCCGGCCATGAACTCGGCGCCGACTTCGTCCAGTTGGGTCCGCTGCACGCGGTGGAGCCGGGGCCGCTGCCCGATCCTTCCCCGTACCGGCCGAGTTCGCGGCGCTTCGCCGACCCGATGCACGTCCGGGTGGAGGAGGTCCCGGAGTACCGCTACCTGGACCGGGAGGCCCGGCGCGCCGTGGACTCCTGCGCCGCCCGCGCCCGGGATCTCAACGAGCGTGTGCTGCGCGGCGAGACGCTGATCGACCGGGAGGCGGTCCGCGATCTCAAGCAGGAGGCCCTGCGCCGTCTGTACGCGGTGCCGCCCGCACCGGGCCGCCGTGCCGCGCTGGAGGCGTTCGTCGCCCGCGAGGGCGAGGACCTGACGGAATTCGCCACCTGGTGCGCGCTGGCCGAGGTGCACGGCGGCGCCTGGCGGTCCTGGCCCGAGGGACTGCGCGATCCCCGCTCCCCCGCGGTGGCCGAGGCGCGCGAGGAGCTGGCGGACGCCGTCGCCTTCCACCGCTGGTCGGCGTGGATCACCGACGAGCAGCTCGCCTCGGCGCAACGGGCGGCGACGGGCGCGGGCATGGCCATCGGGCTGGTGCACGATCTCGCGGTGGGCGTGGCCCCCGAGGGCGCCGACGCCTGGGCACTCCAGCACTGCCTGGCCGGCCGGATGAGCGTCGGGGCTCCCCCCGACGACTTCAACCCCCTCGGGCAGGACTGGGGACAGCCGCCCTGGCGGCCCGACGCGCTGGCCGCCGAGGGCTACCGTCCGCTGGCCGCGTTGCTGCGCGCCGGCATGCGGCACGCCGGCGCCCTGCGGGTCGACCACGTCATGGGCCTCTTCCGCCTGTGGTGGGTGCCCGAGGGCCGGCCCCCGTCCGAGGGGACCTACGTCCGCTACGACGCCGAGGCCATGCTCGGGGTGCTGCTGCTGGAGGCACACCGGGCCGGGGTCGCGGTGATCGGCGAGGACCTCGGCACGGTGGAGAGCGGTGTCCGCGAGGAGCTGGCGGCGCGCGGCGTCCTCGGCACCTCGGTGCAGCGCTTCGAGTACCTGGGCGGTTCCGAGGGACGCGACGGTCCGCTGCCGGCGGACCGGTGGCGTACCCACTGCCTCGCCACGCTGACCACCCATGACCTGCCGACGACCGCCGCCTGGCTGAGCGGCGAACACGTCGATCTGCGGGCCCGGCTGGGACTGCTGACCCGTCCGGAGCCGGAGGAGAAGGCGCAGGCGGCGGCCGAACGGGACGCCTGGCTGGCGGAGTTGCGCCGGTCCGACCTGCTGCCCGACGCCGACGGCGAAGTGGTGGCCCTGCACCGATTCCTGACCCGCACGCCCTCGACGCTGCTCGGCGTGTGGCTGCCGGACGCGACCGGCGACCGCCGACCGCAGAACCTTCCCGGCACCGCGGACGTGCACCCCAACTGGCGGCTGCCGATCGCGGACCGGCACGGCAGGCCGGTGGCGCTGGAGGAACTGCCCGCCCACCCCGACGTACAGGCCATCGCCCGCGTGTTCGACGACAGCGAACCGCACGGAACGAAGACCGAGGAGACAGATGTCAGGCCAGGCTCTTGCCCAAGCTGAGGGAGTGCGTGAGGACTCCGGAGGCTTCGACCTGCTGGCACCGGAAGGCACGCGGTACCGGGTGGACGTCACCGACGGCGTGTTCGACCCGCGCAACCCGCTGCTCGCCGACCGCGTGGAAGGACGCCGCGTCGTGGCGTTCGTCGGTCCGACGGTGGACCGGATCTACGGCGGCCGTCTGCGCGCCTACCTCGACGCCCGTCTCGAGGCGGGCAGTTGGAGCGTGCACACCATCGAAAGCGGTGAACGGAACAAGACACTGGCGGCGGCGGAACAGGTCTGCGCCGTCGCCAAGGCGACCGGCCTGGACCGTCACGGGGTGATGCTCGCCGTGGGCGGCGGGATCGTCGCCGACATCGTGGGGTTCGCCGCCTCGATGTACGCACGCGGAGTCCGGTACATCAAGGTCAACACCACGCTGGTGGGCCAGGCGGACGTGGGGGTCGGGGTCAAGACCGGCGTGAACGCCCTCAGCACGAAGAACATGTTCGGGGCCTACCACCCGGCGCACGCCTCGCTCAACGACCCGGGCCTGCTGGCCACCCTGCCGGCCCGGGAGATCCGCTGCGGCCTGGCGGAGATCGTGAAGATGGCCGCGATCCTCGACGCGGATCTCTTCGCGGCGCTGGAGAGCCGTCCCGACGCGTTCCTGCGCTCCGCCCACGGCGAGCTGGAGACCTACGTCCTGCGCACCTCCATGCGGCTGATGATGGAGGAACTCTGCCCGAACCTGCGCGAACACGAACTGGCCCGGCTGGTCGACTTCGGACACACGTTCAGCCCGGTCATCGAGACGGCGGGCGGTCACCGTCTCGAACACGGCGAGGCGGTCGCCGTCGACATGGCGCTGTCCGCGCATCTGGCGAGGCTGCTCGGTCTCGTCGACGCGGAGAGCTGCGAGCGGCTGGTGACCCTGCTGCGCCGCATCGGCCTTCCCGTCTTCGACCCCGCCACCTGCACACCGGAGCTGATGACACAGGCCCTCGAGGCGTCCTGGCAGCGGCGCGGGCGCAAACTGCATCTCGTGGTGCCCACCGGCATCGGCAAGGCGGACTTCGTGGAGCGGCTGGAGGACGTGCCCGCCGACATGCTGCGGGCCGCTCTGGAGTCCCTGGCGCACGCGGGCGGCACGTCGTGAGCGCGGACGACGTGGTGAACCTCGACCGGCTGCTTCGGGGCAAGGAGCACGACCACGGCGGGCTGGGCACGATCCTCGCCCACCGGGTGTTCTCCCGTCCCGAGGGCGGCCCCGGAGCGGAGTTCATCGACATCGCCGTGCTGCCGCCCGGCACGTCCATAGGGCGGCACCGGCACGGCCGGGACCGGGAGACGTACATCGTGCTCAGCGGCAGCGGCCTGATGCACCGCGACGGCACGGAGTTCCGGGTCGTCGCCGGGGACGTGGTCGTCAACCGTCCGTACGGCGAGCACGGCCTCGTCAACGACTCGGCCGCCGATCTGTGGCTTCTGGTTTTCGAGGAGGAGCTCCGTGACCGTCCCACAGTCTGACCGTCTCACCGCCGCGCCCGTCCCGGACGGTCGCCGGGCGGGGGAACCGGACAGCTCCGCGCGCCACGGGGACCCGACCGGCTCCGACGGCGGCTTCACCGTGCTCGACGTGGGCGGCACGACGCTGCGGACCGGGAGCTACGACCCGGCCGCTGCGGCCGTGCACCGCGTACGCCGGGTGCCGGTGGAGGGCATGGCCCGCCATCCGCGGGATCCGGTGCCCGTCCTGCAGCGGCGCGTGGTGGACCAGATCGTCCACGAGGTGGAACGGCACACCGCGGGCACGCCGCCGCGCGCCGTCGGGGTGGCCTTCGCCGGACCCATCTCGGCCGGCGGTCTCGTCCTGGCCGCTCCCACGGTGTGGGGGCGACGCGGTGACCCGCTGCCGCTGGGGCAGCTCCTGACCGAGCGGGTCGGGGCGCCGGTCGTGGTCGTCAACGACCTCACCGCCGCGGCCTGGCGTTACGCGGCGACGGAGACCGAGCCGTTCTGCCTGATCACCGTCAGCTCCGGCATAGGCAACAAGGTCTTCCGCGGCGGCGAGGTGCTGCTGGACGCGGACGGACACGGCGGCGAACTCGGTCACTGGGTGTGCGATCCCTCCCCGGAGGCGGCGCTGTGCGACTGCGGCGCCCGCGGCCACCTCGGCGCCATCGCCTCCGGGCGGGGCGTCCTCGCCGCGGTCCGCCGCGCGGCGGACACCGATCCGGCCGGCTTCGCCGGTTCCCTGCTGGCCGCCTTGTGCGACGGCCGTGCCGCCGCCGTCGGCAATCCGGCGATCGCGGCGGCGGTACGGCAGGGCGACGCGTTCACCACGCAGGTGCTGCGCGGCACCGTCACCCGCCTCGCGCAGGCGATCGGCGCCGTCTTCACCTCGGTCGGGGTGTGCCGGTACGTCGTGATGGGCGGCTTCGCGCTGGCGGTCGGCGAACGTTACCGGGAGCTGCTGGTGGACGAGTTGGTGCGCCTGGGCTGCTTCGGACTGGACGCGGACGCGGTCGACGGCATGGTGTCGCTCGGCCGACCGGACGACGACCACGGTCTGATCGGCGTGGGCAGACTGCTCGCCGACCGGATGTCCCGGCCGTCCCGGGCGGGCACCCGATGAGCGCCGGGAGCACGCTCGTCGTCGGCGGCGGATTCGTCGGCACGGCCGTCGCGCGGCGGCTGGCGGCGGCGGGCGAGTCCGTCACCGTCGCCTCGCGCCGCCGTCCGGCGGCACATCTTCCGGTCGGCGACGGCGTCCGGTGGGACGCGCTGGACGCCACCGATCCGGGCGCGTGCCGACGGCTCGTGACCCGGCTGAAGCCCCGTCGCGTGGTCCTCGTGCACGGACCGTCCGACGTCACCTGGTGCGAGGAACACCCCGGGCAGGCCCTGCGGGCGCACACCGCGGCGGCCGCCAACCTCTCCTCGGCGGCCGGTGACGCCAGGCTGCTGATGATCTCCACCGACAACGTCTTCGACGGGTCCCGCCCCGACAACGCCGAGGACTCGCCGGTCTCCCCCGCCAACGCCTACGGCCACGCCAAGCTGTGCGCGGAGGAGACCCTGCTCGGCGGGGCCGCGGACGCGGTGGTGCTGCGGGTCAGCCTCGTCTACGGCCACGAGCCGCCGGACGCCGGCAAGTGGCTCAACTTCTTCGCCGTGTGCGCACACCGGCTGCTGCGCGGCGAAACCGTCGCGGTGCCGGACGACCAGTGGACGACACCGGTCCTGGTGGACGACGTCGCGGAGGTGACGGCGGCCGTGCTGCACGCCGGGACGCCGCTTCCGCCGGTGCTCCACCTGGGCGGCCCCGACCGGGTGAGCCGCGCCGCGTGGGCCTCCCTCGTCGCCGGGACGCTGGGAGCACCGCCGCACCTGGTCGCACCGACCTCGCGGGCCGGCACCCGGTACGCCTCCCGCCCGGAGAACACGTGCCTGACCAGCTCGCTGCTCGGCCGGTTGCCGGCCACGAAGGCGATCGCCGTCCGGGGGGTCCACGAGGGCGCCCGGAGCCTGGCGGCGGCCTTCACGACCGCGGGCTGAACCGTTCGCCGGGTGCAGCGTCCCGCGTGCCGGTGGCCCGGCCCTCCCCTGGCCGGGCGCGGCACCCTCGCCCGGGCGGCGGCCCGTCCGCCCGGTCCGTCCGACGACCGCCGCTCGGCGGTGAGATCTGTGGAGCAGGTGGAGCATACGTATGGCAGGTACAGGAGCGGTGACCGGCTACGACGTCGTCGTCCTCGGCGGAGGCGTGGCGGGGTGCGTGCTGGCCGCCCGGCTGAGCGAGGACCCGGGCCGGTCGGTCTGTCTGGTCGAGGCCGGACCGGACTACGGACCGCGCGACCACTGGCCGGACAAGGTGCTGGACTCGCGCAGTCTGCCGCGCGACGACGTGTGGGAGCGGCAGGCGGCCGTGCACCGCATCCGAGCGCGGGTGATCGGCGGTTCCTCGTGCGTCAACGGCTGCTGGAACACCTGGGGCTCGCCGGCGGACCACGCCGAGTGGGAGCGGGCGGGCGGCGCGCGGTGGTCGGCCGAGGCCATGGAGCCGTTCCGTCTGGCCGCGGTCGAGCGGATGCGGCTGCGCCCCGTCCCGGAGAACGAGTTCTCCGTCTGGAGCAGCGGTGCGCTCGACGCGGCCCGCGAACTCGGTTACCGGGAGGTCGACATGGGAGTCCCGGGGGCGCCCGGCTATGGCACCCCCCTCCTCAACTCCTTCGACGGTCTGCGCTGGAACGCGGCGTTCGCCTACCTCGACCCGGCGCGGGCGCGCCCCAACCTGACCATCCTCGACCGGGCCCTGGTCGACCGGATGCATGTCGTCGGCGGCCGGGTGCGGGCCGTCGAGATCGACCGGGACGGCGAGCGGATCGCCCTGTCCGCCGACGACTACGTCGTCGCGTGCGGGACCTACGGGTCACCCGCCGTACTGCTGCGCAGCGGCCTCGGCCCCGCCGTCCACCTGCGAGAGCACGACATCCGGCCGGTGATCGACCTGCCCGGTGTGGGCGCCAACCTGTCCGACCAGCCTGGTGTGTTCGTGCCACTGTCGCCGACCGGCGAGCTGGACGAGGCCCTGGCCCGCAAGGAGGCGGCCGGCGACCTGTACGTCAGCCGCATGCTGGTGCGGGCGGCAAGCGGCCGCTGCCCGGACGGCTCCTGGGACCTGCATCTGCTGCCGGTCGCGGGTCCCCCGCTCTTCGGCAGTCTGCCGCCGGGCCGGTACGAGGCGGGCATCTCGTCCTTCCTCATGAAACCCGCTTCCCGCGGCCGTGTCGCGCTGCGCTCGGCCGATCCCGCCGCGCCCCTCGACATCGCTCCCGGCTTCTTCTCGGATCCGGAGGGCCACGACCTCGCCGTCGTCCGGTGGGGTCTGGGCCTCGTCGAGGAGATGGCCGCGACCTCCGCGCTGGGGAAGCTGGTACGACCGCTCGACGGTCGTCCCGCGCATCTCGCGGACGAGGAGATCAGGACCCGCGCGGGCGCGTACTGGCATCCGGTGGGGACGTGCGCCATGGGCTCCTCCGACGATCCGTCCGCCGTGGTGGACGGCACCGGCCGGGTGCACGGCGTGTCCAACCTGCGGGTCGCCGACGCCTCCGTGCTGCCGACGGTGCCTGCGGCCAACACCCAGCTGCCGGTGCTCGCCGTCGCCGAAGTCCTGGCCGACGCGGCGAGGGCCGGGACGGCGGCGCGCTGAGCGACCTCCGGGTCGACACGGCGCCGAGCCCGGGCGGCGGACGACCACGACGAACCCGGGGGTCGCCCGCGACCGACGGCGGCCCCAACCGGACCGGAGCGCGACGCCCCGGGTCCGACGGCACGACAGGAAGCGAGAGCATGCCCCCGCACACCGACATTCGTGAGGTCCGCCTGCTGTACGGCTGCATGGGACTGGGAGGGGGCTGGGACCGGCAGCACTGGACGGCGGCGGACGTCGCCCACGCGGAAACCGCCGTCCAGGCCGCGCTCGACGCCGGTTTCACGGCGTTCGATCACGCCGACATCTACCGGCACGGCAAGTCCGAGGCGGTCTTCGGAGAGGTCCTGGCCCGCGCCTCCGGGCTGCGCGACCGCATCCTGCTGCAGACCAAGTGCGGCATCGCACTGCCGGACGGCGACCGCCCGGGCTTCTACGACCTGCGGGGGCGCACGATCCTGCGGCGGGTCGAGGAGAGTCTCACGCGGCTGCGTACCGACTTCGTCGACGTCCTGCTCCTTCACCGGCCCGACCCCCTGGCCCGCCCGGAGGAGATCGCGGAGGCGCTCCGTGCGCTGCACGAGCAGGGGCTGGTGCGGCAGTTCGGGGTGTCCAACATGAGCGCCGCGCAGATCGCGCTGCTGCGGGAGAGCCTGGACGTGCCCCTCGTGGCCGACCAGCTCGAGATGAGTCTGGCCCGCCGGGACTGGCTGGAGTCGGGCGTCCTCGTCAACACCCCTGCCTGGGCGGACGGCGGGTTCCCGCACGGGACCGTCGAGTACTGCGTGTCCCACGGCATCCAGGTGCAGGCCTGGGGGCCTCTCGCGCAGGGGCGCTTCACCGGCGGGGCGGACACGCCGGCCGCGCGGTTCGTCGCGGATCTGGCGGCGCGCAAGGGAACGACGCCGGAGACCGTGCTGCTGTGGTGGCTGCAGCGCCATCCCGCGGGGATCGCCCCGGTCGTGGGCACCACACGGCCCGAACGCATCCTGGCCTGCCGCGACGCGCTGCGGGGCGCCCCCGCTCTCACCCATGAGGAGTGGTACGGGCTGTGGGTCGCCGCGCGGGGCGCACCGCTTCCCTGAGGCGGACGCGGGAGTTCCGGCAGCCGGGAGAAGGGGCGCTCGCCGAGCCTGCGGGACCCCTTTACGCCTCTGACATGTACCGGTAATCTCCGGGATGCCTGCAAGCGTTTGCTGCAAGTTTCTGAGTGCGGCGCATCGCAGGCACGGACGCAGGAGACCTCGAGGCGCGTCAAGGTCTCCGCCGGCGTCCGCACGGACCCGTCCTCCCCACCACGTCCTGGAGACGCGCATGAGACGCCGCCGATCCCTCGCCCGCCCCTGGGCGGCCGGAGCTCTCGCCGCAGGAATCCTCGTCCTGCCCCTCACCACCCCCACCGCCCCCGAGGCCGCCGCCCAGCCGGCCTCCGCCGCATCGGCCACCGCCACCTCGGCCACCGTCTTCTACTACACGAAGACGAAGAGCTGGACGGACAACTACCTCCATTACGCCCCCGACGGCGGTTCGTGGACCACCGTTCCCGGCACGCGCATGGCAGCCGCCTGCACGGACTGGGTGAAGCTCACCGTGGACCTGGGCTCAGCCGCCGGGCTGCAGGCGACCTTCAACAACGGCAGCGGGGTCTGGGACAACAACGGCGGGAAGAACTACGCCCTGGGCACCGGGGACATCACGGTCAAGGACGGCGTGGTGGCGCACAGCGACCCGTGCGCCGACACCGGCGAGGGAACCGGCAACGAGGCTACGGTCTACTACTCGACCCAGACCCTCGGCTGGACCACCGCCAACCTGCACTACCAGCCCGCCGGCGGCTCCTGGACGACCGTGCCCGGCGTCGGCATGGAAGCCGCCTCCTGCGCCGGGTGGTGGAAACGCACGGTCGACCTCGGCACCGCGGCCTCGCTGAAGGCCGCGTTCAACAACGGCAACGGGATCTGGGACAACAACAACGGCTCGGACTACACCATCGCGTCCGGGACCAGCACGGTGAAGAACAACACCGTCACCCCGAACGCGAAGGACCCGTGCGCCGCCGAGGAACCCGACACCGAGGCCCCCGGTGTCCCGGCGGACGTCCGGGCGAGCGCGACGAACACCTCCGTGGTCGTGACCTGGAGCGCCGCCACCGACGACACGGGCGTGACCAAGTACCAGGTCACCCGCACCGGCGGGACCACGGGCAGCACGGTCACCGACGTCGGCTCCACCGTACTGTCCGACACGGGTCTGGAGGAGGACACCGCCTACACCTACACGGTGAAGGCCGTGGACGCGGCGGGCAACACCTCGGCCGCCTCCGCCGCGGCCACGGCGACCACCGGCAAGAAGCCGAGCACGCCTCCCGGCAGCGCGCCGCTGGGCACGGACCCGCGCAAGGACCCGATCTACTTCGTCATGACCGCCCGCTTCTACGACGGCGACAGCTCCAACAACCGCGGCGGCAGCCAGCACGTGAAGTCCGGGAACGCGGCGAACAACGACCCCATGTTCCGCGGCGACTTCAAGGGCCTGGTCGAACGGCTCGACTACATCAAGGCTCTCGGCTTCTCGGCGGTCTGGATCACCCCCGTCGTCCTGAACCGCTCGGACTACGACTACCACGGCTACCACGGCTACGACTTCTACAAGGTCGACCCGCGCCTGGAGTCGACCGGCGCCTCGTACCAGGACCTCATCAACGCCGCCCACGCCAAGGGCATGAAGATCTACC
Organism: Streptomyces sp. 3330; assembly: GCF_031456635.1. Lineage (NCBI taxonomy): Bacteria > Bacillati > Actinomycetota > Actinomycetes > Kitasatosporales > Streptomycetaceae > Streptomyces > Streptomyces sp. 3330. The sequence goes on from NZ_JAVDVA010000016.1 coordinate 183,620, forward strand.
AGGACGTCGTCTACAACCACAGCTCACGCTGGGGCGCCAAGGGCCTGTTCACGCCCACCGTGTACGGGGTCCGCGACTCCCAGTGGAGCTGGTACTACGACGAGAAGGCCGAGGGCTTCGAGTACGACGGCCTGACCGTCGAACCCAAGTCGGGGAAGTCGTACTACACCGGTGACCTGTGGTCGACGGCCGAGCCGACCGGCAACACGTGTCTGAACTGGGGCACTCCCACCGGAGGCAAGAGCGCCGAAGGCTACACCGTCTACAACTGCCAGTGGCCCAGCCCCACTTCGGGCATGTTCCCCAAGGCCTACTACCACCAGTGCTGGATCGGGAACTGGGAGGGCGAGGACGCGCGGTCCTGCTGGCTGCACGAGGACCTCGCCGACTTCAACACCGAGTCGACGCCCGTGCAGAACTACCTCATCGGCGCCTACGACAAGTACATCGACATGGGCGTCGACGGATTCCGGATCGACACGGCCGTCCACATCCCGCGCGTCACCTGGAACCGCCGCTTCCTGCCCGCCATCCACGACCGGGTCACCCAGAAGTTCGGAGCCGAGACGGCCAGCAACTTCTTCGTCTTCGCCGAGGTCGCCGCGTTCGTCAACGACAGGTGGAACCGCGGGTCCGTGAACCACTCCGCGCAGTTCTACACCTGGAAGGAGCGCAAGGAGTACAGCGCCGACGACACGGCGGCCGCCCTCGAGCAGTTCACCTACGAGAACGACCTCGGCACCGGCAACCAGCCGACGTCCACCAACGCCTTCCTGAACGGCAACACCTACCACGCGCCCGACCACAGCAAGTTCTCCGGCATGAACATCATCGACATGCGCATGCACATGAACTTCGGTGACGCCTACAACGCCTACAACAACGGCAAGGACTCCGACGACAGCGTCAACGACGCCACCTACAACGTCGTCTACGTCGACAGCCACGACTACGGCCCCAACAAGTCGAGCACCCGCTACAGCGGCGGCACCGACGCCTGGGCCGAGAACATGTCCCTGATGTGGACCTTCCGCGGCATCCCGACGCTCTACTACGGCTCGGAGATCGAGTTCCAGAAGGGCAAGCAGATCGACTGCGGCCCCTCCTGTCCCCTCGCCACCACGGGACGCGCCTACTACGGAGACCAGCTGGCCGGTTCCGTCACGGCGTCCGACTTCGGCACGGTCGCGTCCGCCGACGGCCAGGTCGCCACCACACTGGCGCAGCCACTGGTGAAGCACCTGCAACGTCTCAACCAGATCCGCCGGGCAGTCCCCGCCCTCCAGATGGGCCAGTACTCCACGGAGGGGATCTCCGGCGGCATGGCCTACAAGCGCCGCTACACCAGCGGCAGCACGGACAGCTTCGCGCTCGTCACCGTGACCGACGGAGCCAGCTACACGGGCATCCCCAACGGCACCTACACGGACGCCGTCACGGGTACGGTCAAGACGGTCACCAACGGGACGCTGTCCGTCGACGCCCCCGGAAAGGGGAACCTCCGGGTCTACGTGCTCAATGGTCCCGGGAAGATCGGCACGGACGGCCCCTACCTGAAGTGACGGACCGCCCTCACCTGAACCGAACTGCGCCGGCACGGGTCTGACGCACCGAGGGGCCCACCGAACCGTACCGGTGGGCCCCTCCCCCTGCGCCGGCCTCCTGCACCGCCCAGACCGACGCGGTGACCTGGACCGACAACCGGCGTCGCGGGGTCGCCACCCACGAACGGCCCGGGCCGGTACGACTTCGCACCCGCCCGCCACAGGAGGCCCGGGGCCTCCGCCCCCTGTGCGACCCTGCGCGGCCCTGCGACCGTCCACCTCGACGAGGACGTCGGCACAGAGGAGTGAGCGGATGTGCGTCAGGAGGAGGCGGGCGGCAATGCGCCGAGAACGGCCGCGAGGCGACGCGGGTCGCGGCGGGCGATGTTGTGACCGACGGGAATCTCGTGAACCCGCCAGCCCGCATCGTGGCGCAGCCGTTCGGTCAGGGTCACGAACGGGCTGCCCGCCCACGCGCCACCACTGACGTACGTTCGGCCGAGCGCGGGGCCGGGGTTGCCCCCGATCCTGATCGACTGGACGAAGCTCGCCATGGGGTGCGGTCGCGCGCGAGGGTCGAGTCCCTCAGGGACCGCCACCCAGCGGCCGTCGGCGCGGGCGCCGGCCATGAACAGCTCCCGGAAGATGTCGCTGGTCGACGACCAACACGAATCCCCGTCGTCCGGGACGTAGGCGTCGATATAGACGAGCTGATCGAGGCGGTCACCGACCCGATCCGCGACACCGGTGATCACCATCCCGCCGTAACTGTGCCCGCACAGTGCGAGCGGCGTCCCGTCGCTGCGGTCGATGATCTCGGCCACCTGGTCGATATGGGCGTCGAGGTTGGGCGGACGGTCCACATCGACCGGGCCGTCCGACTCCAGCCCCGCCAGGGTCACCGCCTCGACGTCGTGACCGTCACGGCGCAACTCGGCGGCAACCGAGTCGAACGCCCATCCGCCCTGCCAACCACCCGGCACCATCACGAACTTCACCCCGTCATCGTAGGCCCAGAGGAACCCGACCCGACGGGCACAGCCGCTGATCTCAAGCCAGGCAAAGCTCGGACCTGCTGATCCGTGAAGTCCTCCATGCCGCCGACACCGAACACGCCGTCGCCGGAACCGATCACCCGCCGCAGCGTCGATGACCGTGCGCCGGAGCGCCCGGAACGCTCCGGCGGCGCATCCGATCGTCATCGCGAGGACGGCGACGACCGCTCGCTCGCCCCCTCCGCCCCGCACACCGGTCCTGCCTTCACCGCTGCGGTGTGGGGGCGTCGTCCTCGACGGTTGCTCCGTCCGGGCGTATCCGTCACGCGATCGGCCGCGCGTCGGCCGCTCCGTGTGTGAGTGCCGCCCTCGCACAGCAAGGATGGCGGGTGGCTCACGTCATGGCGTGAGCAGACCGCGAGCATCGAGAGACGGACGACGCGTGAGCATTGTCGAACCCCCATCCCACGGCACGCAGCCAGTGGAGGACTCGTACGAGAACGAGCTGCCGGTCAGGCGCAAGCAGCCCGGCAACGTCGTGGTGAAGTGGCTGACGACCACCGACCACAAGACCATCGGTACGTTGTACCTGGTCACGTCGTTCGCGTTCTTCCTGATCGGTGGCGTGATGGCGTTGGTCATGCGCGCCGAGCTCGCCCGTCCGGGCATCCAGATCGTCTCGAACGAGCAGTACAACCAAGCGTTCACGATGCACGGCACGGTCATGCTGCTGATGTTCGCGACGCCGCTGTTCGCCGGCTTCACGAACTGGATCATGCCGCTCCAGATCGGCGCGCCGGACGTCGCCTTCCCGCGGTTGAACATGTTCGCCTACTGGCTCTACCTGTTCGGCTCGTCGATCGCTGTGGGCGGGTTCCTCACCCCGCAGGGTGCGGCCGACTTCGGCTGGTTCGCCTACTCCCCGCTGTCGGACGCCATCCGCAGCCCCGGGCTCGGCGCCGATCTGTGGATCATGGGTCTGGCCTTCTCCGGCTTCGGCACGATCCTCGGCTCGGTCAACTTCATCACCACGATCATCTGCATGCGCGCGCCCGGCATGACGATGTTCCGGATGCCGATCTTCACGTGGAACGTCCTGCTGACCGGTGTCCTGGTCCTGCTGGCCTTCCCGGTCCTCGCGGCCGCGCTGTTCGCCCTGGAGGCGGACCGCAAGTTCGGCGCCCATGTCTTCGACGCGGCCAACGGCGGCCCCCTGCTGTGGCAGCACCTCTTCTGGTTCTTCGGCCATCCAGAGGTGTACATCATCGCCTTGCCGTTCTTCGGCATCGTCACCGAGATCATCCCCGTGTTCTCCCGCAAGCCCGTCTTCGGCTACATGGGTCTGGTCGCCGCGACCATCTCGATCGCCGGTCTGTCCGTCACGGTGTGGGCGCACCACATGTATGTCACCGGTGGCGTGCTGCTGCCGTTCTTCTCCTTCATGACGTTCCTCATCGCCGTGCCGACGGGCGTGAAGTTCTTCAACTGGATCGGAACGATGTGGAAGGGCTCGCTGTCCTTCGAGACACCGATGCTCTGGGCGGCGGGCTTCCTCGTCACGTTCCTCTTCGGTGGTCTGACCGGTGTCATCCTGGCCTCGCCCCCGATGGACTTCCATGTGTCGGACTCGTACTTCGTGGTGGCGCACTTCCACTACGTCGTCTTCGGCACCGTCGTCTTCGCGATGTTCGCGGGTTTCCACTTCTGGTGGCCGAAGTTCACCGGCAAGATGCTCGACGAGCGCCTGGGCAAGATCACCTTCTGGACGCTGTTCGTCGGCTTCCACGGCACCTTCCTGGTCCAGCACTGGCTGGGCGCCGAGGGCATGCCGCGCCGCTATGCCGACTACCTGGCCGTCGACGGCTTCACCGCCCTGAACACGATCTCGACGATCAGCTCCTTCGTCCTCGGCCTGTCGATGCTGCCCTTCCTGTACAACGTGTGGAAGACCGCCCGGTACGGCAAGCCGGTCGGCGTCGACGACCCGTGGGGCTACGGCCGCTCCCTGGAGTGGGCCACCTCCTGCCCGCCGCCGCGCCACAACTTCCTCACCCTGCCGCGGATCCGCAGCGAATCCCCGGCGTTCGACCTGCACCACCCCGACATCGCGATCGCCGAGGCCGAGGCCCACGGCGTCCGCGCCTGACCGCCCGAGGCGCCCGGTGAACGGTCTGCCCGAGCGAAGTGCCGCGAGCGACCTCGGCACCACGGTGGAGGGATATCTGCTGTGGCAGGCCCGGATCGCGGAGGCGGAGCAGCGTGCGCAGGAGTTCGTCCGGCCGATGGAGTGGCTGACGACGTCACAGCGCGCGGAGATCGAACGCCACTACGCAGCCGACAGTCTTCGACGCGCCCGCCGTGACCTGGAGCGCGTCGCCGCCCGCAGCCTGTCCCTGCGCGCCGAGTACGAACACCGCTACCAGCAGTTGCGGCGCCGCTGCCTGGGCCTGGCGCTGACCGCGGGCGCGATCCTCACCACGCTGGCGACCACCCTGCTGTCGGTGCTGTGACCCGGAGCGGCGGCGAGCGGGGCGCGAGGCCCGCACGGGGGTGGCCGGTACGTCGTGCACGCCGAGATCGGCAGCGACGGACCCCGCCGTCGAATGGTCGACCTCGCTTGCACCCCGCGAGGTCGACTCCCACCCCGGCGCCCCACCGCCGCGCTGCCGCCCCCCTCCCCTGTCAGCCGTGAGGCGTCGTGGGGCACGCGCACGACGAGGAGGTCCTCACCCTCGGCTGCTGTGATCACGTGTGCTCGCTGCTCGAGAAGTCCGCCGATACCGTGGGGGCCGGCCGCGTGCGGGTACCCGGGTCGGGAACGGTGGTGAAGGAGCACCGCCCGCGCCTGGAGGGATGTCCCATGACCCAGCATGTCAGCGACGTCATGACAAGTGCCCTGGTGACCGTCGGGCCGCACACCTCGGTGACGGCCGTGGCCCAGATGATGCGGGACGAGAACATCGGCGCCGTCCTCGTCACCGACGACGAGCATCTGCGTGGCCTCGTCAGCGACCGCGACCTGGTGGTGCGCGCGCTGGCCGAGGGCGGCGACCCCAGCGACATGACCGTGGCCGACGCGTGCAGCGAGGATCTCGTCACGGTGGGACCCGACGACGATCTGACGGTCGCGGTCGAAGTGATGCGTGAGCATGCCGTCCGCCGGGTCCCGGTGGTCGACGAAGAGCGCCACCCGGTGGGCATCGTCTCCCTCGGCGACCTGACGATCGAACGCGACCCCCAGTCGGCTCTCGGAGACATTAGCGCCGCGAAGTCCAACCAGTGACGCAGAGACGCAGACATGGAAAGGAGTGCCCGCCATGACAACTCCTGACCCCGACCCCCGGAGCATTCCGGGAGTCGGGCCGCGCGGCGATGCGTCGCCCGGAGAGACGCCACCCGCCGAAGGGGGCACCCACGGCATCTCCCATCCGGAGCCGCCCGAACTGCGCAAGGGATGGGGAGCGATGCCGCTCACCCTCATCATGATCGTTGTGGCACTGGTAGCGATCGGGCTGATCGCCATGGTGGTGGCTCTGACCGCGTAACGGCCCGGGCCGGGCATCGTGCCGTGAGTTCGGACGCCCGGGCGCAGGCACCCTCGGCGTCAGCGTCCTCCCCGATCAGGCCACGCAGTGCGGGCTGGGTCATGAGACGGGGCTTGTCACCGCAGCAGTCGGATCGCCCGGTGCAGAGCACGGTGTACGAAGGCTGCTGCGGTCAGCCCGATCGCAGCGCCGGCGACGACGTCCGAGGGGTAATGGGCGCCCGTGTGCACCCGCTCGGCAGCCACCATGGCGGCTGGGACCGCGCACACCGCGCCCGCCCACGGCCACACCGCTGCCACCGCGGCACTGAACGCCACCCCCGCGCTGGTATGGCCCGAGGGGAAGGACGAAGAGTCGGGGCGGTCGTGGACCTCCTCGTGCGAGATCCATTCCTTCGGCGGCCGACGCCGATGCCACATGTGCTTGAGGACACCATTGGAGACCACCTCCGCGACGGCCATGCTCGCCAGACCGGCTGCAGCGGCCCTGCGCCCCCTCGGCCCAGTGGCGTACAGGACACCGGCGGCGCCCCACCACAGCTTGGTGTGCTGGGCCGCTTCCTCCACCGCCGGCAGGGCCCGCCGTGCGCAGTCCGACCGCCAGGACGCCACCCACCGCGCCAACCGATGATCGTCATCGCGCAGATCCGTCAGCACTCTCATGACCTACCAGTTCCCGGTCCGAACGGCAGCCAACTCGACAATTCAACAGACGGGAGCCGTCAGGGCAGCGGCGTTCCGCCGGTGGCATTGAGGATCTCCGCCGTAATGAAGCTCGCGCGGTCGGACGCGAGGAATACATAGGCGGGCGCCATCTCCGCGGGTTGTGCCGGCCGTCCCAGAGGTGCTTGCTTACCGAACTCCTTGGTGTCCGGCATCGTCGCAGGGATCAACGGGGTCCACACAGGGCCGGGAGCCACGGCATTGACCCGGATGCCGTCGGCCGCGACCATCTGGGCCAGTCCCTGGGTGAAGGTGACGATCGCGCCCTTGGTGGTGGCGTAGTCGAGGAGATGCGGGCTGGGTTTGTAAGCCTGCACAGAGGTGGTGTTGATGATCGATCCGCCTGCCGGGATGTGGGGCAGGGCCTTCTTGCACAGCCAGAACATCCCGTAGAGGTTGGTGCGGATGACCCGGTCGAACTGTTCTGTGGTGATCGCTTGGATGCCATCAGGCTGGGACATCTGGTAGGCGGCGTTGTTCACAAGGATGTCGATGTGCCCGAACTCTGCGACGGCGTGCTCGATCAGCCGGTCACACTGCGCTTCGTCACGGATGTCGCACGGCACCGCGATCGCCTTGCTGCCTGCCGCTTCGACGAGCCGCGTGGTCTCGTGCGCGTCTTCGACCTCCTGTGGCAGATGGGTGAACAGGACGTCAGCGCCTTCGCGGGCGAAAGCCAGGCATACGGCGCGGCCGATGCCTGAGTCTCCGCCGGTGACGAGGGCACTCCGCCCGTCGAGCAGACCGCTGCCTTTGTACGTCTCTTCACCGTGATCGGGAGGGGGGTCCATCGGGCCGGTCCAGCCGGGATGCTCCTGGTCCTGCTGCGGGAAGTCGGGCTGGGGGTGCTTGTCGGTGGGATGCTCACTCATCGCAGGCTTCTCCTCCGGGTGTGCGGGTGACTGGTTCCTACGCCACGTCGTGCTCGGTTCGTGGTGGGCGGGAGCCCTCCGGTGGCCGGAGCGCTGTCGAGGTATGTGCGTGCGACCTGCAATGTCTCCGGGATTTCCCGCGCCCCGGTCGACACTCCGGGGGTAAGCGAGGCCGCGCGGTCGGGCACTCGAGGTGACGGCTGCGGTGACGCCCTGGCCGAAGGCGAGGGCTTCGCAGTCCTTGACGAGGCGGCGCAGTGCCGCGGGCGGTGGCTCGGCTCGGGCGGTCTCCTTCAGACCGGGCGGCAGCCGGAACCAGGCGCTGAAACGCCGTCGGACAGGGCGTCGCTGCGGACACGGGCGCAGCTGGTGCTGATGAGGCGGGAGACGCAAGGAAGCCACAGCGGTCCGGAGCGTCCGCCGACTGGAGGGCGCCGACAGCCCCGATCCCGCGGGGGCTGTGCCTCCAGTCCGAAGCACGATTCTCGTCTGCCCCTCACTGCCGGCACGAAACACCCCACTCGTGGCCCCCTGCGTGGCCGAAGATCTGATGACCGTCCTCACAGGCGGTGTCATCGCCCTCGAAGGGACGGGCTGGGCTGAATCCCGGCTCCCTCCGGACCGCCCGGAGATCGTCATGCCGGACCTTCGGGGGTTGCGTGATCGTGCGGGTCTGGAGCGGGCTCAGGACATGGGGCCTTCCCCGGGCCGTGTCCAGCGCTGCCGTGCTGGAACAGCGATGAATCTCGGTGCCCGCCAGAGCCATGGCGTGCCCCCGCATGGACAGCGATCGTCGGGGTAGACGGGCGATGCTGTGGGAAGGGGCGCCAACGCCTGGGGAGGTCGACGCGGCCCTTCCCCGCTCTTCGTCGTGGCCCTGGCTGCGGATACATCAGGCGAGCCGGTCCTCGCTTCGCGTGGCTGCACGACGGCGTTGCCGGCGGAGTCACGGACCGCATACACATCTCCGTTCAGCCGGATGCCTGACCGAGCGCTCATCCCTCGACGCCGGTGGAGGTGTGGGGGGCGCCGACGGTTTGGACTCCGGAGAACCGCGCTGGCGCAGGTAGCCGGAGAGGATGGCCGTGGACGCGACGGCCACCAGCTCGGACTGCCAGTTCTGCAGGCCGCAGGCGGCCAGGGCCAGCAGGAGCACGCAGAGCGCAAGGATCCGGACCCTGGTGAGACGCCGGCCTTGTCGGTTCGCTCCGGCTCCCCTGTCGGCGGATACACGTCCCGTCTCATCGTGGCGGCCGTCAGCCCCGACTGTTGCCGGACACGCCCTGCCTCGCCCTCCGTGACACGCGCATGCTCGTCCGTTGATCTTGAGAAGACGCCCAACGCGGGCACGCGGTGAGACGCCTCCTCATCCGTTCGGCGGCTGCCTGCTCGCAGACCCCGGCACCCCCACATCAGATGGCATCAAGGCCGCCCCAGAGCCGGGTGAGGAGCGCGGGTCGGCGGGTACGCAGGAAGACGACCGGAATGCCGGTACGGCCGAGCGGGCCGAACCAGCCTGAAAGGAGAGCGTGATGCCGCAGGGCTCCAGCGCGAAGCGTGAGCGTCAGTACGAGCACATCAAGGAGAGCGCCGAGAAGCGCGGTACCTCCAAGGACCGGGCGAAAGAGATCGCGGCGCGCACAGTGAACAAGGAACGGGCCCGGTCCGGCGAGTCGAAGACGGCGAGCAAGACATCCACCGGGGACCCGAAGTCCGCTCCGCAACGCGGCGGTGAGCGTTCGCACCGCGGCGCCCAGGGACCGACGAAGGACCAGCTGTATGCGGAGGCGAAGAAGCGCGGCATCAGCGGCCGCTCGTCGATGACCAAGAAGGAGCTGGCCAGCGCTCTGGGCCGCTGACCGATGCGGCCGCCGGAGACAAGCGTTGGCCGATGCTGCCTCATCGGCGCGCTACCGCCCCGGCGAGAAGCGCGTGAAGCGGCACGGGCACCGCGCGAGCCGTCCGGCGCCAGTACCAGGGACTGCCCGTCGCGCCGCCGTGGGCGGGTTCGGCGAGGTGGCGGGCCGGCCCACCACGCCGATGGCGCAGGCGGAGATCTCGTTCCGGACGGGACAGCGCAGGCGCGTGAACACCCCCTGTCGGCGAGTGCTCTCGCACCCGGTGACGGCGGCTCTCGGCTCGCCCGCTCCGCCCGCTTCCGGGCGCTGCCATGGGCGGTCGTCGGTCAGGCCTGGGTCGGGTCCTCGGGGATCGCGTGCACCTCGACCGGTTCGTTGCCGGGCTTCCCGCCAGGGCCAGGACACGCGGACGCTCGTGCCGCGATCTCCAGGGCCCGCTCCTCGCTCTTGACGTCGACCACCCAGTACCCGGCCAGGATGCGTCCGGCCTCGGCCGGCCCGTCGGTCACCTGCGGCCCTCCGTCGCTTCCGGCCCGCACCGTCTTGACCAGCGAAGGGCCTCCCAAGCCTTGCCCGTCCACCCATTCTCCAGCGGACGTGAGGTCGTCGTTGAGTGCGTTCATGTGAGCGAACATGGCTTCCATGTCGTCCTTGGAGTACGACGACATGATGCCGTCCCACTGGGCCGCGGGCACGTTCATCTGGATCATGTACTTCATGTTCCTCACCCTTCTTGGGCGCCGCTGGTCTTCCGAGGCCTACAAAGAAGTAGGACACCGCAGAGCGGCGAAACTCATCTGCGCCCCGGCGACGTTTTCCTGGGGGTAGGCGCCGAGGTCGCCCCAGCGGTGGCCGAGGTCTCCCGATCAGTGCCGACCACTTGCGCGACCCCGTGCGGCTGCGCGACGACATAGCACCTGGCGGCAGCTGACGGGACGGTGGGTGTGCCGGTGCTAGCGTCGCCCGCATGCCTGAACTGACCGCGCCCACATGCCGACTTCAGCGCTCGTGGCTTGCCGCGCGGGACGAGTGGCCACCAGGCGCCCATCAGGATGGGACCGGCTTGCGTCTCGCTCCCCCGGATGGCGAGCTGGTGGACCCCGTGGTCTTCGCCGCTTGGGTCGAGCGTCTGCGCCAACAGTCGGACAGGTCGATGGCGCTTGGGGAAGGCCGCGTTCACGCGACCCACTGGTGGATCGTCGACGGCGACAGCTATCTGGGAGCTGTCGATCTGCGGCACTACCTGAACGCCCTTCTGCTCGACGTAGGCGGGCACATCGGCTACAGCATCCGCCCCTCCTTCCGGAGGCGCGGTGTGGCGACGTGGGCCCTCGGGGCGGTGCTCCCCGAAGCCCGTGCAATCGGCCTGGACCGGGTCCTTGTCACCTGCGACGACGGCAACATCGGATCGGCTCGCAGCATCGAGCGCAACGGGGGTGTCCTGGAGGACGTCCGCACAACCAGCGCCGGCATCAAGCGACGCTACTGGATCGACTTGCAGGGCATCGGCGCGACCGCGCTGGGCAGAACTGCTGGTTGATGGTGACGGCCGGCCCCGTGCTTCTGTCGCCCTGTCGCGTCACCTGCCCTTCGCCCACTTGCCGTCCCTCGTGGCCATGGATCTGTCGCAGCCGGCCGATCCCGTACTCCACCGCGTGACGCCGCTTGCAGTCGTCCTTGTCAGACTTCGAGGGTCGCCGCCCTCGGCGGGAGCCCCGTTCCTCACGGTTCCGGTCCGGATCCTGGTGGCCGTCCTCCCCCGACGCCCGCGGGCCGAGATCCGCAGACGGCGCGTACTCCCCTGCTCGGCGGGAGGTAGCCCGGCAGACACTTCGCGGCGGGCGGGGCTACTCGTCTCTGGCCTTGCCGGGCGTCGAGGCGAGCTCGATGCCGCGAATCCTGCGGAGCCAGCCGACGAACAGCCGCAGCGCGATTCCGCAACCGGCACACCAGCCCCAGCCCTCGGTCGCAAGGGCATGCAGACCGTCCTCGTGCTGGACGTACAGGATCTGCGCGCCGACGGCCGTAGCGATGAACCCGTGCGTGCGCGACTCCGCCGACAGCAGCCAGTCCACCGGCATCCACAGCGGAGCAGCGATGTCCCGGAGCCGCATGCGGAGCGCTGCCCAAAGGAAGCCGACGGCATAGCGCATCCTGCGGCGCGATGAGAGGACGATGCCGTTCCCGGGATCTCCGGCCAGCACGGCGGCCCACTCCTCCCGAAGGTGAGCCCTGCGCTCGCCAGCGACAAAGGACGCGAAGGCCAGAGTCCGCAGGCCGGCCGCGCGAGTGGGGGCGACCGTGCTCGAAGCGGCCCCGGACTCCCCCTCCGCCGGCTGCGGGGCAGCTCGCAGGGCAATGCGCAGCAGACTGACCGCGGCGACCAGGATCATGCCCGCCGTGATCCCACCGAATACCCAGCCGGTGGCGATCAGATCCCGGACGACCGCCGGCTCGGGATCGAACATCCGCAGGCCATAGCCGGTGGCCAGGAAGATCGCGCTCGCTGTGCCGGCCAGCAGCGGCCCCAGTACGGCGACCACAGCCATCGTTCCGAGGCCGGCGACCTCATCGGGGCGCTCGTCGGTACTCACGCCGCGCCCCCTTCGCCTGCTGGGCGCAGCCCGAAGAGTCGAGGCTTCCGCTCCCTGGCTTCGCACGCTGCACGCTGACCGACAGCGGTGAGCTCGTAGTAGTACCGCCTGGGCCGACCCGGATGCGCTCCCGTCTCCTGATACCGGATGGCCCATCCCGCGTCGATCAGGCGCTCGAGAATGGGGTACACGGTCCCGGATCCGAGGTCGGTCTGCTCACAGATCTTCAGACCCCATGCGGGGTCGTCGACGGTGCAGGCCAGCAGCACCTTGATGACTTCAAGTGTCGGTCTTGTAAGGCGAATCGATGCCATATCGCGAGTGAAGCACCGCAACCACCGTATGTCGAGAACGACATTCGAGGTGGTGGCACCCCCAGGCGTCGCGGCATGCAGCCGCGCCGATCTTGTCGGTGTCGGAAGGGCGTCAAGCCCGCCCGGAACGCTGTCCGTCATTCGCGCCGATCGTATGAAGATGTGCCGGACTCCCCCGGCGCACCTGGAGCGGCGCCCCGGAAGGCACCAGGAGCCACGCCGTCACCGTGTACGACCCCGACGCCCCCACCGGGTCCGGGTTCCGGCACTGGGCGGTCGCCGACATCCCGGCCGATGTCACCGAGTTGCCCGAGGGCGCCGGCGACGAGACGGGCTCAGGTCTTCCCGAAGGCGCCTTGCAGCTGCCCACCGACGCCCGAACGGCCCGCTTCGTCGGTGCCGCCCCGCCTGCGGGTCACGGCCCGCACCGCTGCTTCGTCGTGGTCCACGCCCTCGACGTCGACACCAGCGGCGTCTCCGCCGACGCCACCCCGGCCGCTCTCGGCTTCACCATGTCCAGCCACGTCCTGGGCCGCGCGATACTCACCGCCACCGCCGAGACGCCCGCCTGAGGAGCAGCCATGAGGCCCGCCGAGCGCCGACCCAAGACACTCCAACCGGTCGGCGCAGCCGGGCCGCACCGGCTCTCGCTCGCCTGGCTCCCCTGGGCGCGCAGCGGCGCGGTGACCGGTCGTACGGCGTCGGGTGAGGGAGCCTTGTGCTCGTCCGGGCCCAGGACACCACTCGCCACCTGACCGGCTGCTCTCCTCTCCGAGGGGGTACGCCGGGACGGAACATCAAGACCGGCCGGAACCCCCGCCGGCCACCCGGCCGGTCGCCCTCCTCCGTTCCCGACTCCCCCCCCGTGCCCTTCGGCAGTGTGCGTACGAAGCCGTGCGTCCCCGGCCCGGGGGCACGCGGCGGGTCCTACGCCTCCGCGGGAACCACCGAATCGGAGCCTTCCGCGGCGACGATGAGGATCCCCTCGTCCTCGCCGCACGGCAGCGAGGCATGGCGTACGCGGCTCTCCCACTGGGCGGGCCACAACGTGGTGGCGTCCCAGAGGATTCCCTCCAGGAGAACGCCGTCCAGTCTGGCGCCGCTGAGGTCCGCTCCGACGAAGTCGTTGCTGGCTCGTTCGACCTCCGCGACGGCCCGGGCGAGCATGTCGGCTTCCTCGCAGCCGACGGCCAGGTCGTCGATGAGGTCCTGGGCCACGGCGTCGACACCGAAGAGATACGGGCGCCCCCCGTGGTCGAGGGCCGCGACGGCGGGTGCGAGTTCTTCGTCGAGCAGCTCCCGGACGGCGTGCAGTCCCCCGGCGAGCCGTTCGGCGGGGTCGGCGAGGACGGACTCGACCGCGTCGAGGTAGTCCGGGTCGGTCAGCGACATGGGCGGCCGGTGCGGTTCGGGCAACTGGGACACCCGTTCGAGGTGGTCGCGCAGCCTGGTGAGCAGGACGAGGGCATCGGTCAGCGGTCGCGCTGCGTCGCCCAGGAGGTCGCACAGGTCGTGGACCAGTCGGATGGCCTCGTGCATGGCCTCGGCCAGGTCGAAGGGCCAGTAGAGGCGCACCATGCGCAGGGCGTCCTCGCGGTACTTCACCCGGACCGCCGCCGGTCGGCGGGACAGGGATCCCTTCGCGCCCATGCGTGCTCGGTGCGCGGAGTGCCGCTGGGCCAGGGCCGCGCTGGCCTCCCTCGACAGACGGCGGCTGACGCCGTGCCCCAGGGAGCGGTGGCTCGCCGCCAGGAGGCGGTCCAGTGCCAGGTCCGGGGGACGCAGTTCGGGCGGTCCGCCCCGGGCGTTGACCCGGTCGGTGACGGCGATGCCGAGCTGGTCGTGCGCCGCGGCGAGGAGGGCGTCGACGTCGTCCCCGCAGCGGTCGCCCTGCCGCCGTGCGCGGGGGCCGTCGGGTGTCATGCCTTCCCCCTCTCGTTGACGTACCGGCCTTCGAGCCGCAGGCCTTCCTTGAGTGCTGCTCTGGCGCGGGCCAGGTTCTGACGGACCGCCGCCTGTGTGGTGCCCATGGCGCGTGCGCTCTCCTCGGTGGTGAATCCGTCCAGGTGCCAGGCCATGGCGGCGCGTTGCTTGGCGGGGAGCTGAAGCAGTAAGGACAGCACCTGACGTTCTTCCTCTCCCAGTTCGGCGGCGTGCGCCGGTGTCTGCCAGCGCAGGCCCGGCCGGGGTTCGGGCAGGTCCGCGCAGGTCTCTTCGAGTCGCACCTGCTGGCTCACCCAGGACCGCCACGCCACGGTGCGCAGCCAGGCCCGGGGATAGACGACGCTCACGCCGGGGGCGCACATCTGGGTGAAGGCGTCCTGGGCGGCGTCCTGGGCCTCGTTCCACGAGGCCCCGTGCAGGAGCAGGAAGCGGACGAGTGCCGGATACTGCTCGTTGTGCAGGGCTCCGGCCAGCTCGATGCCCGGTTGCGGGCCGTCCGCGGTCTCCAGCGGCTCGGCCAGGCCCACCTCAACGCTGGGGGCGTCCTCCATGATCGTCACCCCCGCTCCGGTGGGCCGTCCCCGCCTCGGGACGGCGGGGCGGGTACGGAGCGGCCGGGACCACCCGCCCGGCGAGGGATCGCACCCGCTCGGTCTGTGCCGTCTCCGTGATCCGGGCTATCTCCACCGACACGTTGAGCCGCCGTTGAGCGATCTTCACTACGGCGTTGACGACACTGACGGCCACGGTCACCACCGCGCCGACGATCACAGGCTCCATGCCTCGCTCTTTCCTTCCACAGAAGCACCCATCCCACTCACTGGCATCACAACAGTGCTCTTTTCGCGGCGCGTTGTGACATCTGCCAGGTCAGGCGCCACCGAGGCAAGGGGAACCGCCGGCTCCTGACGCGGGACGGCGGGCAGCGGCGGGAGCAATGCCGCCGGGGTCCGGCCGACCTGCCCGGAAGCTTCATGCACCTGCAATGATCCGTCCCGGTCAGGGCCGGTGGACGTGGTGGCGTGAGCATTCCAGTGCTGCTGCACCGCAGGTTGTCCGTGGATCCGGCGCGCGTCGACGCGTCGATGTGTCGTCGCCTCTGACGTCGCCTCAGCCCCTCCGTCGAAAGGCGCCCCCGGCATGACATCCCTGTACACGGCAGCACCGAGGAGAGCCATGAGCACCGTCGCGAGCACCGAGCAGTCGGTACCGCTTCGGCGTGCTCACGGTGGCGGAGTCGGCTCCCGTCGCGTCAGTCGCGGACACCTGCCGCTTCGGACGCGTTCGAGGCACCGGGTACGGATCCGAGTGCTCGTCGGTCGCCGTCGCCGAGCGGATTCATCGGTTGCCGGCGGCGGGCCAGGGACTCCTTCGCCGCCTCCCGTGCGTGGCGCCGACGCCAGTAGGGGTTGTCGTGCGACAGCTTGCTGGAGACCCGGCCGTACATGCCGAAGGTGAGGATGACCAGCCCCATGACGAAGCTGAACATCACGTTGGTCATCCCGAAGTCGAGCACGTTGGCCGGCCGGTCCAGGACGAAGACATGGACGAAGCCGCTCAGCAGGAACAGCGTGCCCACCGTCATGTTGAGCGTCGACGCGAAGTTGCCTCCGACGACGGCCCCGCCGATGAGGACCAGCCCGACGACCACGGAGATCAGGCTCAGGACGCCGTTGGTCGACATACCGGCGAGCTGCTGCCCCTCCGTGTCGAACGGGCTCAGCCGGTCGGCGAATCCCAGGACGCCGAAGACCAGCAGGACCAGGCCGCAGAACGCGGCGCCGAAGCGGTAGACCGTGGCCAGCTTGTGGTCGACGGGCAGTTCGTCCCTCAACTTCATGGCGGATCCTTTCCGGAACCGGGGACTGTCCGTCCCCAGAGACTCTTCGTCCCCGTGTCGGGCTGCGCCCTTCCGCAGTCGCGTCGTCCCGTTCTTCTCATCGGTGGACGTCCGTGGTTGCACTCCGGACGGGTGACTTCGCGAAGTTCGCGTCCGTCGCCCCGAGCGGCGGCGGAGCCGGCGCACCGCACTGCCGTCGGACGATCAGGGTCGGAGCAGTCCGACCGTGCCGACGGCGACGACCTGTCCGCCGGTGTGGACGATGAACCGGCGGCCGAGGGGATCCGGTGCCACTTCCACGGAGGCGCCCGCACACGGCACCGGACCGCGCAGGTCCACGCTGAGCCCGGTGACGGCGGCCGCCGTACCGCCGTAGGACAGCAGCGCGGCCTGCCGCCCCGCCTCCAGGACGGCCACAGCCGAAAGCCGGCAGGACCGTCCGGGACGGAACACGGGATGGTCCGGATCCCGGGGCGCGATGGCGAGTCCCCGGGAAGTGCGCGCCACCATGACGTCGGGCTCGGCGGCAGCCCCTACGGCGGCCGCGGACGGGTGCACGAGGCCCTGACCGGCCGCGGCGCCGACGGCGGTACCGGATTCGCGCGGGAGCATCCGGATCGTGCCTGAGCCGAACCGCAGGCCCGCCTGCAGAAAGTCGGCGCAGAGGCGGTACCCGACGAGCCTGCCGCCGTGGAGCACCAGGTCGCTGACGGCTACCCGGACGAGTACGGCGGTCGCCACGCCCCGTTCCCGCGGCTGCGCCTCGTGGATCAGCCCCAAACGGACCGAGCCGGGCTCCAGAGGGGCGAACGGCCTCGGCAGGTGCCGTCGTTCCAGCGCCGCGGCGATCTGACGGACGGACTCGACCATGATCAGCGGATGGTGGGCGACGACCAGAGCACGCTCGTTGAGCGGATGGGAACGGGGCCACTGGCACCAGGCCTCGAACCCGCGCGACCCGAGTCGCCGCAGCGACAGGACGAGCATCGAGGCCATCGTCTCGAGACCGGCGCTGCGCCAGGTCAGCGGAGCGTCCGGGGCCTCGCGCTCCGGTGGCGGCGCCGCGCCGAGGGGCTCGGGCCGGTTCTCCCGCACCCGTGCGTCACGTGTCACGGCTGGCATGTACGGCTCCCTCGACGACGGGGCTGCCGGCGACGCGGTACGCGATCGCCGACCGAAGGGACGTGCACCTGCGCTCGGCACGGACCGACCGTCTGCCGCACGAGGACGGAGACGACGTCCAGGGCGGTAACGAGAGTCCAGGGCGGGAACAAGAGCCGAGCGGACGGCAGGCAACGGGCGCACCGGCGGCCACGTAAGGCCTGCCCTGACCGGCTCAGGGGGATCGTCCGGGCGGCCGACGTGATCGGCGCGGCCGCAGACGTGCACGAAGAGGGAGGCGGAGCAGGAGACGGCCGAGGTTGCGCAGGGCGGCCCGCGCCAGTGCGGCCGAGCGCTGCAGGATGCGGGTGCGCTCCAGCGGCGGAACGGGCGCGCTCGGCGGCGGGGTCGGTGAGCGCTCCGCGATCGTGTGCGTGCGTACCGCGGTCCACAGCCGGTCCGGGGGTGTCAGCAGTCCCGTTCCCGGGCGGCCCAGACGGCCGGCGGCGGCTGCCCGCTCGTAGAGCGCGAGCCGTTCGCGGCACGAACGACACACGTTCAGGTGCCGGACGACAGCGTCTCTCCACGAGGCACGGCTGCCGTCCAGAGCGCAGTCGACCAGCTCCGCGTGCGGGATGTGGGACATCACCCGGCCTTCGGTCACGCCGTCAGCTCCCTCCGTCAGCCCCTCACAGCACCTTTACCGGCGCCCGGTCCCGAGCGGATGCATCGCTCGCCGCAACGGCTCACGCGCGCGAGGCGAAGCAGGGGCAGGAGCCGTCTTGCGCGCCCATGCATCGCTTGTGCGTCGTTTCACTCATCGTGACCGCGCATCGCTCTCCTCGAGACACCTGCCGAGCCGGTGCAGACCGCGCCGGGCGTGACTCTTGACCGTGCCGAGCGGCCAGCCGGTGACCTCGGCGATCTGCGGTTGCGTCAGGTCGTCGTAGAAGGCCAGAGTCAGGACGCGGCGCTGGGCCTCGGGCAGCCTGGCGAGCTCGTGGGTGATGAGGACCCGGTCGAGCACGGCTTCCGGCTGGGCGTCACGGTCCGCCGGCAGCCCGGACATCCACTCCCCGGCCGCCGCCGCCAGTTCGGTCCGTCGCGTGCGCGCCGACAGCGCGTCGGCGATCTTGCGCCGGCTGATCCCCACCAGCCAGGCGCCCAGCGCGCCCCGCTCCGGCGCGAACCCGGCGCGCCCCTTCCACGCGGCGAGGAACACGGTCTGGGTGACGTCCTCCGCCTCCCGCGCATCACCCAGGGACCGCCGCGCCAGGGTGTACACCAGGGATCCCCAACGGCGGTAGGCGGCCGCCAGCCCCTCCTCGTCGCCCGAGACGAAGCAGGCGGCGAGTTCCTCGTCGGCCAGGGAGTCCTCCGTCGGAGCCCGGAGCGGGGCGCGGTCGACGATCTGCTCGGCGGCTCGGCGTGCAGTCATGGCGCTGCTCCTCGTGCGGGCGGTGACCTCTCGTCGCGGCAGGGAGACGGCCGATCCGCCTCGGGCGCCCTCGCGGGCCGATACCCTCGGTGACCTTCCCCTGCTGCTGCCCTCCCACCTTGCGGAGCGCACAACCGATGCGACAACTTGCATCGTCTCTGCATCGTTTTATGCGACGTGCAGCCGGAGCGGGTGGCGGGAGGCTGTCGTGCACGCGGTCGCCCAGGAACCGCCGGGCCGAGCGCCGAAGTGACCCGTCCTGCCGCAGGGCTACCGGAAGCACGCCCGTCCACGCTTCCGTGCCGCACAGCGCATCCGTCCGGCCGCCCCCGACAGAAGATCGGTCGAGCGACGCGGGCCGCGGGTCCGCACTCGAGCGAAAGAGGCGGAGCCCATGGCGAACGAGCACTTGTCGCGGTGCGGACACCCGCCCCGGCCCTCGTCAGCGGCCGCCCTCGTCGCCGAAGCCGCACGGCCGTGACGGCTCGCCCCGAGGCGAAGCCCGCCGTCACCGGCGTCACGACGGGCTCTCTTGCACGCAGCCTCGGCGTCTCCCCGACCACCCTCCGTTCCTGGGACCGCCGTTACGGCCTGGGGCCCGCCGTGCGTGCGGACGGCCGCCAGCGCCGCTGGTCCCCGCAGGACGTGGCCATGGTGAAGGAGATGTGCCGCCTCACCGCCACGGGCATGCCCCCCGCCGAGGCGGCGCGGACGGCCATGCGACAGGCCCGGCGCGGACCCGACGAAGGAACGTCCCCCGCCGACGCCACCCCGACGGTCCGCCGCACCGGCGGCCCCTCACCGGAGCAGCCCGGCGCGGCGGCCGGCGGAAGCCCGTCCCGCTCCCCCAGCGCGCTCCCCCTCGGGTCAGCCCGCCAGGAATGCCGCGGCCTGGCCCGCTCGGCCGTCCGCCTCGACGCCTCGGCCGTCCACGAGCAGCTCACGGCCGCTGTGCGCTCCTACGGACTCGTGACCGCGTGGGAGGAGGTCATGGCGCCCACGCTGCGCGCCGTCGGCCGCAAGTGGGAGTCCTCCGGCGACCGTTACGTCGAGGTCGAGCACCTTCTGTCCTGGCACGTCTCCACCGTGCTGCGCCACGCCTACGCGGCCTCCGCGCACATGCGGCGCGGCCAGGACACCCCGCCCGTGCTGCTCGCCTGTCTGCCCGGCGAGCAGCACACCCTGCCGCTGGAGGCCCTCAACGCCGCACTGGCCGAACGGGGGGTGCCGACGCTGATGCTCAGCGGCGCCGTCCCCGGCGAGGCGCTCGACGGGGCCGTGCGACGCGTCGGCCCCGCCGCGGTGGCTCTGTGGGCGCAGTCGAGATCCACGGCCAGCATGCCGCTGGCCCAGCACATCGCCTCGGCCCGGTGGGGCATCCGCGGCGCCCGGCGGCACAGTCCGGTCCTGGTGTGCGGCCCCGGCTGGGAGCGCGGCTCGTCCCGGGAACTGCTGCGCCCGACGGGACTGCGCGACGCGGTCCGCATCCTCGCATCACTGCACAGTTCGGCCCGGCCGTGAAGAGGGTCGCCCGTCGCGCCGGCCCCGCCCGCCGCCGCGGTGGTCCTCCGCCGAACCGGACCAGCGGCGGGACCAGTCGGGTGTGCCGGACTGTGTGGCCTCGGTGGCGCCGCCGGACGCGGGGCGGCCACCTGGGCCGAGCGACGCACTTGCCTAGCCGCCGACCTTTTCGACGAGATGAGGGTTGTTGTTACGAACGCTGTTGACCAGGGTGGAGACGGGGCGTGCGTCGAGGCGGCCGCCCGCGGGCTGTCCGAGGAGGGCGCGCAGTTCGACGGGGTCCTGGTGGGCCGGGTCGAGCCAGGCGTCGTAGTGGTCGGGGGTGAGGGCGAGCGGCATACGAGGGTGCACGCGGCCGGCCGCGTCGGTGGCTTCGGTGGTGATGATGGTGCAGGTCAGCAGCCAGGCGTCCGGGTCGTCGTCGTGTTCGACGGCCGGGTCGCGCCAGTACTCGTACAGCCCCGCCAGAGCCATCAGCTGGTCGTCCTCGGGGTGGATGAAGTAGGGCTGCTTGCGGGGCTTCCCGGTGCCGGGGTCCTTGATCTGTTCCCACTCGTAGAAGCCGTCGGCGGGAAGCAGGCAGCGGCGGCGCGTGAACGCGCGGCGGTAGGCGGGCTTCTCGTGCACGGTCTCCACCCGAGCGTTGATCATGCGGGAGCCGACCTTCACGTCCTTGGCCCAGGACGGCACCAGCCCCCAGCGCAGCGACCGCAGCTCTCGCAGGACGTCGGCGCTGTCGGCGCTGTCGCGGGGCGCCCGCTCCAGGACGGCCCACACGTCGTCGGTGGGGGCGACGTTCCAACTCGGTGCGAGCGTCTCCTCGGGAGGCGGGTCGGAGACATGGAAGAGAGGGGCGAGTTCCCGGGGACTGCGGGTGGATACGTATCTGCCGCACATGCCGCCACTGTGCCATCCGTGGCCGGGGGACGTCACCGACTGTCCGGGATCCGCGCGCCGACCGGGCAGGCGACGGATGGGCTTCTCGTGCACGGTCGCCATGGGTGCGGTACGACCGGACGCGCCCACCGGCGCACGAACACCGGACTCTCTGTCCCCCGTTCCTCTGTCCCCCCGTCCCTCTGTCACCCGGGTGGCTGCCGTCGACTCGGGGAAGTTCGACCACGGCCACCCCGCACGCCAGGGCGCCACGGAACGCACCGCACCTTCCGGCGCGATGACGGCGTTCCCCGCAGCGGCGGATGCCGACTGGGCCGTCGGGTGGCGCAGTCCGGGCCTCACGATCCGCGCCAGGGCGTTGCGTCGACGGGCAGGCGGGTGGGGGGCCTGCGGCGCGGCTTCGTATGAACCGGAGCCCCGGAGTCCCGGCCGGCTCAAAGGTGGATCGGCAGGTCCGTCCGTGCCTGTTCCAGGTCGGTCTCCCAGATCCACAGGCGGTGCTGTGGCGGCACTCGGTGGTAGCCGTACAGGCCGACCTCGGTCAGGTTCCGCAGATCGACGCACACCCGCTGATAGGCCTGGCCGATCGCCTCGGCCGGGTCGGCGAGTTCCCTGACGCCGAGTTTGACGCAGGCGCGGTACTCGTACCCCAGCAGCAGGTCCCGCCCGAACTCGGCCCAGGCGCCGCGCTGTTGTGTCCAGGCGGCGTCGGCGTCCGCCAGCAGCAGGTCGAGGTCCTCGGCGGGCGGGACGGAGGGGTAGATGACGAAGGTGGCCGCCCAGCCGAGCGCCACCATGTCCAGGTTGAACGTGCGTCGGCGCGGGTCGTCGCGCGGGGGCAGCGGATCGGAGGCGCTGCCGGTGAACCAGGGGGCGGTGTAGGCCAGCAGGCGTCCGTTGCCCTCGACGAGCTCACCGGTGGCGATCACGGCCATCTTGCGCTGCGATCCGTCGGGGCGGGTCAGCCGGTCGGTCACCATGGCCGTGTGGGCCTCCGCCGCCGCCTGGCCCGCGGCCTGGTGCCGTTGCGCCGCGTCGGGGGTGATCCGGGAGACGAGGTAGTCCCGCAGGTCCTGCGGGAGCGCGTCATAGGTGCCGTCCAGCAGTCGGGTCCTGGTGCGTTCCAGAGCGGCCTGGGCGGTGGCCGGGGCCCCGCCGTAGTGGCTCTCCGGGGTGTCGACGGACACCATGCGGATCGCCATCGCGATGTTGGGGGTGTCGCCGTCGGTGACACTCAAGAAGCGGTAGTCGTTGGCGGGCCGGCTGGGGCCCACGAAGCCGAGATCGACCACAGTTGCTCTCCCGAAGTTCTGGCCCGAGGGGCGCGGTAGTCGGGCGCCCGGCACAGCGCATCGGCTGCCGGTGACCTAGCGATTCCTGGCTCCGGCCCCCGCCAAACCTGCGCGAGGACGCCTCACCCGGCGGCGTACGCCCGCACGTACGAGCGCGAGCGGTGTCGGATCCCGGAGCGCCCGGCCCGGGCGGGGCCGGGCAGGCCCCGGACGGCGGGCCTGGGTCGGGCCGGGCACTTGACTGCCTCCCCCCGGGACAGCCCCCTTCACCATTTGTACACGCGGAGCACACCTCTCCATCACCTCAGATATGCTCCAGCGGCTCCATTCGCACCACTGAGGGGGGATTCCTCATGCGCACGCGCCACACCCTGGCCGCGCTCGCCGCCGCCGGCACGATCGCCGTGATCGCCGCCGGACCGGCCCAGGCCACCGAGTACACGTCCGCGCTGAAGCTCAAGGGCGTCCAGTACGACGCGCCCGGCAGCGACTCCAACCGGTGCTCCGGCGGCAACACCAAGGACGAGTACCTGACGATCAAGAACTACTCCCGCACCGCGACCGTCGACCTCAAGGGCTACGTCGTCAAGGACGCCACGGGCAACAAGTTCACCTTCACCGCCGGCCACAAGCTCGAGCCCGGCGACTACGTGAAGCTGCGCGGCGGCAGAGGCACCGACTCCGACGCCGGCAACGTCGTCTACCGCCAGAACTGCAACTTCATCTGGAACAACGACAAGGACACCATCTACCTGATCAAGCCCACCGGCGCCAGGGCCGACGTCCATTCGTACACCAAGCGCGCCAACGACGCGGACGGCAACGGCTACATCAACTACCACGGCTGACATCCCGCCGGCGTCTCCCCACGCCCTGCCGGTCGCGGGGAGACGCCTCCCTTCCGCTCACGGCTGGTACCGCCCCCGGCTGCCCGCCGTCGGCCGGTCGTTGCACGGTGGGCCCGCCCGCCGAATCCCACCGCCCCGGAACGCGGGCGCACACGCGCCGGGAAGGACCTGTGGCCCTCTCCGGCTCTCCGGTGCATGAGGCCTGTCACCCATCTCGGTCAAGCCGCACAGCGAGATTCCCCGCAGGGTGATGTGCTGGTGACAGCCTTCCTCCGCGTCGATGTTCTGGTTCTGGAGTACTTTCATGGCTTGTTCGGGCAAACTCTGGCGGCGCAGCACGGCCGTTCTCCTGGCTGTACTCGTCGCCGCGGCCGCTCCCGCCGCGGCTGCCGACGAGGCGACCGATCGTCCCGCCGCAGAAGACGGAAAACCGCGGGAGAGAATTCTGCGCGCCACGTCCAAGATCGTCCAGGCCTCCTATCAAGGGCCTGCCGGGTTCGTCCTGGGGGCGACTCTCGTGTTCTCCGAGGACATCTTCCAGGAGAACGACAGAATCGGGCGCAACGGCGGGACCTGCACGGTGACCGCCACCCGCCCCGACGGGACGGGCGACGCGCAGTGCGCCATCACCACGCGTCTGTCCGACGGGGACATCACGTTCCAGGGCCGTTTCCCCGTCGCGGCCTCGGGCCAGGGCTCAGGCCAACGTCCTGTCCTCGCGGGCGACTTCGAGGTCGCAGTCACCGGAGGGACCGGCGCCCACCGAACGGAGAGCGGCTTCATGCGGGGGCACCCCCTCGACCCCATGACCACTCAGGTGGAGGTCCACCTCATCAGGTGACGTGTCGATGGCCGCAGCCCCGCAGGGCACTCCCGGTTCCCGTGGACGACGCCTGCGGGGGACCGCTCGGCCGAAGCGGGGGATTCAGCCGGCCCCGTGCGGGATCGGGGCCATGTGGTCGGTGAACCAGGCACGCGCCAGATCGGTGACCTGCTCGAGGGCGCCGGGTTCCTCGAACAGGTGGGTCGCGCCGGGGACGACCGCGAGCCGGCTCTCGCAGCGCAGCCGGGCTCGCGCCTCCCGGTTGAGGTCGAGCACCAGTTCGTCGTGGCCCCCGACGATGAGCAGCGTGGGCGCGGTCACGGCCGGCAGCCGTGGCCCGGCCAGGTCGGGCCTGCCGCCCCTGGAGACGACCGCGGTGATCCGTGCGTCGGGCTCGGCGGCCGCCCGCAGCGCGGCGGCCGCGCCGGTGCTCGCCCCGAAGTAGCCGACAGCGAGCCCCCGGATCTCCGGCCGACCGCGCAACCAGCCGGTGGCGTCCGCCAGCCGCCGGGCCAGCAGTCCGGTGTCGAACACATGGGCCCTGTCGCTCTCCTCCTCCTCGGTGAGCAGGTCGAACAGGAGCGTGCCGAGCCCGGCCCGGTTCAGCCCGCGCGCGACGAACCGGTTGCGCGGGCTGTGCCGACTGCTGCCGCTGCCGTGCGCGAACAGCACCACGCCGGCCGCGTCCTCGGGCAGCGTCAGGTGTCCCCGCAGCACCGCCGTACCGGCCGGCACGTCCACGTCCAGGTCCTCCGGTCCCCCGTGACGCGGCTCGGTCCGGCGGGTGCTCGGCCGACGGGCCACGGCTTCTTCCAGACAGGCCATGACCTCCTCGTCGTCGGTCTGGGCGAAGTCGGCGTAGAACTGACCGATCGCGAAGAAGTCCCAGGGGGCGTGCACGCAGATCAGTTCGTCGGCGTCGTCACCGAGCCGTGCGGTCCAGTCGTGCGGGGCCACGGGGACGGCCAGCACGACCCGTTCCGCTCCCCTGGCGCGGGCGATCCGGCAGGCCACGCGCGCCGTGGACCCCGTGGCCAGGCCGTCGTCGACCACCACCACCGTGCGGCCTCGCGTGTCCACCGGTTCCCGGTCCGCTCGGTAGCGCCGGGCCCGGCGCTCCAGCACGCCCCGCTCACGGACTTCGACCTCCGCCAGCGCGTCCGGGGTGACGCGCGCGGTGCGCACCACGTCATCGTTGATCACCCGCACGTCGCCCTCGCCGATCGCTCCCATGCCCAGCTCGGGCTGGACGGGCACGCCCAGCTTGCGCACCATGCAGACGTCGAGCGGCGCGGCGAGCGCCTGCGCGACCTCCGCGGCGACGGGGACCCCTCCTCGGGGCAGCCCCAGCACCACCGCGTCGGTCCCCTTCAGATGCCCCAGGCGGGCGGCCAGCTGCCGGCCGGCATCACGACGATCCCTGAAGTACACGACCCGACCTCCTCGTCCCGGAGGAATACGGCGGGCGTGGACGGCACCCGCCCGTATCTCCATCCTCGACCCCCCGGCGCACAGATGCGCAATGCCGCACGACCCTCCCGTGGGTCGTTCGTGCCGTCGTCCCGCACTCCACGGGCCATGACGGTCGAGCCGCGGATCACCGGGAACGGGTAGGGACGGTGGCCATGGTCAGCCGGGCCGGTCGGGTGAGGCCACAGGCATGCCGCCGGCGGACGGGGCGACGCCGGCGTCCGGGCCACCGGGCCGCGACCGGAGGGACGCGTGCCCCTCGCCGACGACTGCGACCGGCCGTTCGCGCTGGCACGATGGTTCCATGCGGTGTACGCCCAGCGTCTGTGGCGAGGCGGTTCTCGTGCACGGCATCCGGAGGGCGGGACCCACCGGGCCGACGGCTCGTGCGCTGCCGTCATCGGCAACGTCGTCGGCCACGACCTGCACTCAGCGGCCGCCATGGCACAGACCCGCAGCATGCTCCGCGCCCTGTTCTACGACCACCTCGCCCCGCCGAGCGCCGTCCCGCACCGGCTCGACCGCATTCTCGGCGCCATCACCGACCTGCCCGTCACCACCGCCTGTCTCGCCCGCATCGAACCCGCCCGAGAAGGCTGGACCCTGCACTGGAGCAGCGCGGGCCATCTCCCGCCCCTGCTGATCACCCCCGACCGGCGGACACGCTGCCTCCACGCCGAACCAGGCCTGCCGCTCGCCATGAGCCCCGACGAGGCACGCCCCGACCACACGCATCCCCTGTCCCCGGGCGCCACCGCCGTCTTCTTCACCGACGGCCTCATCGAGCACCCGGCGTACACCATCGACGACGGCCTGGCGGCGCTCGCCGGACTCGCCACAGCCCACGCCCACCTTCCCCTGCAGGACTTCGTGGACGCTCTGGCCGACCACCACCCGAGCGACGGCCACGACGACATGGCCGTCCTCGCCCTCCGCACGCCTGACGCGTGACGCTTCTCGGCGCCTGCGCTCGGCGCTCGGCGGACAGTGAGCAGCTACGCGCGTCCCCCGCCGACCGCCACGGCCGACACGTGAGCGGCGTCCTCGGGAAAAAGGTGAGAGGTCAGGGCAACCCTGTCCCCGCCTCATCAGTCACACACGCTGCACCTGACTCTCATAGGTCCGGAAAGGGCCCCACCCTCTGTGATGACTCGTACCCGGCTGACCGCGCTCGCCGCGACGGCAGCCCTCGCCGCCACCGGCAGCATGATCACCGCCGCCCCGGCCTCCGCGGCCGTCACCTGCACCTCCCCCGTGTGGAAGGCGCAGTACTTCGGCAACACCACCTTCGCCGGCACGCCGAAGCTGACGGCCTGCGACGCGGCCATCAGCGAGAACTACGGGTACGGCGACCCGGCCGGCGTCACGCTGCCCAAGGACAACTTCTCCGTCCGCTGGTCCCTCACCCGGGACTTCGGTTCCGGCGGCCCCTTCCGGCTCTCCGCCGCCACGCAGGACGGCATGCGCGTGTACGTCGACGGCGTGCGGAAGATCGACCTGTGGAAGAACGTCTCCACGACCGCCCGCAAGACCGTCGACGTGACCGTCCCGGCCGGCAAGCACACGCTCCGCGTGGACTACGTCGCCTGGACCGGCCTCGCCACCGCCGGGTTCACGTACACCCCGCGCACGGAGGCCGCCGTCGACACGGTCAAGCCGCTCGCCCCGACCGGTCTGACCGCCGCGTACAACCGGGACACCACGAAGACGACGCTGCGCTGGGCCGCGAACAAGGAGATGGACCTCGCCGGTTACCGCGTCTACCGCCGGCTGGGCGCCGCCGCCTGGGCGAGGGTCAGCGGTGCGTCGCTGCTCGCCTCCCCGTCGTTCGTCGACGCGACGCCCGCCACCGGCCAGACGTTCCTGTACGAGGTCCGCGCCGTCGACAAGGCCGGCCGCGAGTCCGCGGGCAGCACCGACGCCACGGCCGTGACCGTGGACCGCACGGGACCCGCGGCGCCGACCGGTCTCACGGTCACCGGCGACGCCTGGTGGTCGGTCCTGGCCTGGCAGCAGGTCGCCGACGCCGCCCGGTACGAGGTGTACGCCGCCTCCGCGCCCACCGGTCCGTTCGAGCTGCTGGGCACGACGGACACGACGTCGTACCGCACCTACTCCCCCGTGAACACCGTCCAGTACTACCGGGTCCGCGCCCTCGACGCGCTCGGCAACCCGTCGGCGTACGCCACCGTCACCGGCGACGGCGTCGACCGGACGCCGCCGAAGGCCCCGACCTCCCTCGACTCCCTCGTCCGCGTCGACTACACCAACGTCTACTGGAAGCAGCCCGACGGCTTCTACGAGGACTACGACAACGGCGGCGGCTACCGGGTCTACCGCTCGACCGGCAAGACCCTCGACCCGTCCGCGCTCACCCGCGTGACCTGCGTCGAGGAGGAGAGCGACGAGACCAGCACCGGCGGGGTCTGCCATGACCTGGACATGCCCGAGGGCACGTACGTGACGTACGCGGTGACGGCGGTGGACCCGGCCGGCAACGAGTCCGCGCTGTCCGCCCCGCTCGTCGTCCGCACCGGCGACCGCGTCGCGCCCGGTCCGGTCACGGGCGTGCACGCCACGCCGCGCGCCGACGGCGTGCTGATGAGCTGGTCGGCGTCGACCGAGGACGACGTCGAGCGCTACGTGGCCTGGACCGGCACCCGACAGGCCGACGGCACGGTGAAGTGGCTCAGCTCGACCTCCTGCCGGGAGGGCACGAGCGACCCGCTCGCCGTCCTGTGCGGCGACCTGCCGGACGGGGAGACGTACGTGTACGCGGTCGTCGCCAAGGACCGCTGGGGCAACGCGCTGCACCCGAGCGACCCGGGCGTGACGGTCGTCGAGGCCACGGAGCTGGACGTCCGGCCGACCGTGACCGTCACCCGGGACTGGGACCTCGGCGGCGTGGGCCACGGAACCGTGATCGGCGGACCCGACGAGGACGGGCCCTCCATCAGCTGGCGCTGCGACCGGACGGAGGAGTGCGACACCGTCGCGGGCTACCGGGTCAGCCGCTGGAACGCGGCCACGAAGGCGTACGAGCCGCTGCACGCCGACCTGTTGCCGACGGACGCCCGTGCCTACACGGACACCACGGCCGCGCGGGGGACCACGCACTTCTACACGCTGGAGGCGGTGCGCGCGGACGGCAGTGTCGCGGGCACGTACGTGTGGAGCTGTGTCTTCCAGGACCGCGTCTAGCCGGTCGGGGGCGTCGGCCCGGTGACGTGGTCCCGCTCCCCCGGGGCCGTCCGCGCTTCCCGAGCGACTCGTTCGGGGGCGGGGGCGGCCCCGCTCGCGGATTCATCCGGGTCCGGCCGCCGGCCGGTCGGTCCGGACGGGCCTCCTGCCGGCCAGGATCCGGTTCAGCTCCAGGACACCCGTGCGGCAGCAGGCGGGCCCGACACCTGGTCGGGCCCGATCGGGCGGGTGTGCGCGGCTGCGGGCGTCGGGCTGTGACCGCCGGTCAGGGGCGTGGGACAGCCCGACGCACAGCAGGGGCACGGGTCGGCGCTATACGACGCCCTGGGCCGTCATCGCTTCCGCCACCCGCAGGAAGCCCGCGATGTTGGCGCCCAGGACGTAGTCGTCGGGCGTGCCTCCGTACATCTCGGCGGTGGTGCGGCACTGGGCGTGGACGCCGCGCATGACGGCCGCCAGCCGGGTCTCGGTCTGCTCGAAGGTCCACACGTCGCGAGAGGCGTTCTGCTGCATCTCCAGCGCGGAGGTGGCCACGCCGCCCGCGTTGGCGGCCTTGCCGGGACCGAACAGGACGCCCGCCTCGCGGAAGATCTCGATCGCCTCCGGGGTGCACGGCATGTTGGCGCCCTCGGCGACGGCGAGGACGCCGTTCTTCACCAGCACCCCCGCTTCCTGTCCGCCCAGTTCGTTCTGCGTGGCGCACGGCAGCGCGACATCGCAGGGCACCTCGAAGACCGAGCCCCGGTCGGAGAACCGCGCCGCGGGCTTGCCCTCCGCGTAGGTCGACAGACGTGCCCGGCGTACCTCCTTGACCGACTTCAGCAGCTCCAGATCGATGCCGTCCGCGTCGACCAGGTAGCCGGAGGAGTCGGAGCAGGCCACCACGGTCCCGCCCAGCGCGTGCACCTTCTCGATCGCGTAGACCGCCACGTTCCCCGAGCCGGAGACCACGACCTTCCGGCCGTCGAGACCGTGTCCGCGGGTGGCCAGCATCTCCTGCGCGAAGTACACGGCACCGTAGCCGGTGGCCTCGGTCCTGGCCTGCGAGCCGCCCCAGGAGACGCCCTTGCCGGTGAGGACTCCCGCCTCGAAGCGGTTGGTGATGCGCTTGTACTGGCCGAAGAGGTAGCCGATCTCGCGCCCGCCCACCCCGATGTCCCCGGCGGGGACGTCGGTGTGCTCGCCCAGGTGACGGTACAGCTCGGTCATGAACGCCTGGCAGAAGCGCATGACCTCGTGGTCGCTGCGGCCCTTGGGGTCGAAGTCCGAGCCGCCCTTGCCGCCGCCGATGGCCAGTCCGGTCAGCGCGTTCTTGAAGATCTGCTCGAAGCCGAGGAACTTCACGATGCCGAGGTTCACGCTCGGATGGAAGCGCAGACCGCCCTTGTAGGGGCCGAGCGCGCTGCTGAACTCCACCCGGAAGCCCCGGTTGACCTGTACCCGCCCCGCGTCGTCCACCCACGGCACCCGGAAGATCAGCTGCCGCTCGGGCTCGCACAGCCGCTCGGGGATCAACGCGTCGACGTACTCCGGATGCGCCCGCAATGCCGGCGCCAGCGTGTGCAGCACCTCTCCCACCGCCTGGTGGAACTCGGTCTCACCGGCGTTGCGCCGGCAGACCTGTGCGTAGACGGCCTCGATGTGAGCACTGGGGTTCATGCGCGCCTGCTCTCCTGTGATCCGCCAGGCACTCACCTCGTCCAGCGTGCCTGGCCGCTGTCCTGTCAACGAATACGGACGGCAGGAGTAGCTGTGTCAGCGAAGAAGGTCACTGATTTCGGCACCGGGACCGTTGCCGACCGGCGGCGGGGCGGGGCCGGGTCCCCCGTCCGGACGTCGGCCGTGCGGGTGATGCCCACTTTATGATCTTTTGAAAGTTACCTCAGGGTATGGCGTGACTTCTCATGGGGGTGCCAGTAGAACCCGTTGCACTCTATGGAGAGTGAGGAGTCACGCATGAACGATGATTCCCTACGTGGGAAGGGCATCAGCGGCGTATCCCGTCGAAGATTCATCACTGGAACCGGTTCTCTTCTCGGGTCGGCCGCGCTCGCCGGCCATGGAGTCCCGGCCCATGCCGCCACCACGGCCGCGACGGCGGTGATCGGATCCGGTGCGCATGTGCCCGTCCTCGTGATCGGCACCGGGTACGGCGGCTCCGT
Source organism: Streptomyces sp. 3330 (assembly GCF_031456635.1). NCBI lineage: Bacteria > Bacillati > Actinomycetota > Actinomycetes > Kitasatosporales > Streptomycetaceae > Streptomyces > Streptomyces sp. 3330. The sequence continues at coordinate 214,602 of NZ_JAVDVA010000016.1, forward strand.
GGCCGCTCTGCGTCTCGCCCAGGCGGGTGTCGACGTCCACATGGTCGAGATGGGCATGGCCTGGAACAGCCCCGGGTCGGACGGCAAGATCTTCGCCAACACCACGAGCCCCGACTACCGTTCGTACTGGCTTCGCACCAGGACGAAGCAACCGCTCAGCAACTTCCTCGGCTTCCCCATCGACAAGGACGTCCCGCGCTACACCGGAGTCCTGGACGCCGAGGAGATGGGCGGCATCATCGTCTACCAGGGCCGTGGCGTCGGCGGCGGCTCCCTGGTCAACGGAGGCATGGCGGTCACCCCCAGGCGGGAGAACTTCGGCGCCGTCCTGCCGTCGGTCGACGCCGACGAGATGTACTCCGTCTACTACCCGCGCGCCAACGCGGGTCTCGGGGTCGGCACGGTGAACCCGACGTGGTTCGAGACCGCGGCCTGCTACCAGTACGCGCGGGTGGGCCGTAAGCACGCCCAGCGCTCGGGCTTCCCGTTCGTCTTCGTGCCCGACGTGTACGACTGGGCCTACATGGAACAGGAGGCGGCCGGAACCGTACCCCGGTCCGCGCTGGCGGGCGAGATCCTCTATGGCAACAACTACGGCAAGAAGTCCCTGCAGAAGACCTATCTCGCCTCGGCGACGGCGACCGGAAGGGTCGCCATCTCACCCCTGCACAAGGTCACTTCGGTCGCGCCGGCGACCGGTGGCGGCTACACGGTCGTCATCGACCAGCTCGACACCGGCGGCAACACCACGGTCACCAAGACCGTCACCGCGGACCGGGTGTTCTTCGCCGCCGGCAGCGTCGGCACCAGCAAGCTCCTGGTCAAGCTCAAGGCCACCGGCGCGTTGCCGGGCCTCAACGGCGAGGTGGGCAAGGGCTGGGGCGACAACGGCAACGTCATGTGCGGCCGCGCCAACCACCTGTGGGACCCCACCGGAGCCCTGCAGTCGTCCATCCCGTGCTCCGGTATCGACAACTGGGCGGCGGGCGGCGCGTTCGCCGAGGTGGCGCCGCTGCCCACCGGCATCGAGACCTACGCCTCGTTCTATCTGTCGATCACCAAGAACCCCCACCGCGCCCGGTTCTCGTGGAACGCGGCGACGGGCAAGGTCGACCTCGACTGGCAGACCGCCTGGAAGCAGCCGTCCATCGACATGGCCAAGACGATCTTCGACAAGATCAACGCCAAGGAAGGGACGATCTACCGCACCGACCTCTTCGGCGCCTACAAGATCTGGGGCGACCACCTCACCTACCACCCCCTCGGCGGAGCGGTGCTCGACAAGGCCACGGACAACTACGGCCGCCTGCACGGACATCCGGGGCTGTACGTGATCGACGGCGCGCTCGTCCCGGGCAACACCAGCGTCAATCCGTTCGTCACCATCACCGCACTCGCCGAACGGAACATCGAAGCGATCATCGCCGCGGACCTGTAGGGGGTCGCCTGAGCGCGTGCTGCCGGCACGGAACCGGACGCGGGGCGGAACGACAGCAGAGCGGACCGGGGCCGCCCTGGCTCGTGGGACGGCCCCGAACCGGCTCAGTGCCCCGGCAGCACGCACATGGCGTCGAGTCCCAGGACCCGGTTGAGCCGCCCGAACGCCAGCCACGAGCCCAGGCTCATGGTCAGCTCCACGATCTCGGGCTGGCTGTAGCGGGCGGTCATGCGGTTCCAGAACTCGTCGTCGAGACCGTGGTGGTCCAGGGCGTACCGCTCCGCGTACTCGGCTGCCAGGCGGGTGCGCTCGTCGAAGGCGTCGGTGGTGCGCCACTCGGCCACCTCGCCGGCGAACGCCTCCTCGACCTTCCGCCCGTCCCGCTCGGTCCGCCAGTCGAGGCAGAAGAGGCAGCCGTTGATCTGCGCGATCCGCAGCCGCGCGGCCTCGAACTCCTCCAGCCCCAGGGTGGTATGGGCGTAGACGGCCAGGGAGAAGTTGGCGGCGGCGGGCCCGATGCCGGGGACCATGTCGCCCCACACGTACTCGATCGGGTGCTTGCCCTCGGGGATGTCGATGTTCATCCGGGACTCCTTCGTGTACGCCCCCGGCCTCGGCGAAGGGAGGCGCGGCTGGGGCTGTCGGCGGGATGCGGAGGGGGAGTCGGCGTCACTTGCCGCCGAGTCGTCCGGCCGCCGGCCGCAGCGGGACGTCGAGCGCGTCGTACAGGCCGGGCCCCGCGTCCACCAGCCAGTCGATCGCGCCGACCAGCCTGCCGACCGCCGTGGCGTTGCCGCCCGCGGACCGGTTCGCGCCCTCGTCGGTCGCCTCGACGGTGATCTCGATGCGCGGGCGGCCCTCGATGATCACGCGGTGGGCCCCGTCGCCGTTGGGCGGCGACGGCCAGTCCGGGGCGCAGGACGGGTGGATCCGGGTGATGTGCTCGATGACGAGTCGGGGTTCCCCCCGCACGAAGCCCTGCACCTCGAACCGCACCGCGCCCTGGGTGCCCGCCTCGAACTCGCCCATGGTCCGGGTGCTCACCGTCGTGTCGAGGGCGCGGCGCCGCAAGGTCTCGCGGATCTCGTCGAGTTCGACACCGAGGGCCCTGGCCATCAGCCGGATCTGCCCGCCCCAGATCATGGTCGGGATCGACGGGGCGAGCATCAGCGGCTCCTGGTCCATCGGCCGGCCCATCCCGACCAGGTTGCGCACCGACTCCTCCTGGTCGTACGTGGAGTAGTCGAAGATCTCCTGGCAGCGGACGGCGTCGACGACCGTGCCCAGGCCGCTCATCAGCAGCGGGAGCACATCGTTGCCCCAGCCCGGGTCGACACCGGACACGAACAGCGACCCGCCGCCGTCCGCGACGGCGGCGAGCACCGGGTCCCGGAACTCGGGCGGGGCGTTGCGCTGGTCGTAGAGCGGGTACAGCGCCGGGGTGACGACCACGGCGCCCGCCCGGATCGCCGCGCAGATGTCGGCCAGGGCCTCGTCGGGCCGGATGTCGCCCGAGGCCGCGTACACCACCGCCCGGGGGCGCGCGGCCAGCACGGCCCCGATGTCGTCGGTCGCCGCGACGCCCAGGCCCCGGTCGAGGCCGCCGAGTTCTCCCGCGTCGCGTCCGACCTTCTCGGGGTTGTGCACGAGGACGGCCGCGAGATCGAGCGCCGGATGCGCCTCGACCGCACGGATCGCCGCCCGGCCGACGTTGCCGGTACCCCAGACCACCGTGGAAATCATGCGCCGGAGCGTAACCTGACGGTCCGTCAGTTTCCATACCCTTGCACCCACCTGCACGGCGTGCGCTCGACGGGGTCTTCTCGCAGTGGCGCACGTGGGCCTGTGGGACGGCGACTTCAGGCAACGGGCCGGTGACCGGCGGACGGGGTGGCTGCCTCGGGTGAGGCGACGTCGAGCGGCGCTCACACCCGCACCGGAGCGCCGAGCCGGCGCGCCCGCACCCGCTGACCTGCGCGACACGGGTCTGCCCGACGGCGGCGGGGCGGCCGGGTGCGACCGCCCCGCCACCGGCCCGCCCGCCGACGTCGGACCTCAGGCATCGGGCATCGGACGTCGGCCGTGCGAGCACCGGACCTCGGACATCAGACGTCCACGATCCGCCACCGCTCCTCGTCCGCGTTCTTCCAGGGCCGGGTGACGACCTGGTAGTCCTGGGAAGGCAGCTCGTAGGCGTCGAGGTACCGGCTGTTGCCGGCCTCCTGGATCGTGTACGTGCCGTTGGTGGACGGCAGGATGATCCAGGCCTGGGTCGGGTCGTTCTCGGCGGTGCGGGTGACGACACGGAAGTCGTCGCCGGACCCCTGATAGGCGTCGAGATAGCGGCCGTTGCTCATCTGCTGGAGCGTCGAGAGGCCGTTGCTCAGGTCGGTCAGCAGCCAGTGCTGGGTGCTGTTGTTCTGGAACGGCCGGGTCACCACCCGGTAGTCGAGACTCTCGGTCTCGTGCGCGTCCAGGAACCGGTTCGTGTCGGCCTGGGTGATGGTGACGACGCGCTGGGCCAGGATCGTCGGCGCGGCGGCGGGCGCGGCCTGGGCGACGACGGTCGACGCCAGCAGGGCGGTGGCCGCCAGTGCCGACGTCAGGGCGGCGCCCCCCAGGACTCTTCGCCCGCGACGGCCCCGGTCCGCGCCGCTCGACTCCTTCGTTCCCGTCTCTTCCGTCCTTGACTCTTCCATCCCCGTGTCTCCTGAAGGTCGTGGCTGTTGTGTCCACGAACGAGCGTGCCGTCCGCGTCGGCGCACGGCATGAGTAGCCGTTACTCAGCCCTGCGGACGCGCGGGGAGCGTCTCCTGTCCCAGCGTCCGGGCCAGCTCGCGGCGGGTCGTGACGCCGAGCTTGGCGTAGGCGCGGTGGAGGTGGTTGTCGACCGTGCGCACCGAGAGGGTGAGGGTGCGGGCGATGTCGACACTGGCGTTGCCGACGGCCGCGAGCAGGGCGACCTCGCGCTCGCGGGCGGTGAGCGGCGCGGCGGCGCGGGCGGTCGTCAGGAGCGGGGTGCGCGCGCCCTCGCAGCGCGCCGCGGCGGTGGCGGACCTGCGCGCGGCGGCCGCGGCCCGGCGGGGCTCACGGCCCCGGTGCCAGGCGGCGGCAGCGGCGGCCGCCGCCTCGGCGGTGAGCAGGTCGGCGCCGACGGCCTCGCACGCGTCGGCCGCCCGCAGCAGCCCCTCGGGGTGGTCGGCGGCGAGCGCCTGCGCCAATCGCGCCCGGGCCGGGAGGAGTTCCCCGTCGCAGGTGCGTGCCAGTTCGGTGAGCCGGGCGGTGACCTGGCGGGCCCCGCCGAGCCGGGCCACGTCGGTCAGCAGCAGCGCCTCTCCGGTGGCATGGCCGGTGGCCCGGGCGGTGCGGGCGCCGGCGACGAGCACCGAGCGGGCCCGGCCCAGTTGCCCTCTGGCTGCCAGCAGCCATGCCTGGCCGAGGCGTTCCTCACCGGCCGACAGCAGGCCCGGCTCGGGCGTGGCCAGCTCACGGTGCTCCGCGAGCGCCGTCTCGGCCGCCTCGAGCTCGCCCTGAACGGCCGCGCAGGCGGCGAGACCGGCCAGGACCAGACGCAGAGCCATGGCGTGGTCGAAGGTGCGGGCCAGCGCCGCGGCCTCGGCCCACCAGCGGCGCGCGGTGGCCGGCCGGCCCGCCAGCCACTCCGTACGGCCCAGCAGGACCGCCAGCCACACCCGCACCACCGAGTCGGCGGCGACGAGTTCGGCGTAGGCGGGCTCGCCCGCCCGGCGGGCCTCGGCCGGGCGGCCCGCCTCGGTGAGGGCGAGGACGAGCGGGATGCGCTGGAACGCGGGGTGGGAGGCCAGGGCGCTCTCGTCGACCCGGCGATGCCCGGCGTGGGCGCGCTCCGCCCAGTCGACGGCCTCGCGGGTGCGGCCCACCAGGGCCAGCCCGGCGGGCTTCATCCAGGCGCCGCGCAGCCAGGCGTCGACGTCGGACGCGTCCCCCACGTCCGTCTCCAGGTCCTCCAGCAGGGTCAGCCCCTGGGCGGGCAGACCGGCCGCGATCCGGATGAAGCCCTCGTTGATCTTGAGTTTGCGGCGGTCCGCGGGATGCGTGATCCTCGCCAGGGCCGCGTCGTTGGCCGCGAGCGCGTCGGCGACGGGGGCGTTGCTCCACAACAGGTTCGTCGTGCGGACCAGGGCGACCGCCAGCGTCTCGTGTTCGCCCTCGGCGAGCCGGTCCGCGTGGGCGAGCACCTTCTCGGCCTCGGTCCAGCGGCCCATCTCGAAGAAGGCGTCGCCGAGCATCGATCGGGTGGCGGTGGTGTGGCGCTCCTCGGGCACCGCCTGCAGGAGCCCCACGGCCCGGGCGTAGTCGTGGGCGTGGCGGGCGAGCACCGCGGCCTGGGTGAGCAGGTCGGGGTCGGCGGTGCCGGTGGCGGCCAGCCGCCAGGTGGCGATCCGCAGCGGGTCGGCGCGGCGGCGGGCGCCGCGTGCCTCGGTGCGGGCCGCCTGTTGCAGCAGCAGGGCCCGCCGGCGCAGCACGGGCAGCCCCGCGCGCAGGACCTCGCCGTACAGGGGATGGGCCAGGGACACCGAGGTGCGCCTGCCGCCCTGGCCGACGCGGATCAGCCCGGCCTCCTCCAGGTCCGACACCGTGTGCGGGGCGGCGACGGCCTCGGCGTCGGCCAGCGGCAGCGGCTCGCACAGCGCCAGCAGCTCCAGCACGGGCCGTCCGGCGAGGTCGGCGGCCGCCAGCCGTGCGCCGATCACTTCGGCCAGCCGCTCGGTGCCGGGCCGTCGGCCTTCGCGCAGCTGCCAGATCTCCCCGTCCTCGGTGAGATCCCCGGCGGCCAGCGCGCCTTCGACCAACTCGCGCAGGTACAGCACGTTGCCGCCGCTGGCCGCCGACAGCTCGTGCACCGTGTGCCGGGCGACGGGTCTGCGGAGCGCGGCCGCCAGGAGTTCGCCGACCCGTGCGGAATCCAGTACGGCGAGGTCGACCCGGCGCACCGAGTCCCCGCCGGTGAGGGCGGCGACGGCATCGCCGTAGGGCTCGCCGGTGCGGACCGTGCCGATCAGGCGGACGGCGTCCGCGTCCATCAGCTGCCGCAACAGGACCGCCGAGGCCGAGTCCAGCCACTGCAGGTCGTCGACGAGCAGCACCCGCTGCCGCCCTCCCCGGCCCTCGGCGAGCCGCGCGGCGACCGCGGCGAAGCCCGCGACCGGGTCACGGAGGTCCACCCCGGCGGGCAGCAGGTGCGCGATCGCACCCAGCGGCACGGCTCCGGCCGCGGCGGTCGCGGTGGCCCGGCCCACCCGGGACCCGCCGGCCGCGGCCCGCTCCAGACACTCCTCGGCAAGCCGTGACTTGCCGACCCCCGCAGCCCCGCACACGAGGAAGCCCCGGCACGCGCGGTCCTTCGACACCTCGGCGAACTCGTCCAGTTCCCGCTCGCGTCCCACCAACGGCCAACGGCCGACCCGATACCGCACCACGGCTCCCCCCGGAACGACATGACACGCGCAACACTCCGTCCAGCGAGCCTAGGAAGCGGGCGCCCGCACGACCACCCGGCGCTCCGTACGGCCACGCGTTCCCGGCCGATCCCCCGCCGTCCCCTCGGCGCCGCGCCGCACGGACAGCTCCGGCAGGGGACGGTACGCGCCCGCAGGATCCGTGCGGGCGCACACCGCGGTCACCCGGGCGGGCGTCAGTCCGCGTACGCCCGGTGCCGGCCCGTGTCCGATCTCGGCAGGGCGGAGCACCGGAAGGACAGGCAGGCAGGCAGGCCAGTGACGTCGGCGTCGGCTGACGGTGGGTCGGCGAGCGGCGGCGAGCGGCGTGCCAGGGGCGGGTCTCGGTGAGGCAGTGGGCAGGCGGGGCGGGCGGCCGTCGGCCGGCGGTGGCCTCCCCGTGGGCCGGGGAGGCCACCGCCAGGACACGCCCTAGCTGTATTGGTCACGAGCGTTGTTGACACGGGCCCGGGCTTGATCATGGTGAAGGCCCCCGTGTGTGGTGGAGGTGTCGAATCTTCAC
>NZ_JAVDVA010000017.1:0-219525 GCF_031456635.1 Streptomyces sp. 3330
GCTCAACCCGAACTACATCATCCCGAGCGTCTTCAACGACAAGGTCGCCGGCGCGGTGGCGGGTGCCGTGCGGGAGGCCGCGAAGGCGGCCGGAGCGTCGGCCTCGTAGGCTCGGGGCACCGGGTGTGCGGGGGCTGTGAGGATCGCCACGGTGGCCCCCGCCACGGCGCGTCGCGGAACCTCGCGCCGCGGACGGCCCTCTAGGGTTGCGCCCGACCCAACCGCCCTTCGTGTGACTCCCAAGGGTTGTCTCACGACTCCGAGCGGGTGCCGGATTGGCTTTCGCGCCGCTGGTAGGGGCAGGATGCGTCTCTGGGCGCGTGCACAACGACTTCGCTGTGCCCAACATGCGGCTCCGCCGCGTGGCACGCCGCAACGGCAAGAAGAACACGGGAGTAACAACATGAACCGCAGTGAGCTGGTGGCCGCGCTGGCCGACCGCGCCGAGGTGACCCGCAAGGACGCCGACGCAGTGCTGGCCGCGTTCGCCGAGGTCGTCGGCGACATCGTCTCCAAGGGCGACGAGAAGGTCACGATCCCCGGCTTCCTGACCTTCGAGCGCACCCACCGTGCCGCTCGCACCGCCCGCAACCCGCAGACCGGCGACCCGATCCAGATCCCGGCCGGCTACAGCGTCAAGGTCTCCGCGGGCTCGAAGCTCAAGGAAGCCGCCAAGGGCAAGTAAGCGCTCCGTCGGAGCGCCGTGGGTAGCTGCGGGCCGCCTGGCGGCTGGTCGCGCAGTTCCCCGGCGCCTCTCGACGGCGCGTCCGCGCCACGAGCGCGGAAAACGCCGATGGGGCGGCCACCCGGTTCCGGGTGGCCGCCCCATCGGCGTATCGGCGTGCGGTGCCCCTGGAGGGCCGTCTCGGGCCCCCGGCCGGGAGGCGGGGCGTTCCTGGCCGGGGCGAGCGGGTGGGGTGGGCCGGGTCAGCCGAGCGCTTTGCCCGGCAGCTCGACCTTCGCGCCCAGTTCCACGAGCTTCTCCATGAAGTTCTCGTAGCCGCGGTTGATGAGGTCGATGCCGTGGACCCGGGAGGTGCCCTGGGCCGCGAGGGCGGCGATCAGGTACGAGAAGCCGCCGCGCAGGTCGGGGATGACCAGGTCGGCGCCCTGGAGCTTCGTGGGGCCGGACACGACCGCGGAGTGCAGGAAGTTGCGCTGCCCGAAGCGGCAGTCGGAGCCGCCGAGGCACTCGCGGTACAGCTGGATGTGGGCGCCCATCTGGTTCAGCGCGGAGGTGAAGCCCAGGCGGGACTCGTAGACCGTCTCGTGGATGATCGAGAGGCCGGTGGCCTGCGTCAGGGCGACGACCAGCGGCTGCTGCCAGTCCGTCTGGAAGCCGGGGTGGACGTCCGTCTCCAGCGCGATGGACTTCAGCTGGCCGCCGGGGTGCCAGAAGCGGATCCCCTCGTCGTCGATCTCGAAGGCGCCGCCCACCTTGCGGTAGGTGTTCAGGAACGTCATCATCGAGCGCTGCTGGGCGCCGCGGACGTAGATGTTGCCTTCGGTCGCCAGCGCCGCGGAAGCCCAGGAAGCGGCCTCCAGGCGGTCCGACAGGGCGGCGTGGTTGTAGCCGCCGAGCTTGTCGACACCGGTGATGCGGATCGTGCGGTCGGTGTCCATCGCGATGATGGCGCCCATCTTCTGGAGCACGCAGATGAGATCCTCGATCTCCGGCTCCACCGCCGCGTTCGAGAGCTCGGTGACGCCCTCCGCCAGGACGGCGGTCAGCAGCACCTGCTCGGTCGCGCCGACCGACGGGTACGGCAGCACGATCTTCGTGCCGCGCAGCCGCTGCGGGGCCTCCAGGTACTGGCCGTCCTCCCGCTTCTCGATCTTCGCGCCGAACTGCCGGAGCACGTCGAAGTGGAAGTCGATGGGCCGGCCGCCGATGTCGCAGCCGCCCAGGCCCGGGATGAACGCGTGGCCGAGGCGGTGCAGGAGCGGGCCGCAGAACAGGATCGGGATGCGGCTCGAACCCGCGTGGGCGTCGATGTCGGCGACGTTGGCGCTCTCCACGTAGGTCGGGTCGAGCACCAGCTCGCCCGGCTCCTCGCCCGGCCGGACCGTCACACCGTGCAGCTGGAGCAGGCCGCGTACGACCCGCACGTCACGGATGTCCGGAACGTTGCGCAGCCGACTCGGCTCACTGCCCAGCAGGGCGGCGACCATGGCCTTGGGTACGAGGTTCTTCGCACCGCGGACACGGATCTCGCCCTCGAGCGGGGTGCCGCCGTGGACAAGCAGTACGTCGTCAGAGCCGTTGACGGTCATGTATCTCGCGTTCCATGGATGGTGGATTGGGGCAAGGGCCGTTGGTGTAGGGGGCAGGGCCAGATGAGACAGAGTAATCGCCGTGGACCCCTGTCCCGTAAGCCCAGGGACCGCCCAGGTAGGTCATAGCTGTGTCACAACACGAACCGTTTCCCACCGGGCACATGCGGTCACCACCGCCCGTCCTGCGGGCCCGTGCGCCCGCACCGCGCCCGTGCGCGTCCCGTGTGTCCGCATTGGCTCCCCACTTCGCGGGAAGATGCGGGATCATGTCTGGCATGACCGAGGTGTCCTCGCTCACCGGGCGGCTGCTCGTGGCAACGCCCGCCCTGGCGGACCCGAACTTCGACCGTGCGGTGGTGCTCCTCCTCGACCACGACGAGGAGGGCTCCCTCGGTGTCGTCCTCAACCGGCCCACACCGGTGGGCGTGGGCGACATCCTGGAGGGCTGGGCGGATCTCACCGGTGAGCCCGGCGTCGTCTTCCAGGGCGGCCCGGTGTCCCTCGACTCGGCCCTCGGAATCGCCGTCATCCCGGGCGGCGCGGCCGTCGACGGCACCCCGCTCGGCTGGCGGCGGGTGCACGGCGCGATCGGCCTCGTCGACCTGGAGGCCCCGCCGGAGCTCCTGGCCTCGGCCCTCGGCTCCCTGCGGATCTTCGCCGGATACGCCGGCTGGGGCCCGGGCCAGCTGGAGGACGAGCTGGGCGAGGGCGCCTGGTACGTCGTGGAGTCCGAGCCGGGCGACGTCTCCTCGCCGTCCCCCGAGAGACTCTGGCGCGAGGTGCTGCGCCGCCAGCGCAGCGAACTCGCGATGGTGGCGACGTATCCGGACGACGCCTCGCTCAACTGACGGGGGTGAGCTTCGGTACGCGGCTTCAGTACCCTTGGCGCTATGAGCACTCTTGAGCCTGAGACCCAGCCCCAGCGAGGCACTGGGACGGGAACCCTCGTAGAGCCGACGCCGCAGGTGTCGCACGGCGACGGGGACCACGAGCGCTACGCCCACTACGTCCAGAAGGACAAGATCATGGCGAGCGCCCTCGACGGGACGCCCGTCGTGGCGCTGTGCGGCAAGGTCTGGGTGCCCGGCCGCGATCCGAAGAAGTACCCCGTCTGCCCCATGTGCAAGGAGATCTTCGAGTCCATGGCCGGCGGCGGCGACGACAAGGGCAAGGGCGGCGACAAGAAGTAGCCGCAGAGACTTTCCGGGGCCCCCGGGGCGCGTGATGACGCGCCCCGGGGGCCTTCGCGTGTTCCGGCGCCGGCCTCCCGGCGGGCCCTGCCGCCTTGTCGCCGTCTGCCCCCTCGTGCCGCCTTTGTCGTTGCACGGGGTGCGTCGGGTGGTCACAGAGTGGTTGAGACCTCTTGTCGGTGCGTTCCCGCAGTCCCTAGCCTCCGGTGTGTTGTGCAGAGCGAAACAGTCATTGCATATGTTGCAACGCTCGGAGGAACGCGCCATGAAGCTCCCCATCCGGCCGGCCGCGCTCGCGGCCGCCGCCCTGGTCGTCGCGGCCTGCGCCCCCCAGACATCCGACAACTCCTCTTCCGGCAGGGACGACACGACGGGCACCCTGCGCGTCTGGCTGTTCCAGGAGGTCGGCAACAAGCCCAAGGAACAGGTCGTCGACTCGGTCGTCGCGGCCTTCGAGAAGGCCCACGAGGGCGCGAAGGTCGACGTCGAGTACATCCCGGTCGACACCCGCGCCCAGCGCGTCAAGGCCGCCTTCAACGACCCCGGTTCCGCTCCCGACGTCATGGAGTACGGCAACACCGACACGGCCGGCTACGTCCACGACGGCGGACTCCTGGACGTCACCGAGGACTTCGGCGACTGGAGCGAGGCCGGCACGACGGACCCCACCGCCAGGCAGTCCGTCACCGTCGACGGCAAGCTCTACGGCGCCCCCTTCTACGTCGGCGTCCGCGCCCTGTACTACCGCACGGACGTCTTCGAGGAACTCGGTCTGGCCGTCCCGCGGACGATGACCGAGCTGGCGGCCACCGCCCGCAGGATCCGCGCCGCCAAGCCCGACCTGTACGGCTTGGCGGTCGGCGGCGCCTACACCTACGGCGCGATGCCCTTCGTGTGGGCCAACGGCGGTGAACTCGCCACCGGCAAGGGCGGCTCGTACGCCTCCGGCATCGACAGCGCGGCCGCCCGGAAGGGCATCGCCGCGTACACGTCCCTCTTCTCCGACGACAACTGCCCCGCGGCCAAGTGCGCGGGCATGGGCGGCAACGACACCGTCACCGCGTTCGCCGCGGGCAAGGCGGGCATGGCGATCGGCGGCGACTTCAGCCACAAGGCCGTGGAGGCCGGCAAGGTGAAGGACGAGTACGCCGTCGTGCCGCTGCCGGGTGTGACGTCCGGCTCGATCGCCCCGGCCTTCGCGGGCGGCAACAACATCGGGGTGCTGAAGAGCACCTCGCACCGCACCCTCGCCGTCCGGCTGATGGAGGCCCTCGCCTCGAAGAAGACCCAGGCCTCGCTGTTCGACGCGATGGGCTTCCTGCCCACGTTCACGGACGTCCGGGACCAGGCCGCCGCGAAGGAACCCTTCGTGAAGCCCTTCGTGCAGACCCTGGCCGCCGGGACGAAGTTCGTGCCCGCGTCGCCCGCCTGGTCGCAGATCGACTCCTCCCTGGTCCTGCCGACGATGTTCCAGGAGGTCGTCAGCGGCAGGAAGGACGTGGCCGCGGCCTCGGCGGAGGCGGCGAAGAAGATGGACGCCGCGTTCGGCTCCGCCGGATGACGCCGGTGACCACCCACGGCCCGGGGACGGCGGGCCGCCGGCGACCGCGGGCGGCCGGCGGCCGGTCGCACCCGGGCGCCGACGGCCGCACACCCGGCAGGGCCCCGCGCCCCCCGGCGGGCCGCGGCGGGCGGGCGCGGACGGCGCCCTGGCTCTACCTCGCGCCCGCTCTCGTCGTCCTCGCCGCGCTGCTCGCCTACCCCGTCTACCAGCTCGGCCTGATCTCGCTCTTCCGCTACACCCAGGCCCAGGTCAGCGGCGGGGAGCCCACCGCCTTCCGGGGCCTCGGCAACTACGCGGACGTCTTCTCGGACGACCGGTTCTGGCAGGTGCTCCTGTCGACGGTCGTCTTCGCGGCGGCCTGTGTGGTCTCCACCCTCGCCGTCGGCTGCGCGCTCGCCGTGCTCCTCACGCGCGTGCGTGCCGTGCCGAGGCTCGCGCTGATGCTGGCCGCGATGGGCGCCTGGGCGACCCCCGCGGTCACCGGTTCCACGGTCTGGCTGTTCCTGTTCGACCCGGACTTCGGCCCGGTGAACCGGCTGCTGGGCCTCGGCGACCACTCCTGGACGTACGGCCGCTTCAGCGCCTTCTTCCTCGTCCTGCTCGAAGTGGTCTGGTGCTCCTTCCCGTTCGTGATGGTCACCGTCTACGCAGGGATCCGCTCCGTGCCGTCGGAGGTTCTGGAGGCGGCCGCCCTGGACGGCGCCTCGCAGTGGCGGATCTGGCGGTCCGTGCTGGCCCCGATGCTGCGGCCGATCCTCGTGGTCGTCACCATCCAGTCGGTCATCTGGGACTTCAAGGTCTTCACCCAGATCTACGTGATGACGAACGGGGGCGGCATCGCCGGCCAGAACCTCGTCCTGAACGTGTACGCCTACCAACAGGCCTTCGCGTCCTCGCAGTACGGCCTCGGCTCGGCGATCGGCGTGGTGATGCTGCTGATCCTGCTCGCCGTCACGCTGGCGTACCTGCGGCTGCTGCGCCGGCAGGGGGAGGAACTGTGAAAGGAGCGGGCGTGCGTTCCGTGCGGGGCCTGGTCGCCCGTCCGTGGCGGTTCGCCGCCGAGGCCTGCGCGTTGCTGGTCGCGGTGGTCGTCGCCTTCCCGCTCTACTGGATGGTGCTGGGCGCCTTCAAACCGGCCGGGGAGATCCGTTCCGGCGAGCCGCGGCCGTGGACGCTCGCGCCTTCGCCGGATTCCTTCCGGCGCGTCTTCGGGCAACAGGAATTCGGCCGCTACTTCCTCAACAGCGTGGTCGTGGCGGCCGCGGTGGTGATCGCCTCCGGACTGATCGCGTTTCTCGCCGCGACCGCCGTGACCCGATTCCGCTTCCGCTTCCGCACCACCTTGCTGATCATGTTCCTGGTGGCCCAGATGGTGCCCGTGGAGGCGCTGACGATCCCGTTGTTCTTCCTCATGCGGGACCTCGGTCAGCTGAACACCCTGGGCTCGCTGATCCTGCCGCACATCGCCTTCTCGCTGCCCTTCGCGATCTGGATGCTGAGAGGGTTCGTGAAAGCGGTTCCGGAGGCGCTGGAGGAGGCCGCGTACCTCGACGGGGCGAGCCGTACGCGCTTTCTGTGGCAGATCCTTTTCCCGCTCGTCCTGCCCGGTCTGGTGGCCACGAGCGTGTTTTCCTTCATCTCCGCCTGGAACGACTTCCTGTTCGCGAAATCCTTCATCATCAGCGACACGTCGCAGTCGACCCTGCCGATGGCCCTGCTGGTCTTCTACAAGCCGGACGACCCCGACTGGGGCGGCGTGATGGCCGGTTCCACGGTCATGACGATTCCGGTTCTCGTGTTCTTCGTACTCGTACAGCGACGGCTGGTCTCCGGGCTGGGCGGAGCGGTAAAGGACTGATGTGACTTCTGCCGTCGACCGCGTCGACCTCGTCCCCGCGCCGCGTGCCGTGGACGGCCCCGGGCCCTGCCGCGTCGGCATCGACGAGCGCACCACCGTATGGGCCGCGCCCGGCACGGAGGGCACCGAACGCTGGCTGCGCGCCACCCTCGGCGCGGCCTTCGGCCTGCCCCTGCGGCCCGGGCCGCCGGACGCGCGCGACTCCGTGCGGCTCTGTCCGGACGACACGATGGAGCCGGAGGCGTACAGGCTGAGCGTCCTCGCCGGCCGGGGCGTCGAGATCCGCGGCGGGGGCCCGGCCGGCGTCTTCTGGGGCGCGCAGACGCTGCGTCAGCTGCTCGGCAGGGACGCCTTCCGGCGCGCCCCCGTGCGGCCGGGGGCCACCTGCGGCATTCCGCACCAGATCATCGAGGACGCGCCCCGCTTCCGCTGGCGCGGCCTCATGCTCGACGTCGCCCGGCACTTCATGCCCAAGGACGGCGTCCTGCGCTACCTGGATCTGATGGCGGCCCACAAACTCAACGTGTTCCACTTCCATCTGACGGACGACCAGGGCTGGCGGATCGAGATCGAGAGGTACCCCCGGCTGACCGAGGTCGGTTCCTGGCGGGTGCGCACGAAAAGCGGTCACCGGGCCTCACCGCTGTGGGACGAGAAGCCGCACGGTGGCTTCTACACGCAGGACGACATCCGGGAGATCGTCGCCTACGCCGCCGAGCGGCATATCACCGTGGTCCCCGAAATCGACCTGCCGGGCCACTCGCAGGCCGCGATCGCCGCCTATCCGGAACTCGGCAACACCGACGTCGTCGACACCACGGCCCTCTCCGTGTGGGACACCTGGGGGATCAATCCCCACGTGCTCGCCCCCACCGACGGCACCCTGCGCTTCTACGAGGGGGTCTTCGAGGAAGTACTGGAGCTGTTCCCCTCGGAGTTCCTTCACGTCGGGGGTGACGAATGCCTCAAGGACCAGTGGAGGCGGTCGCCGACCGCGCAGGCCCGCATCAGGGAACTCGGACTCGCCGACGAGGACCAGCTCCAGTCCTGGTTCATCCGGCACTTCGACACCTGGCTCTCGGCGCGCGGACGCCGGCTCATCGGCTGGGACGAGATCCTGGAGGGCGGACTGGCGGACGGGGCGGCCGTGTCGTCCTGGCGCGGCTACGCGGGCGGGATCGCCGCCGCGCGGGCCGGGCACGACGTCGTGATGTGCCCCGAGCAGCAGGTGTACCTGGACCACCGGCAGGACGGCGGCGCGGACGAGCCCGTGCCGATCGGGTACGTACGCACCCTGGAGGACGTCTACCGGTTCGAACCCGTTCCCGCGGAGCTGACGCCGGAGGAGGCCGCGCACGTGCTCGGCGCGCAGGCCAACCTGTGGACCGAGGTGATGGAGGACCCCGCGCGGGTGGACTACCAGGCCTTCCCGCGGCTCGCCGCCTTCGCCGAGGTCGCCTGGAGCGCCCTGCCCGCCCCGGCGGAGCGGGACTTCGCCGGCTTCGAGCGGCGGATGGGGGCCCACTACGAGCGGCTCGACGCGCTGGGCGTCGGCTACCGGCCGCCGACCGGTCCCCGGCCGTGGCAGCGGCGGCCCGGCGTCCTGGGCCGTCCGATCGACGGGCCGCCCCCGAACCGGTGACACCGCCCGTCCCGGATAAACCCCGGCACGGACACCGAAGAGTGGCAATTCGCGCGCACCGGTGATGGCGGGCGAAAACGGACCATCTCCGCGGTGAGGTGGGCGAATGCCTCCTAGCGGACCCCCGCGTTCGGGTGTTGCGAAGATGTGCCAGAGTTGCCACGTCCGCCCTGTCAGCACGTACCGTACGGCAGCACAGGTGGGACCAGGTGGGGCAGCGGGAAGGGGCAGCCGGTTTTGACCACGCACGCACCGCAGGCGGGGCAGGCCGTCACGCTGCCCACGACGCTGGACGAGGCCGTGGCGGCGCTCGCCGCCATGCCCGCCGCCGTGCCCGTGGCCGGTGGCACCGACCTGATGGCCGCCGTCAACTCGGGGCAGCTCAGGCCCACCGGACTGGTCGGCCTCGGCCGCATCAGCGAGATCCGCGGCTGGCAGTACCAGGACGGCCACGCGCTGCTCGGCGCCGGACTCACCCACGCGCGCATGGGCCGCCCCGACTTCGCCGCCCTGATCCCGGCGCTCGCCGCGGCCGCCCGCGCCGCCGGCCCGCCGCAGATCCGCAACGCGGGCACCCTCGGCGGCAACATCGCCTCGGCCGCTCCCACGGGCGACGCGCTGCCCGTGCTGGCCGCGCTGGAGGCGACCCTGATCATCGCGGGCCCGGGCGGAGCCCGCCGTGAGATGCCGGTGTCGCACCTGCTGGCCGGCATGGAGATGCTGCGCGGCGGCGAGCTCATCGGGTACGTGCGCGTGCCGCTGCTGCACGCCCCGCAGATCTTCCTGAAGGCGACCGGCCGCACCGGCCCCGGCCGCGCGGTGGCCTCTGTGGCGCTGGTGCTCGACCCCGCCCGGCGCGGCGTCCGGTGCGCCGTCGGAGCCATAGCGCCGATGCCGCTGCGGCCGCTGGAGGCCGAGCAGTGGGTCGCCCGGCTCATCGACTGGGACAACAACCGCACCATCGTCCCCGAGGCGCTGACCGCCTTCGGGGAGTACGTCGCCGCCGCCTGCATCCCCGACCCGGTGCCGGGCGTGGACGGCTCCGTACCGGAACTTCCGCCCGCCGTACTGCACCTGCGGCGCACCGTCGCCGCGCTGGCCCGACGAGCACTGGGGAGGGCGCTGTCGTGAGCGACGACCAGCACGGACCCGGACACGGACAGGAAGACGGGCAGGGCCAGGGCGCGCCGCAGGGCGGCGGCCGCTGGGACCCGCTGCCCCAGGGGGACTACGACGACGGCGCGACCGCCTTCGTGAAGCTCCCCGAGGGCGGCATCGACGCCTTCCTGGCCGCCCGCGGCGACAGCCCGCTCGCCGCGCCCGGTCACGGGTACGTGCCGCCGCAGATAGCGGTGGCGCCCCCCACGGACGGCACCGGAACCTGGGCGGCCCCGGCCGGCGGCTCCGACTGGCCCGCTCCGCAGGACACCCCGCAGACGGTCGGCGACGACCGGTTCACCTACCACCCGGGCGCGACCGGCCAGTGGGTCTTCGAGGACACCTCCGGGTCGTCCGGCGCTCCGGGCGCCGCGCCCGGCCACGACGTGACGGGCCAGTGGTCGATCCCCGTCGCGGGCGGCGACCTGCCCGACGAGTCGGGCGAGTTCACCACCTCGTCCCTGGTCGAGCAGTGGGGCGGCACGCCCCCGGCCACCCTGCCCGGCGGCGCGTCCGCGCCCTGGGCGACGGAACCGGCGGGCCCGGCGGACCACGGCGTGCCGGACCGGACGTGGGCACAGCACACCGACGAGACCGGCCCGGCCGCGCGACCGGCGACGGAGCTGCCCGACTTCGGGCACCCGCAGGAGCACGGCCCGGCGGCCGCGGACCCCGGCCGGCGCCACCCCGGCGACGAGCACGGCGGGCAGCACGCGCACCCGAACGGGACGTTCGCCCCCGAGATCTCCGCCGAGGCGTACACGGTCGCCCCCGGCCGGTCCCCGGAGACCGCCGGGCGGGACGCTCAGCGGGCCGCTGAGGCCGACGGGAGCGCCGGGGCGCCCGCGGGCGCCGAGGACGCCCACGAGGCCGCCCACGAGCCCGCTGAGGCCGCCCACGGCCCCGCGGAGCCGTCCGACGGACCCGCCGACCCGCACGGGGCCCTGCCCGGTCCGGACGAGGCGCCCGAGGACCGGTCCGCCGCCGCCGGCACCGCGCACGAGCCCGAGGCGGACGACGCCCCCGGCGCCGCCGACCCGCGGTCCCCCGAGGCCGCCGGTCCCGACGGGGCCGCCGAGGAGCCGGACGACGCCCCGGCGCCGTTCCACGAGGAACACCCCCTCGCCGGCTACACGCTGCGCGTCAACGGCTCCGACCGCCCCGTCACCGACGCCTGGATCGGCGAGTCGCTGCTCTACGTCCTGCGCGAGCGGCTCGGCCTCGCCGGCGCCAAGGACGGCTGCTCGCAGGGCGAGTGCGGGGCCTGCAACGTCCAGGTCGACGGGCGGCTCGTCGCCTCCTGCCTGGTCCCGGCCGTCACCACCGCGGGCAGCGAGATCCGCACCGTCGAGGGCCTGGCCGTCGACGGGCAGCCCTCGGACGTCCAGCGGGCGCTCGCCCGGTGCGGCGCCGTGCAGTGCGGCTTCTGCGTGCCCGGCATGGCGATGACCGTGCACGACCTGCTGGAGGGCAACCCGGCCCCCACCGAGCTGGAGGCCCGCCAGGCCCTGTGCGGCAACCTGTGCCGCTGCTCCGGCTACCGGGGCGTCCTGCGGGCCGTCCAGGACGTTGTCGCCGAACGCGAGGCGGTCGCCGACGCCGAGACGGACGGCGACGAGGCGCGTATTCCGCACCAGGCGGGACCGGGCGCCGGAGGCGTCCACCCGTCGGCGTTCGAGAATCCCGCACAGCCCCACCCGCACGACCCGGCGTACGGACAGGGCCAGGACGGAGGCCAGGCGTGAGCAACGAGACAGTCACCGCGACGACCGCCGTGGACCCCGCCCCGGCCGCCGAGCCGATCCCGCACGGCCTCGGCGCCTCCCTGCAGCCCGCCGACGCGCGTGCCAAGACCGAGGGCACCTTCCCGTACGCGGCCGACCTGTGGGCCGAGGGCCTGCTGTGGGCTGCCGTCCTGCGCTCGCCGCACCCGCACGCGCGCATCGTGTCCATCGACACGTCCCACGCGCGGGAGATGCCCGGCGTCCGTGCCGTCGTCACCCACGAGGACGTCCCCGGCCGCGCCCTGCACGGCCGCGGCAAGGCCGACCGGCCGGTGTTCGCGTCCGACGTCGTACGCCACCACGGCGAGCCCATCGCGGCCGTCGCCGCCGACCACCCGGACACCGCGCGGATGGCCGCCGCCGCCGTCATCGTCGAGTACGAGGTGCTCGACCCGGTGATCGACCCCGAGCAGGCCTTCGAGGCGGAGGCGCTGCACCCCGACGGCAACCTGATCCGGCACATCCCGCTGCACCACGGCGACCCGGCCGCGGCCGGTGAGGTCGTCGTCGAGGGCCAGTACCGCATCGGCCGCGCCGACCCCGCCCCGATCGGCGCCGAGGCCGGCCTCGCCGTGCCCCGCCCGGACGGCGGCGTGGAGCTGTACCTCGCCTCCACCGACCCGCACACCGACCGCGACACCGCCGCCGCCTGCTACGGCCTCGAACCCGAGCGCGTGAAGATCGTGGTCACCGGTGTGCCCGGCGCCACCGCCGACCGCGAGGACCAGGGCTTCCAGCTCCCGCTCGGCCTGCTCGCGCTGAAGACCGGCTGCCCGGTGAAACTCACGGCCACGCGCGAGGAGTCCTTCCTCGGCCACGCCCACAGACACCCGACGCTGCTGCGCTACCGCCACCACGCCGACGCCGACGGCCGGCTGGTGAAGGTCGAGGCGCAGATCCTGCTGGACGCGGGCGCGTACGCGGACACCTCCGCCGAGGCCCTCGCCGCCGCCGTCTCCTTCGCCTGCGGTCCCTACGTCGTCCCGAACGCCTTCATCGAGGGCTGGGCGGTCCGCACGAACAACCCGCCGTCGGGCCACGTCCGCGGCGAGGGCGCGATGCAGGTCTGCGCCGCCTACGAGGCGCAGATGGACAAGCTGGCGAAGAAGCTCGGCGTCGACCCCGCGGAGCTGCGGCTGCGCAACGCCATGGCGACCGGGGACGTCCTGCCGACCGGCCAGACGGTGACCTGCCCGGCCCCCGTGGCCGAACTCCTCCAGGCCGTCCAGGAGTTCCCCCTGCCGGCGCTCCCCAAGGACACGCCCGAGGAGGACTGGCTGCTGCCCGGCGGCCCCGAGGGCGCGGGCGAACCGGGCGCGGTGCGCCGGGGCGTCGGCTACGGCCTCGGCATGGTGCACATGCTGGGCGCGGAAGGCGCCGACGAGGTCTCCACGGCGACCGTGAAGGTCCAGGACGGCATCGCCACGGTCCTGTGCGCGGCGGTGGAGACGGGCCAGGGCTTCACGACGCTGGCCCGCCAGATCGTCCAGGAGACGCTCGGCGTCGACGAGGTGCACGTGGCCCCCGTCGACACCGACCAGCCGCCCGCGGGCCCCGGCTGCCGGGGCCGCCACACGTGGGTCTCGGGCGGCGCGGTGGAACGCGCGGCGAAGATGGTCCGCACGCAACTGCTCCAGCCGCTGGCGCACAAGTTCGGCATGTCCACGGAGCTGCTCCAGATCACCGACGGCAAGATCACCTCGTACGACGGCGTCCTGTCGACGACCGTCACGGAGGAGATGCACGGCAAGGAGCTGTGGGCGACGGCCCAGTGCCGTCCGCACCCGACCGAGCCGCTGGACGCGGCCGGCCAGGGCGACGCGTTCGTCGGCCTCGCCTTCTGCGCGATCCGCGCGGTCGTGGACGTCGACATCGAACTCGGCTCGGTCCGGGTCGTCGAACTCGCGGTGGCCCAGGACGTCGGCCGCATCCTCAACCCGGCGCAGCTCACCGCGCGCATCGAGGCCGGTGTCACGCAGGGCGTCGGCATCGCGCTCACCGAGAACCTGCGCACGCCGAGGGGCCTGATCCGTCACCCCGACCTCACCGGCTACGCGCTGCCCACCGCCCTGGACGCCCCGGACATCAGGATCGTCAAGCTGGTCGAGGAACGCGACGTGGTCGCCCCGTTCGGCGCGAAGGCCGCCAGCGCGGTCCCGGTCGTGACCTCGCCCGCGGCGATCGCCTCCGCCGTGCGGGCCGCGACGGGCCGCCCGGTGAACCGGCTGCCGATAAGGCCCCAGGCGGCGGTCGTGACGGACCGGTGAGCGGGCCGGAGCCGGGTCCCCGGCAGTACGAGCCCGCGCCGGGCGCGGGCAGGCTGCTGGGCTGGATCGCGCTGTTCGTGGTGGCGGCGGTGGTCGTGGTGCTCGGCGGCGTGTACCTCACCTGAGGGGTGATCGGGCCGATCGGGCCGGAAAGGGAACTCGGGGTGCCGTCCCGACGTCTGTCAGTGCGTGACCGGTGACGGGTGCGCCGGGTGTGTCCCGGGTGCGCTCGCCGGTCACAGCCGTTGTCAGTGGCGCCGCATAGGCTGCGGAGCAGTGGGACGGCGCACGCAACTTTCCGCACGGGGGACCCGATGGGCACGACCAGGAGCACCACCGCCACGACGACGATCATCTTCACCGAGGACGAGCTGTACCCGTACGTCACGCACGCGCCGACGCGCCGCTGGCTCACCGGCCCCGGCCTGCCCGCGACCCCGGGCGACGCCGGCCTGCTGACGTTCGAGGCGCTGCGCACGGACGGCCTGCGCACGGTCGGCGACTCCACGGGCGACCCCGACGGCCGGCTGGCGGCGGAGCTGCGCGACCGGCTGGTCATAGGCGGGATCCTGGGCGCCGACGGCCGGGAGACGGAGTCGGTCCTGCTCGACGGGATGACGGGCGAGATCTCCACCACGTACTTCCT
This sequence comes from Streptomyces sp. 3330, assembly GCF_031456635.1. Lineage (NCBI taxonomy): Bacteria > Bacillati > Actinomycetota > Actinomycetes > Kitasatosporales > Streptomycetaceae > Streptomyces > Streptomyces sp. 3330. Next base: position 14,387 of record NZ_JAVDVA010000017.1, read on the forward strand.
GCACGACCGCCCCGACCTGATGGACCTCCGCCCGCTCGCGCCCTCCCTGGAGAAGCTGGTGCGCTTCGCGACGGCGGTGGACGAACTGGCGGCGCTGCGCGGGCAGTTCGCCTGCTACGCGAGCCGGCTCGGTCCGCAGGCGGTGGCGCGGGCCTCGCGGCAGCTGCTGGCGGTCTTCGAGGAGGGCGCGCGGGACACGGGCGGCGCGTCCGGCCCCTTCTGGAAGCTGGCCGCGGTGATCCGCCCGCTGGCCCTGGTGGCGGGTCCGGGCACGGTGTCCGGCCTGGCCCTGGACCTCCCGGTCCGTCTCCTGGACGAGGAGTTCGGCGCCGGCGGGATCGTCCGCTTCGAGGACGTCGACTGCCCGAGGGAGCTGACGCACGCCCCGACCCGCCGCTTCCTGCGCGAGGTGGGCCTGCCGGAGGAGGTCGTCTGGTTCTCGCTGGAGACCGACACGCCGCTCCAGACCCTCGCCGAGTACTGCGCGGACGACCGCGAGGGCGCCGTGGCCGCCGAGCGGCTGCCGGCCGGCGCCGACCGGCTGATCCGGCTGGGCAGCCTCCTGGAGGACACCAGCCTGGTCGTCGACGGCGCCACGGGCGCGGTGCTGAGCTGGAGCGAGCCGGACCTCGGCCTGCGCCCGCTCAACGCCGACATCTCGACCCTGGCGTTCACCCTCTGGCTGATCCGCCGTGAGCGGACCCTGGACGCGGTGCACCGACTGACCGAGGCCTACGACCAGCTCGCCGAGACGATGTCCCGGACCCTGGCCGCGGTCGATCCCGTCGCCTGCGACCCGACCCCGGTGCCGGCCGTGCCCACGGACGACGGCCGGCGGTACTGGCCGGGCGTCTTCGAGGACGAGGCGGGCGGGGGCCTGTACGCGTAGCCCCGCGCCCGCACCGGCTCTCCCGCGCCGCGGTCAGCCCCTGCGGCACCGGCCGACGTCGATCCGCACGACCTGCGGGTCGTGATCGCTGGCCTGGTCGGCGAACTCGGCGTTGATGTGCACCACGTCGTAGTCGTAGTGCGTGACGGCCGGGCTCGTGAGGATGTGGTCCAGGGTCTGCGCGTTGCCGTCGTAGACGTAGGTGTAGCGCTCGGCCGCCGGCAGGGTGGTGATCAGCGGGATGAGGACACGGCCGGCGGTGAGGGTGCCGACGGTCTGGGAGAACTCGTAGTCGTTGAGGTCGCCGAGCACTACGGTCTCGGCGTCCTTGTCCGCCGCGAGCAGGGACTTGACGAAGGAGTTCACCTCGGCCGCCTGCGCCTGGCGCTGGGTCTCGGAGCCGCGCGACGGCGGCTGGTAGCGGCCGTGCAGGGGCTGGTCGCCGCCCTTGGAGTTGAAGTGGTCGGCGATCACGAACACCGTCTCGCCGTGGAAGACGAACTCGCCGACCAGCGGCTTGCGGCTGTTGTCCCAGGCGTCCGAGGCCGGGGCGATGCGGCCGGGGGAGGCGGTGAGCTGCGCGCCCTTCCTGGTCTTCACCACACCGGTGGCCGTGACGGCGTCGCCGCCCGCCCGGTCGGTGAAGGAGACCCGCTGGGGGTTGAAGAGGAAGACCTGACGGATGTTGCCGCCGGGCTCGCCGCCGTCCTGGTTGTCGGCGGGGGCGATGTACCGCCACCGGTAGCGGGGGCCGCCGGCGGCGCGGATGGCGTCGGTGAACCGCTTCAGGGTGGCCTCGGAGGTGACCGTGCCGTCGTCGGTGGCGCCGTTGTCGTCCTGGATCTCCTCCAGGGCGACCACGTCGGGGGAGTTGAGGTTGACGGCGACACCGTGCGCGAGCCGGTCGATCTTCTCCTGGGCGTCCAGCGCGTCCAGGTTCTCCACGTTGTACGTGGCGACCGCGAGCTCGCCGCCCTTCTGCCGCCGGGTCACTTCCGGCTTCAGCCCGTTGTCGACCAGGGTGCCGAGTTGCGTGGCCTGGACGTTGTAGCCGCCGTAGGCCGAGTAGTCGAGCGGCCCGGTGGTGGTGCCGGACAGCTCGTCGCCGACGTCGGCGGCGGGGAAGGCGGAGGCGGTGTCGAGCGACATGACCTCCAGCCGGCCGGTGTTCGGCCGGTCGTAGGAGGAGTAGAGCGTCCCGCCGCGGGTCGTCGCGTTCTCGTCCGGCTTGACGGTCACCCACAGCTCGCCGTACGCGTCGCTCGCACCGACGACACGGGCGTCGGAGAACGCGACCCGCATCCCCTCCGCCGACTCGTAGAAGTCCTGGGCGTACACGGCCGGTTCGAGGGCGAGCGCCTCGATGCTCCCGCCTCCGGCGGTGGGGATGTACGCGCCGGGGACGCCGGTGGCGTCCACGGCGACGGCGGCGGGCAGCGCGTTGCCGCCGGACAGCACGGTCGCGGTCGGCGCGGTGAGTTCGGTGACCGACTGGCTGGTGCTGCTCGGGTAGTACTCGCTGACCTTGCCGCTGACCAGCACGGAGTCGCCGACGGCGACGGTGGGCGCGGCGGAGCCGGTATACACGAACACGCCCTCGCTGGTGCGGGGGTCGGCGTCCGCCGCCGGGTCCTGGATCCAGTACCCCCTGGACCCGGAGGTCCGCACCCCGGTGACGATGCCCGGCACCCGGCTGACGGTCTGCCCGGCGAGCGGGGACAGCCGGGTGGTGCCCTGGATGTCGTGGACGCGGACGGTGCCGGGCGTGCCGGGATCGCCGCCGTCTCCGCCGTCCCCGCCACCGTCCCCCGAACCGGGCGTCTGCCCGGCCGAGTTGACGGGCGAGGGGGTTCCGGCCGACAGGTCGGCGGCGTTGTCGTCGGTGTCGGCCAGGGCGGCGCCCCGCGCGACGGCGGCGGTGTTGGAGGCCCCGGCGGCAGGACCGCCGCCCTCCCGTACGAGGGCGCTGCCGTAGCCGACCAGGTCGACGATCCGGCCGTCGGCGGCGCAGTCGGCGGCGGTCTTGCACGTCAGGGCGGTGGTCCCGGAGACGAGCGCGACGGTGCCGCTGGTGGCGCTCATGGCGACGGACCCGGTGGCGTCCGCGGTGGGCAGCGCGGTGGTCCCCCCGGTCCCGGCGGCCTCGGCGACCAGGAAACGGCCGCCGGGCGCGACGGACCCGCTCAGCGCGGTCACCTGCCACAGCGAGGACGCCGACGGCGCACCCGGCAGGTACTGCACGCTGTACCCGGCCAGGTCGTAGGCGGCCGGTCCCGCGTTGGCCAGCTCGACGAAGTCCCGGGTCAGGGTCGCCCCGGAGTTCCCGCCACCGCCGTACACCTCGGAGATCACCGCGGTGGCGGACGGCGTCGCATAGGCGGCGGGCAGCGAGGTGATGGCGAACGCGCTCGCCACGCCCACGGAGATGAGCGCGCTGGCGGCACGGCGGGATCTGTTTCCTACGGGTGTGGACACGCTGGAGGTCTCCTCGTACGTCGTCGTGTACGGCCGGTGGCGGTGTGGGGGAGTCGGCTCAAGTTACGCGCGTAGAGAGAGGGTTGTTAAGGGGCCGTAGGTTAAATCGGGGGAACGGAAAGGTGTGGTGCCCCGATGCGCGTGCGTACGCGGAACCGAGGAGACCGCCCCGATGCCGACGAGGGATCCGGTCCGACGTGACGTCGCCTTCCCGAGAGGCCGGGTGAGTCCGGCCGGTTCGTGAGTCCGGCCGGTTCGCCGACGAGGCCCGGCGGCGACGCGGGGTCTCCGGGCGCGGCCCGGCCGGCCCTGGCGGGTGTGGTCATGGCCGCCATCACCGGGCGACGCCGACGGCAGAGGCGTTCCCCGGCGCCGACCACCGCGTCCGCACGGCCCACGGATCCCGCCCGGCGCCCGGGTACTTCACCGCCCCGACCCACCGGATCAGAGGTCAAGCGGTCAACCACTCGCTCGCCTAGCACACGCGTGAGGGCGCCAATAGGCTGGTCGCAGGGGGTCGGCACGGTTCGATCCGAGGAGCCTTCCATGAGGAAGAACAGAAAGGGCGCCTGGCGCGCGACGGGCATCGTCACCGCACTGGCCACGGCCGCCGCGATCGCCTCCGTCGCACCCGTTCAGGCCCAGTCCACCGCTCAACTGTCCGCGTGGGTCAGCGACGGCTGGGGCGGCGGCACCATCACCAGCCGGCCCGCAGGCATCAACTGCCACCAGTCGGCCTGGGACCCGTACGGCAGCAACGAACCCCAGCCCTACCCGACCGGCACCTGCACGGCGAGCTTCCAGGTCGGCACGACGGTCACCTTCACCGCCATCCCCGACTCGGGTTCCTACGTCAATGACGGCCCCACACCGAACCCCGTCACCATCCGGACCGGCTACAACTTCACCTGGGTGATGTTCTGCCCGAACGGCGGCCTCTGTTCCGCAGGCTGACGACCGAGAGGGCGGCACCCGGGAAGGGTGCCGCCCCCTTTTTTTTGTAAAAGGCCCGCCAATATTCGACCACCCCATTGTCGTGGCGCTGCCCGCCAATTACCCAGAAGCCATGCCAAAACAGGGAACAACAGGGAAGACGAGAAAGACGGATGAAAGAAAACGGGACAGCTCGCGATGGCGCGGTCGATAAACTCCATCGATAAAAATGCCCACCTGACGTAAGGTCACCACGGCTCGCCGGAATGCCCGAGCGGGTACATACAGGGGGTATGGAATGCGCCACAAGATTGCGGCCTTGGCCGCGACCGTTCTTCTTGCCGGCGGGGCACTCGCCAACGCGACGTCGGCGTCGGCGACCGTCGATCCGCCGAGCGGTGGCTGGGACCACACCTGGACCACCTCCGACTCCAATCCGGGCGGCACGGCCTACATCGCCGAGTACGGCGACATCGTCTCGGTCTGCGACACGGACGCCGACGGTGTCTCGCCCCGGGTGCAGATCGCCGTCCAGTACCCGAGCGGCGCGTATCACATCCGGTACACCCTCACCGCCTCGGGCGGAGAGGGCGCCTGCGCCTCGGCCCGTGCTTCCCAGGGCGGCATCTACGACCTGCCCGAGGACACGTCGATCAGCGTCGCGGTCTGGCTGGGCCCGGACTACGGCAGCGTGACCACGCACTACTACGTCAACGACCACTAGCCGGTCGAAGAAGGGTGGCACCCCCGAGGGGTGCCACCCTTTTCGTTCTTCCTGGTCAGGCCGGTCAGAGGCCGTGGCGGGAATTGAACCCACGTACCTCGCTTTGCAGGCGAGTCCCTAAGCCACTCGGGCACACGGCCAGGTCGGGAGCGGGGATCTCGCCCCGTTCCGAACTCGGTACGTCGACCGTACGGGCGCGGCGAGGAGGGGCTCAAGGGGGACGCGGCGGCTGCAACGGGACTGCCACACGCCGTTCATGAAACGGGGGTGCGGCGCGGTGGTCGTAGGACCATCGTCCCGGGCGGGGACCCGCCTTCCGACAGGGGTCAATGTCGGTTGCGGACCTTACGCTGGCCCTCATGGCTGCCCTCGAACCCCGCGACACCGGTGTCGCCGACGAAGTCCTGCCCGCCGCCGTGGAACGCCCCGGCGAGACCGACGGGATCCGTGACAGCGAACGGACGGGCGGGAGCGGCCGGACCGGCGAGGCGGTGCCCGGGCGGACCGGCGAGGGCGTGCTCGGGCGGTCCTATCGGGCCCTGACCATCGGGATCGTCTCCGTGGTGCTGCTCATCGCCTTCGAGGCGACCGCCGTGGGGACCGCGATGCCGGTGGCGGCGCGGGAGCTCGACGGGGTGGCGCTGTACGCGTACGCGTTCTCCGGGTACTTCACCACCAGCCTGTTCGGGATGGTCTTCGCCGGGCAGTGGTCGGACCGGCGGGGGCCGCTCGGCGCGCTGGGCGGGGGCATAGCGGCCTTCGCGGCCGGGCTGCTCCTCTCCGGGAGCGCCGGGGGCATGTGGGTCTTCATCCTCGGGCGGGCCGTGCAGGGGCTCGGCGGGGGGCTGGTGATCGTCGCCCTGTACGTCGTCGTCGGGCGGGCCTATCCGGAGCGGCTGCGGCCCGCGATCATGGCCGCGTTCGCCGCCTGCTGGGTCGTACCGTCCGTGGTGGGGCCGCTGGCCGCCGGTGCGGTGACCGAGCAGCTGGGGTGGCGGTGGGTCTTCCTCGGGATCCCCGGCCTCGTGGTGCTTCCGCTCGCGCTCGCGCTGCCCCAGATACGGCGGCGGGCGGCCGGCCCGGTGGAGGGCATGGCGGCGGGCGCCTTCGACCGGCGGCGGATCCGGCTCGCGCTCGGGATCTCCCTCGGCGCCGGACTGCTCCAGTACGCCGCCCAGGATCTGCGGCCGGTCTCCCTCCTCCCCGGAGCCGCGGGCGTCGCGCTGCTCGTGCCCGCCGTGCTGGGGCTGCTGCCGCGCGGCACCTGGCGGGCGGCCCGCGGGCTGCCGTCCGTCGTGCTGCTGCGCGGGGTGGCCGCCGGGTCCTTCATCGCCGCCGAGTCCTTCGTGCCGCTGATGCTCGTGACGCAGCGGGGGCTCAGCCCGACCCTCGCCGGGTTCTCGCTGGCGGCCGGCGGGGCGACCTGGGCGCTGGGATCGTGGGTGCAGTCACGGCCGTGGGCGGAGCCCTACCGGGAGCGCCTGATGGCGCTCGGGATGGTGCTGTCGGCCGCCGCCATCGCCGCGGCGCCCGGCGTCCTGGTCCCTTCCGTGCCCGTCTGGACCGTGGCCGTCGCCTGGGGCTTCGGGTGTCTGGGGATGGGGCTGGTGATCGCCGCCTCCAGCGTGCTGCTGCTGAAGCTGTCCGCCCCCGAGGAGGCCGGGGCCAACTCCGCGGCCCTCCAGATCTCGGACGGGCTGTCCAACGTGCTGCTGCTGGCCGCGGGAGGCGCCGCCTTCGCGGCGCTCGGCGGCGGGAGCGTGGCGCACGCGACGACGACGGCGACGACGTCCGCCGGTTCGCATCCGGCGGCCTTCGCCGCCGTCTTCCTGCCGATGGCGGCCGTCGCGCTGTTCGGCGCCTGGGTGACGACGCGGCTGCGGGCGGAACCGGAATGACCCCACGTGGTATCGGTCGGTGCTGTGGGTGCTGTGGGTGCTGTGGGTGCTGTGGGTGCTGTGGGTGCTGTGGGTGCCGTCGGGGCCACGGCACAGCGCATCGCGTGGCCGGACATGTGCCAGGGCGTCCTCGGCGTGCCCGAGATCGCGGCCCGGTTGCCGCGCTTCGCGCGCTGAGCCGGCGTCGCCCGTCTTCTGTGACGTGGGTCCCACCCGCACCCGACCCGGCCTTGTTCGCTCGTTGACGGCGTCGGGCCGCCGGTAGGGTGGCCCGGTTGTCCTCCGCAGCCGAGAGCCGGTCCACCCACCCGTCAGCCGTCCGTCAGCCGCCCCACCGCCCCGTCCGACGCGCTTCGCGCGGCCCCTCTGATTCGACCCCGAACCCGGAGACCGTGACTACCACCGCCGCTTCCTCCACCTCCCACTCCCACCACCTGTCACCGGCCTTCCCGGGCCGAGCCCCCTGGGGCACCGCGAGCAAACTGCGGGCCTGGCAGCAGGGGGCGATGGAGAAGTACCTCCAGGAGCAGCCGCGCGACTTCCTCGCCGTCGCCACACCCGGCGCCGGCAAGACGACGTTCGCGCTGACCCTCGCCTCCTGGCTGCTGCACCACCATGTCGTGCAGCAGGTGACCGTGGTCGCGCCGACCGAGCATCTGAAGAAGCAGTGGGCGGAGGCGGCCGCGCGGATAGGGATCCGGCTGGACCCCGAGTACAGCGCGGGCCCGCTCAGCAAGGACTACCACGGCGTCGCCGTGACGTACGCGGGTGTCGGCGTCCGCCCGATGCTGCACCGCAACCGGAGCGAACAGCGCAAGACCCTCGTCATCCTCGACGAGATCCACCACGCCGGTGACTCCAAGTCCTGGGGCGAGGCCTGTCTCGAGGCCTTCGAGCCCGCGACCCGCCGCCTCGCGCTCACCGGAACGCCGTTCCGCTCCGACACCAACCCCATCCCCTTCGTCACCTACGAGGAGGGCGACGACGGGATCCGGCGCTCGGCCGCCGACTACACCTACGGGTACGGGTCCGCGCTCGCCGACCAGGTCGTCCGGCCCGTCATCTTCCTCTCCTACAGCGGCAACATGCGCTGGCGGACCAAGGCGGGCGACGAGATCGCGGCGCGGCTCGGCGAGCCGATGACCAAGGACGCGGTCAGCCAGGCCTGGCGGACGGCCCTGGATCCGCGCGGCGAGTGGATGCCGAGCGTGCTGCGCGCCGCCGACCAGCGGCTCACCGAGGTCAGGAAGGCCATCCCGGACGCCGGGGCGCTCGTCATCGCCTCCGACCAGGAGTCGGCCCGCGCCTACGCCAAGCTGATCCGGGAGATCACCGGCACGAAGGCGACGCTCGTCCTGTCCGACGACACCGGCGCGTCCAGCCGCATCGACGACTTCAGCGGCAGCAACGACCGCTGGATGGTCGCCGTGCGGATGGTGTCGGAAGGCGTCGACGTGCCGCGGCTCGCGGTCGGCGTGTACGCGACGACGATCTCCACCCCCCTCTTCTTCGCCCAGGCCGTCGGGCGCTTCGTGCGGTCCCGGCGGCGCGGCGAGACCGCCTCCGTCTTCCTCCCGACCGTGCCCGATCTGCTCACCTTCGCCAACGAGATGGAGGTCGAGCGCGACCACGCCCTCGACAAGCCCAAGAAGGAGGGCGAGGAGGATCCGTACGCCGAGTCCGAGAAGGAGATGGACGAGGCGAACAAGGAGCAGGACGAGGACACCGGCGAGCAGGAGCAGTTCGCCTTCGAGGCGCTGGAGTCCGAGGCCGTCTTCGACCGGGTGATGTACAACGGCGCCGAGTTCGGCATGCAGGCCCACCCGGGGAGCGAGGAGGAGCAGGACTACCTCGGCATCCCCGGGCTGCTGGAGCCCGACCAGGTGCAGATGCTGCTCCAGAAGCGGCAGGCCAAGCAGATCGCGCACAGCAAGAAGCGGCCGGACGCCGAGGCCGATCTGCTGGAGCTGCCGGCCGAGCGGCGGCCGGTCGTCTCGCACAAGGAGCTGATGGAGCTGCGTAAGCAGCTCAACACGATGGTCGGGGCGTACGTCCACCAGAGCGGCAAGCCGCACGGGGTGATCCACACCGAGCTGCGGCGGGTGTGCGGCGGTCCGCCGAGCGCGGAGGCGACGGCGGGGCAGCTGCGGCAGCGCATCGCGAAGGTGCAGGAGTGGGCGACCCGGATGCGGTGAGGTTTCCCCTCGCCCGCGCCCCCGGTCCCGGACCGGGGGCGCGAACCGTGATGTCACGCTCCGTACGTATCGGGATAAATGCAAGTAGTCCCTACCGGCCACTGACCGGATTCTGGACGGAGCCTTCCGCTCAGCGAACCGGCTTCGCTACTGTCCCGCTACGCACACGCCCCGTGGCAGCGCCGCCGCGGAGCGCAGCCGTGAAGCGACTGGGCCCGGACACGCCGGGCCCATCTGTCGATCGGCGGCCTCTGAAGCGCGTCACTGACGGGACTCGGTGACGCATCCGCCGCGACGGAGGCTGCCGACCTCACCACTTAAGGAGTGGGCGTCGTGACCGCGGAGACCTCCCAGACGCTCGATCGAGGGCTGAAAGTCCTCAAGTTGCTGGCCGACACCGACCACGGGCTGACCGTCACCGAACTTTCCAACAAACTGGGCGTCAACCGGACCGTCGTGTACCGGCTGCTCGCCACGCTGGAGCAGCACGCACTCGTACGGCGTGACCTGGGCGGGCGAGCCAGGGTCGGCCTCGGGGTGCTGCGGCTCGGCCGCCAGGTGCATCCGCTGGTGCGGGAGGCCGCGCTCCCCGCGCTGCGGTCGCTGGCCGAGGACATAGGGGCGACCGCGCATCTGACCCTGGTGGACGGGACGGAGGCGCTCGCCGTCGCCGTCGTCGAGCCGACCTGGACGGACTACCACGTGGCGTACCGGGCCGGATTCCGGCATCCGCTGGACCGGGGCGCCGCGGGCCGGGCGATCCTCTTCGCGCGGCAGAACCCGGCGCGGCCCGCGGACGAGCCCGGCTACACGCTGACGCACGGGGAGCTGGAGGCCGGCGCGAGCGGGGCCGCTGCTCCGCTGCTGGGCGTGACCGGCGTCGAGGGCAGCGTCGGTGTGGTGATGCTGGCCGACGCGGTGCCCGAGCGCGTCGGGCCGCGGGTCGTGGACGCGGCACGGGAGGTGGCGGAGGCCCTGCGCTGACGCGCGGCGCCGACGGACGCGGCCGACGCCGGGAGGCTCTCGGGACCGGCGGACGGGCTACGGGCGACGAACGGCCAGCGGCTTACGGCCTGCGGCCACGGGTGACGGTGACCGGTGAGGACGGGAGGACGGACGGCGGACGGGGGCCGCAGAGGGGACGCGGAGGTGAGGGGGAGGGGCGTGGGCCGGGGCTCGCGCCCGGCCGGACGACATCCAGCCGCGAGCCGGAACTCGCCGTCACGTTAGATTGACCTCGTGCTCTCACGCCTCTCACGCCCCAAGGCCCTCACCGTCTGCGCACTGCCGCTCGTGGCGCTGCTCGCGACGGCCGCGTTCGCGCCACTGCCGTTCTCGGTGGCGCAGCCGGGCATGACGGCGAACGTCCTCGGCGAGAACAAGGGCACCCCGGTCATCACGATCACCGGCGCGCCCGTCCGCACGACGAGCGGACAGCTGCGGATGACGACGATCGAGGCGACCAACCCCGACACGGACGTCCGGCTCTCCGAGCTCGTCGACGTCTGGTTCAGTACCGACCAGGCGGTCATGCCGCGCGACTCCGTCTACCCCAGCGGGGAGAGCACCAAGGAGATCGAGCAGCACAACACCGAGCAGATGCGGCAGTCCCAGGACGCCGCGACCGAGGCCGCGCTGAAGTACCTCGGCCGCGCCGACGACGGCATCAAGGTCACGCTGAGGCTGTCCGACGTGGGCGGCCCCAGCGCCGGGCTGCTGTTCTCGCTCGGCATCGTCGACAAGCTCGACGGCGACGGCAGCGGCGGCGACCTCACCGGCGGGCGCACGATCGCCGGCACCGGGACCATCGAGGCCGACGGCACGGTCGGCGCGGTCGGCGGCGTGGCCCTGAAGACGCAGGCCGCCCGGCGGGACGGGGCGACGGTGTTCCTGGTGCCGAAGGCCGAGTGCGCCGACGCCAAGTCCGAGCTGCCGAAAGGGCTCCGGCTGGTCCCGGTCACCACCCTGAAGGGCGCGGTGAGCGCGCTGACCGCCCTGGAGAAGGGCAAGGGCTCGGTACCGAGCTGTTAGCGGCCCGCTGGCAGGCGACGGCCGCGGTGTTCGCCCCGGGCGCCGCGGCGAGCCGCAGCCCCACCTCCACGAGGGTCCAGCCGAGGCGCGTCCGCAGTGCGCGGGGGCGCCGGAACGCGGCGGCGAGCCGGTGGGCGTCGGCGCGGGCGCGGAGCTCGGCGTTGCGGGACAGGGCGAGCCGGTGCTCGAGGTACATGGCGATGCCTCTCGGTCCGGTGCGTCGGCGGGTGGCGGCGGCGGGGTGGCGTCGGTGCGGTGCCGCGGTGCCTTGCTGCGGTGCTCCGAGTCGAGCGTCGCGCCGGTGCGGCGCGCTGTTCGGCGGGGCCGGCGGCGTGGTCGGTGGCGTCAGTCGGTGGCGATGGGGAAGGCGTGCGTGTGCACGCGGACCCGGGCGGTGCCCGCGTCGCCCGCCTCGGCGGCCCGGTCGCGGCAGGTGTCGATCAACGCGTGCATCTTGCCGATGAGTTCGCGGGTCTGCTCCGGGGTCAGCAGGAGCGTCGCACTGCTCGTGTCCCACACCCGGTTCCACTCCTCGGGCCAGGAGCCGCGGTCGTCCAGCCAGGTCGACAGGTCCCGGGTCTGGCCGGTCGCGACTCCGGTCCCGCCCGGCGGGCTACTTGACGAACCCTTCCTGCTTCATCCAGTCCAGGGCCACCTGGTGGGGATCCTCCCCGTCGACGTCCACCTTCGCGTTCAGGTCCTGGGCCACCGTGTTGTCCAGCTTCTTCGTCACCGGGTCGATGACCGTGGCGATCGCCGGCCACTTCTTCAGCGTCTCGGAGTTGATCACGGGGGCCGCGTTGTAGTTGGGGAAGAACTTCTTGTCGTCGGCCATCACCACCAGGTTCATGGACTTGATGCGCCCGTCGGTGGTGAACACCTCCCCGTAGGTGCAGGCACCCTTCTGGACCTGGGTGTAGATGATCCCGGTGTCCATCTGCGTGATCCGCGACGCCGGAACGGACATGCCGTACGCCTTCTCCATGCCGGGCAGGCCGTCCGCGCGGTTGGCGAACTCGCTCTCCACGCAGAGCGTCACGGCGCTCGGGTCGGACTTCGACAGCGCGGCCACCTGCGACAGCGTCCTGGTGCCGTACTTCTTGAAGTCGGCCTGGTTCATGGCCAGCGCGTAGGTGTTGTTCAGCCGCGACGGCGGCAGCCAGGTCACGCCGTTCTTCAGGTCGGCGTCGTGCACGGCCTGCCACTGCTGCTGCGGATCGGGGATGGGCTCGCTGTTGCCCTGGTACGTGATCCAGGCGGTGCCCGTGTACTCGTACATGGCGTCGGCGTCGCCGTTCCTGACCGCCTCGCGCGAGCCGATGGAGCCCTGGATGCCGGTGCGGTCCAGCACGTCCGCGCCGGCCGCCTCGAAGGCGATGCCCATCATCGCGCCGAGGATGAGGTTCTCGGTGAACGACTTGGACGTCACGGTGAGATGCGCGCCCTTGAGCGGCTCGCCCTGTCCGATCGACCCGGGCGAGACGTCGTCGACCATGGGGGAGCCGCTGGTGAGCCCGCAGCCGGCCAGCGCGCAGCCGGCCAGTGCCGCCAGGGCCCCGGCGATCACCGGGCGCGAGCGCTTCACGAGTCCACCTCCAGCCCCCGCGGCCGCAGCAGCACTTCCGCCAGTGAGGCCAGCCAGTCGACGAGCAGGGCGAGCGAGACGGTGAGGATCGAGCCCAGCACCAGCACCGGCATGCGCTGGTTGGTGATGCCGGTGGTGATCAGCACGCCCAGGCCGCCGCCCCCGCCGAAGGTCGCGAGGGTCGCCGTGCCGACGTTGAGCACGAGGGCCGTCCGCACGCCGGCCAGGATCAGCGGCACGGCCAGCGGCAGTTCGACCTTGCGGAGCACGCCCAGCGAGGACATCCCGATGCCGCGGGCCGCCTCCAGCAGGGTCGGGTCGTTCGACTTCAGGCCCGCGATGGTGTTGGCGAGCACCGGCAGGATGGCGTAGGCGATGATGCCGATCAGCGCGGCCTTCGTGCCCGTGCCCAGCCAGATCACCAGCAGGGCGAGCAGCCCGATGGCGGGCGTCGCCTGCCCCATGTTGGCGACGGCCATCGCGAACGGTGTGGCCCGGCGCAGCGAACCCCGGGTCAGCAGGATGCCGAGCGGGATCGCGATGATCAGCACGAAGAAGGTGGAGATCACCGTCAGCTGCACCTGCTGCCACAGCGCCTTCGACACCTGCCCGTTCGACAGCGCGTTCTCGGAGATCGGGTCCAGGTCCGCCTGCTGGAACCACAGCCAGGTCGCGAGCAGCAGGGCGACCAGGAAGGCGGGCAGGAAGGTCAGTTTCTGCCAGGTGATGCGGCGGGGCGGCCCCGGCGGCGGGGTCCTGGTCACCTGCCGTTCGTCCTCGGCCTCGCCGTGCGGCCCGGGAGTGCCCTCCGGGCGGCGGTGCTCGTCCAGGTCGGGGGTGCTCACGCTTTCGCCTCCCCGCCCGGGCCCTCCTGTTCGGCGTGCGTCTGCGCGGCCCGGGCCTCCTCCAGCTCGTGCTGCGCCTCCAGCGCCTCCAGCCGGTCCGCCTCCAGCAGTTCGTGCACGGAGTTCAGCAGCGTCTCCATGTCGACGACCCCGGTGTACTCGCCCCGCCGCCCGGTGACCGCGACCCGCCCGGTGTTGTCGGTGAGCACCGCTTCCAGCGCGTCCCGCAAGGTGGCGTCCTTCGTCACCGTGTCGCTGACCAGGGTCCCGGCCCGCGCCAGCGAGCCCCTGGCCCGCATCAGGTCCCCGCGGCGCAGCCACTTGTACGGGCGTCTGCGCTGGTCCAGGAGCAGGATCTCGTTGGTGCCGCTGGAGCGGAGCTTGTTGAAGATGGTCTGGAGCGGGTCGTCGACGGTCACCGTCGGGTAGTCGGTGATCTCCACGTCCCGCACCCGGCTCAGGTTGAGCCGCTTCAGCGCCGCCCCCGCCCCCACGAACCCGGACACGAAGTCGTCCGCCGGGTTGGTGAGGATCGCCTCCGGGGTGTCGAACTGGGCGATGTGCGAGCGCTCGCGCAGCACCGCGATGCGGTCACCCAGCTTGATCGCCTCGTCGAAGTCGTGGGTGACGAACACGATGGTCTTGTGCAGCTCGTGCTGGAGCCGGATCAGCTCGTCCTGGAGGTGGTCGCGGGTGATCGGGTCGACCGCGCCGAACGGCTCGTCCATCAGCAGGACGGGCGGATCCGCCGCCAGCGCCCGGGCCACGCCGACCCGCTGCTGCTGCCCGCCGGACAGCTGGCGCGGATAGCGGCCGTGGAACTCGCCGGGATCCAGGCCGACCAGGTCGAGCATCTCCTCCACCCGGTCCCGGATCCGCCCCTTCGGCCAGCCGATCATCCTCGGCACCAGCGCGATGTTCTGCGCGACGGTCATGTGCGGGAAGAGCCCGGACGACTGGATCGCGTACCCGACCTTGCGGCGTAGCTTCACCGGGTCGATGTCGGTGACGTCCTCCCCGTTGATGCGGATCCGGCCGCCGCTCGGCTCGATCAGCCGGTTGATCATCTTCAGCGTGGTCGACTTCCCGCAGCCCGACGGGCCGACGAAGATGACGGTCTCGCCCGCCTTGATCTCCATGGTGACGTTGTCGACGGCGGGGCTGGGGTTGCCCGGATAGCGCTTGGTGAGGTTCACCAGCTCGATCGTCGCCCCGTGGGCGCCCCCGGACTCGGTCTCAGACACGGATCCCCCTGGGAATCGTCAGCCGTCCGATGAGGACGTACACGGCGTCGAACAGCAGGGCCAGGACGATGATCCCGAGCGTGCCCGCCAGGACCTGGTTGAGCGCGTTCTTGCTGCCGAGCGAGGCGATGCCGCGGAAGATCTCGTTGCCCAGGCCGGGCCCGGAGGCGTACGCGGCGATGGCGGCGATGCCCATCAGCATCTGGGTCGAGACCCGGATCCCGGTCAGGATCGGCGGCCAGGCCAGCGGCAGCTCGACCCGCAGCAGCCGCATCGCCCCGGACATCCCGATGCCCTTGGCCGCGTCCACGAGCGTGGGATCGACGCCGCGCAGCCCCACGATCGCGTTGCGCACCACCGGCAGCAGGCCGTACAGGGTCAGCGCGATCACCGTCGGCGGCACGCCGAGCCCCACGAGCGGGATCAGCAGACCGATCATCGCGAGCGACGGGACGGTCAGGATCGCGGAGGTGCCGAGGGTGGCGAGGTTGCCCGCCCAGCCGCTGCGGTAGGTGACGACCCCGACCACCACACCCAGCAGGGTCGCCACGACCATGCACTGGAAGACGACGCTGGCGTGCTGGTAGGCATCGGTGAGCAGCTGCTGATGACGGCTGCTCACGTACTCCCAGAAGCTCACACGCCCTCACCGCCCCATGTCGACCAGGCCCGGACCAGCTCCGGGGCAGGTCACCTGGGTCAGGGCCGGTCCCGGTCGTCCTCGGCCGCCTGCTCCACCAGCGGGATGATCCGCAGCGGAACGGGGTTCTCCATCACGATCGCGGTGGAGGCCCGGACAATGCCATCAAAACCGACGACCAGGTCGATCACCCGCTGGAGATCGGCGTTGGAACGCGCCACCAGCCGGCACAGCATGTCGCCGCTGCCGGTGGTGGTGTGCAGCTCCAGCACCTCCGGAACGGACCCCAAGTGGGCCCGTACGTCGGCCCCTTGCCCCTGCCGGATCTGCAGCGTGGCGAACGCCGTGACCGGGTAGCCGAGCGCCGCCGGATCGACCTCGGGGCCGAATCCCCGGATGACTCCATTCGACTGAAGCCGGTCCAGCCGCGCCTGCACGGTCCCCCGGGCCACTCCCAGCCGCCGGGACATCTCCAGCACCCCCAGCCGCGGTTCCCGGGCCAGCAGCACGATGATCCGGCCGTCCAGTCGGTCGATCGCCATACCTGCCCGCCTCCACGATGGTCACCCTGTACAGAAATGCCGTCGAAACCGCCGTACCGCTGAACACATTGCCCAGCGATGAAGCGAACTATTGCGCACCTTGCTGCCCGGCGCGAGGCTTCGGCTATGACGCAGACCACACACCACACTCCCGACACCGCCCGGCAGGCCGATCCCTTCCCGGTCAAGGGAATGGACGCGGTCGTCTTCGCCGTGGGCAACGCCAAGCAGGCGGCGCACTACTACTCCACCGCCTTCGGCATGAAGCTGGTCGCCTACTCCGGACCGGAGACGGGCAGCCGCGAGACCGCCTCGTACGTGCTCACCAACGGCTCGGCCCGGTTCGTCCTGACCTCCGTCATCAAGGCCGCCACCGGCTGGGGCGAGTTCCTCGAGCGGCATGTGGCCGAGCACGGCGACGGCGTCGTCGACCTGGCCATCGAGGTCCCCGACGCCCGGGCCGCGTACGCCTACGCGATCGAGCACGGCGCCCGCTCGGTCGCCGAGCCGTACGAGCTGAAGGACGAGCACGGCACCGTCGTCCTCGCCGCGATCGCCACCTACGGCGAGACCCGCCACACCCTGGTCGACCGCTCCGGCTACGACGGCCCGTACCTCCCCGGCTTCGTCGCCGCCGAGCCCATCGTCGAACCGCCCGCCCACCGCACCTTCCAGGCGATCGACCACTGCGTCGGCAACGTCGAACTCGGCCGGATGAACGAGTGGGTCGGCTTCTACAACAAGGTCATGGGCTTCACGAACATGAAGGAGTTCGTGGGCGACGACATCGCCACCGAGTACAGCGCCCTGATGTCGAAGGTCGTCGCGGACGGCACGCTCAAGGTCAAGTTCCCGATCAACGAGCCCGCCATCGCCAAGAAGAAGTCCCAGATCGACGAGTACCTGGAGTTCTACGGCGGCGCGGGCGTCCAGCACATCGCGCTCAACACCAACGACATCGTGCAGACGGTACGGACGATGCGGGCGGCCGGGGTCCGCTTCCTCGACACCCCGGACTCCTACTACGACACCCTCGGCGAGTGGGTCGGCGACACCCGCGTCCCCGTCGAGACCCTGCGCGAGCTGAAGATCCTCGCCGACCGCGACGAGGACGGCTATCTGCTCCAGATCTTCACCAAGCCGGTCCAGGACAAGCCGACCGTCTTCTTCGAGATCATCGAACGGCACGGCTCGATGGGCTTCGGCAAGGGCAACTTCAAGGCCCTGTTCGAGGCGATCGAGCGGGAGCAGGAGAAGCGCGGCAACCTGTGACCGGGCGCCGGTCACGCGCGACGCGCTGATCGCGAGGGCGGCGGCCCCGGCCCTACTCGGGCAGCTCGGCCGGGGCCGGCTCGCCGCCCAGCCCCGCCAGCGCCGACCGGGCCACCGGGCCCAGCAGCGGTGAGAAGTACGGGTTGATCTGCAGCGCCTCCCGCAGGTGACGCCGGGCCGGACCCGGCATCTCCAGCGCCCGCTCGATCATGCCCCGGTGGTACATGTACGGCGCGCTGTGCACGGCGCCGCCGTGCACCCGGTCGGTGGCGATCATGGCGAACCCCAGCGCCTCCTTGTCGTCCCCGGCCCGGTGCAGCGCCCAGCCCAGCGCGTCCGCGACCGCGATCCCCGGCTGCTGCCGCCACTCGGCCCGCAGCCGCCGCACCGCCGAGGCCGGATCCCCGTGGTCCGCCTCGAACCGGCCGAGCACCAGCTGCCCGTCCACCCCGCCCGCCGCGTCCTGCCGCACCCGTGCCCGCAGCAGGTCGTACTGCACGCGCGCCGCCTGCTTGAGGCCCAGCGACTCGTACAGCTCGCCCAGCTCCAGCGCCCAGGCCGGCGACGGCTGCTTGGCGAGCGCCACCTGGTACGCGTTCAACGCCTCCGAGGTACGCCCCAGCGCCGCCAGCGCCCGCCCCTGCCCGGCCTGCGCGGCCCGCTGGTCGGGATCGAGCCGGACCGCCTCCTGGAAGTGCCGCAGGGCGTCCGCCCGCTCACCGCGCTCCCAGGCCAGCTGCCCGGCCCGCTCCAGCCAGGCGGCCTGCTCGGCGGGGGAGGAGGCCCCGGCCGCCGCGTCGGCCAGCGCGGCCTGCGCGTCCTCGCGCCAGCCCCGGTCCCAGTAGACGCCCGCCGCCCGGGCCCGCACCGCGGGGCCGGAACGCAGCGCCGTCAGCGAGTCGAGGGCCTTGCGGGCCTTCTTGTAGTCGCCGACCCCGGTGTACGCGTCGATGAGCTGCGGATACGTGGTCCAGCGCTTCGGCGCGAGCCTGCGCGCGGCCTCGCCCCAGGACACGGCCGCCCGGAAGTCCCGGCGCGCGTTCGCCAGCGCCGCCAGACCGTCCAGGGCCTCGGCGTTGGCCCGGGGGCGCACCTTCAGCGAGGTCCGCAGCGCCTGCTCGGCCTTCGGGTACAGGGCGGCGGCGTCCGCGGTGCGCCGGCCCTGCTCGACGTAGGCCGCGCCCAGCACCGCCCAGGACCGCGCGTCGCGCGGATGCGCCCGCACCCTGCTCTCGCGCTCGTCGATCAGCACCGCCAGGTCCGGCAGCGCGGCCGGCACCCCCGAACGGACCGCCGTGCCCGCCAGCGCCCCCGGAGCCGGGGCGGACGCCCGGCGCGCCGCGGGCTCCCCGCCGGGCAGGCACAGCCACACCCCGCCGCCCAGCGCGAGACATCCCACGAGAGAGCCGACGAGCAGCCGCCGACGCAGCCGGGAAACCTTGCCGGGGGCCGCGGGAGCCGTGCCGTCCGCGGCGGCCTCTTCGGGGGCGGTACGCTCTTCGGCGGCGCGCTCAGCGTTCTCCATGGCGCTCACTGTGCGCCAGTACGACGACCGTACGACGTCAGCCGAAGGCTCGGGCGGACGGGGTTCACACCGATGGCCCCGGGTGCGAACCTGTGATCATGAGCCGTCACCTCGTCGACCGCCTGCTCGCCGGCCTGCCCCCCGAGGCCGTCCTCACCGACCCGGACGTCACGGGCTCCTACGCCAACGACATGGCCAGCTTCTGCCCCGCCGGCGCCCCCGCGGCCGTGGTGCTGCCGCGCACCGTCGAAGAGGTCCAGCACGTCATGCGCACGGCGACCGAGCTGCGCGTCCCGGTCGTCCCGCAGGGCGCCCGCACCGGACTGTCCGGGGGCGCCAACGCCTCCGAGGGCTGCATCGTCCTCTCGCTGACGAAGATGGACCGGATCATCGAGATCAACCCCGTCGACCGGATCGCCGTCGTCGAACCGGGCGTCGTCAACGCGGCGCTCTCCCGCGCGGTGAACGAACACGGTCTCTCCTACCCGCCGGATCCCTCCAGCTGGGAGATGTGCACGATCGGCGGCAACATCGGCACCGCGTCGGGCGGCCTGTGCTGCGTGAAGTACGGGGTCACGGCCGAGTACGTCCTCGGCCTGGACATCGTGCTCGCCGACGGCCGCCTGATGACGACCGGCCGCCGCACGGCGAAGGGCGTCGCCGGATACGACCTCACCCGCCTGTTCGTGGGCTCGGAGGGCTCGCTGGGGATCGTCGTCGGGGCGGTCCTCGCCCTCAGGCCGCAGCCGCCGCAGCAGCTGGTCCTGGCGGCCGAGTTCGCGTCCGGGACCGCCGCCTGCGACGCGGTGTGCCGGATCATGGCCGGCGGGCACGTCCCGTCCCTCCTCGAACTCATGGACCGTACGACGGTCAGGGCCGTCAACGACCTGACCCGCATGGGACTCCCGGCGACGACGGAGGCCCTGCTGCTCGCCGCCTTCGACACCCCGGACCCGGCCGCCGACCTCGCCGCCGTCGGCGCGCTCTGCGAGGCGGCCGGCGCCACCCAGGTGGTCCCCGCCGACGACTTCGCCGAGTCCGAACTCCTGCTCCAGGCACGGCGGTCCTCGCTCGTCGCCCTGGAGGCCGTCAAGGGCACCACGATGATCGACGACGTGTGCGTGCCCCGGTCCCGGCTCGGCGAGATGCTCGAAGGCGTCGAGCGCATCGCCGAGAAGCACCGGCTGACCATCGGCGTCGTCGCCCACGCGGGCGACGGCAACACCCACCCCACGGTCTGCTTCGACGCGGCCGACCCCGACGAGTGCCGACGCGCCCGCGACTCCTTCGACGAGATCATGGGCCTCGGCCTGGAACTCGGCGGCACCATCACCGGCGAACACGGCGTGGGCGTGCTGAAGAAGGAGTGGCTGGCGCGCGAGATCGGCCCGGTGGGCGTGGAGATGCAGCGGGCGGTCAAGGCGGCCTTCGACCCGCTGGGCATCCTCAACCCGGGCAAACTGTTCTGACGCCGCCCGGGCAGGGGCCGGGTCCCGGGCCGGATCGCCGGGGACCGGAACCGGAGCCCGGCGTCTCACTCCCCGTCCTTGGACTCGTCCGACGGCCAGGGGTCGCACAGCCACAGGTCGTCCGCGGGAGTCGGGGCGAGCAGCTCGGCCAGACCGTCGTCGATGCCGAGCTGATCCGCCTCGGTCCCCGGGGGCACCACCCGCAGCGTCCGCTCCAGCCAGGCCGAGACCTGGGCCGCCGGCGCCTCGAGCAGGGCGTCCCCGTCGGGCGAACTCAGCGCCATCAGCACGACGCTGCGCCCCTCCACCTTCGTCGGCCACACCCGCACGTCACCGTGCCCGCACGGCCGGAACACGCCCTCCACCAGCAGCTCACGGGCGAACGTCCAGTCGACCGGCTGCTCCGAGTTGATGTGGAAGGCGACGTGGACGGCGAACGGGTCGTCGCTGCGGTAGCCCAGCCGGGCCGGCACCGGGATGCTGCGCTCCGGCGACAGGATCAGCTTGAGCTCCAGTTCGCGTTCCACCACGGTGTGATGCATGTCGGTTCTCCTCTCGGGACGGATCTCGTACGGGTCCGCGGGGGGCCCGTACGAGTGGAGAGGGGCCGGACCAGGAACCATTACGCGGGTGTGGAGAACTTTTTCCGGCGGGTCGGGGGCCGGGCCCCTGCGGGCGGTTCCGAACGTGTGAAGAGCGTGCACGGGGTTGCCCGGAAAGGGGCGGGTCCGGCAGGACTGGCAGTGGGGCTTGCGTCGGTCTGATAGATGTGGAGCCCCCCATCCCACCCCCGAGCAGATACGGGACGACGGACATGAGCGCCCCAACCCCGGCACCCGGCGACGACAGGCCCCGCGAGGGGTACTACCCGGACCCGTCCATCCCTGGATACGTCCGGTACTGGAACGGTGCCTCCTGGGTACCGGGCACCAGCCGGCCGGCGCCCTCCGACGGCCGACCGCTCACGCCTCCGCCCGGGTCGCCCCCGGCCTCCGTGGAGGAGACCGGCCCGCACTTCTTCGACGAGGACCCGGCGCCCGCGGACCCGGCCCCGGCGGAGCCGTACGGCGGCCGCCCCGAGCCCGCCTCCGCGTGGGCGGCCGACCGCGCCCACCAGTCCGGCTTCGGCGGGGACCAGGACCGCCGGGTCTCCTGGGGCGCCCCGCAGGGCGCCGACCCGAGGGTGGTCCCGGCGGTCCCGGCGCAACCCGAGGGCCTGTCCGCGAGCACGGACGGCACGTCGACGATCCCGCCCGCGGAACCGGAGGACGGCGCCGCGGACGTGGTCTCCGGGGGCACGTTCGTCTTCCGCCGGCCCACGCCGGGCGGCGCAGCACCCGGGTCCGGCC
Source organism: Streptomyces sp. 3330 (assembly GCF_031456635.1). Lineage (NCBI taxonomy): Bacteria > Bacillati > Actinomycetota > Actinomycetes > Kitasatosporales > Streptomycetaceae > Streptomyces > Streptomyces sp. 3330. The sequence continues at coordinate 36,003 of NZ_JAVDVA010000017.1, forward strand.
CCACCCCCGCGTCCGGACCCGCGGGACCCGCCCCCGACAAGGGCACGGTGACCTTCCGCGCCCCGGCCCCGCGCTCGGGCCACCAGGACGGCGCGTCCGGCGCGCAGCCGACGGGCGACGCGCCCGCCTTCCCCGCCGCCGCCCAGGAGCCGGTTCCCACGGCGGCCCCCGGCACTCCCGGCGCCCCCGGGTCCGGCGGCTCTGCCTCGGCCGCTCCGGCCCCTCCGGCCGATTCCGGCGCCTTCGGCGCGCAAGGTCCGGTCGGGGCGCCGGCCGGTCCCGGCGCGGCCCCGGCCGGTCCCGGCGCGGCCCCGGCCGCGCCCGGTTTCGGCGCCGGCAAGGCGGCGGCCGAGCGTGCGGCGGCGGCCCCGGCCCCCGGGGTCCCGGCCCCGCAGGGCCCGGCCCACGTCGTGCCCGCCGCACCGGCGCCCGCCCCCGCCCCCGCGTCGGCGCCGGCACCCGCACCCGCCCCCGCACCCGCGGGGTTCCCGGCCGCGCCGCAGCCCGGCGCCCAGGCGTCGGCGTCCGCCCCGTCCGCCCCGCCCTCCGGGGCCCGGCCGGGCGCGCCAAGCGTGCCCCAGCAGGCCGGCGGTCCCCAGCCGCAGCCGCCGCAGGCCGCCGTCCCGATGGCCGCCGGTCCCGGCGGTGGGCAGTCCTCGTGGGCGCAGCAGGTGCATCAGCTCGCGGGAGCCGAGGACCGACCCGTCGCGCCCTGGAAGCCGCCGGTCGACGACATCTTCCAGGCGGCGGCCCGGCGGGCCGCCGAGGCCCGTCCCGCGGGGCTCGGCAAGCGGCTGGCCGCCCGGCTCGTGGACACGCTGGTCGTCGGGGCCGTCACCACGGCCGCCGCCGTGCCGCTGGGGGTGAGGGCCGTCGACCACGTGAGCGCCAAGGTCGACGCCGCCGAGCTGACCGGAGAGACCGTCACCGTCTGGCTGCTGGACGGCACGACGTCGGTGTATCTCGGGATCGTCCTCGGCGTGCTGCTGGTCTTCGGGATCGTGTACGAAGCCCTGCCGACCGCCAAGTGGGGGCGCACGCTGGGCAAGAAGCTGTTCGGCCTCCAGGTGCGGGACATCGAGGGCGGCGAACCCCCGTCCTTCCGGGCGTCCCTGGGCCGCTGGCTCGTCTACAGCGTGCCCGGTCTGCTCGTCGTCGGCGTGGTGGGCGTCGCCTGGGGCCTGTTCGACAAGCCGTGGCGGCAGTGCTGGCACGACAAGGCGGCGCACACGTTCGTCGCCGGCTGACCCGCACCCCGCACCCCGGACCCGTACGGCCGCACCTCGGCCCGCCCGCCTCCGGACCCGTACCCCGGGCTCCGCGCCCCGGCCGCCGTCCCCCGGACGGCCGCTCGCCGGATGCGGAGTCCGCGGGTTCGCGGTCGACTCGGGGGCATGACCACCGAACCGCCCCCCGGCTCCGGCGGCGGCGAGCCGCCGGAGGACGACCCGTTCAGGAAGCGGCCTCCGCACCAGGAGCCTGTGCAGCCCCCGTACGGGCAGGGTCAGCCCCCGTCCGGCCCGGGGCAGGGCTCGCCGTACGACGCGTCGCAGGATCCGTACGGCGGCGGGGCGGGTCAGCCACCGCCCTTCGGCGGCGGCCCGTACGGCGGCGGTCCGCAGGGCGGCGACCCCTACGGCGGCTACCCGGCCGACCCGCTGTCCGGGATGCCCCCGCTCGCCGACAGCGGCAAGCGCACCCTGGCCCGGATCATCGACATGATCCTCGTCTTCCTCGTGGTGAGCCTGCTGGCCTGGGCCTTCGGGGTCGCGCAGTACACGGTGGACGCGGACGACATCGAGTTCGGCAAGACCTTCGGGCGGGAGCTCCTCGCCGCGATCCTGTACGTCGCGTACGACACGATCCTGACCGCCAAGTCCGGCCAGACGCTGGGCAAGAAGTGGCTCGGCATGCGGGTGGCGAACCTCGACAACGGCTCCACGCCCTCCGCGCAGACCTCGTTGATCCGCGCCCTGGTGCTGTGGGTGCCGTTCGCGTTCTGCTGCGCCTGCGTGTGGACGGCCGTCTGCGGCGGCTGGAGCTTCTTCGACAAGCCCTACAAGCAGGGTCTGCACGACAAGGCCGCCAAGACGGTGGTGGTCAGCACACGCTGAGCCGACCGCGTGCACGACGGAGGGCCCGCGCCGCGAGGCACGGGCCCTCCGTCACGCGCGTGTGCGTCAGGGGGCCGTGGGCTCCCGGACGGGCTCGGGTGCGGAGGCGACCGAGGCCCGGACCGACGCGTGCACGGGGGCGCGCGCGGGAACGGTGACGGGCTCGGGCCGGCTCGCGGGCACGCCCGCCGTGGGGCGGGCCGCGGGTCGGATCACGGAACGGGTCGTGGAGCGGGCCACGGGGGCCCGGGACGGCTTCGGCACCGGCACCGTCATGGCGACGAGCAAGCCGAGCGCGACCGCGGCGACGACGACGACCGCGATCCCGGGGCCCGAACTCGTCTGTGACAGCAGCAGCATGGCGAGCGTCGAGCAGATGACGGTGCAGGAACCGTACGTGAGCTGTGCGACAGTCGGACGAGGCATGGCAATCGGTGTCCTCGGAAGCGGGGGCGGTCTCGACTCTAATCGCCTGCATGCCCGAGCGGGACGAACGGTAAGCGTGACCTAACCCACGGTGCCGGTGCACAGGGGGCGCACGGAGTCATGGCGTCCATCAAGTGGACTGTCCTGCGCGCCTGTCACGGCATCCGTCACGTTACCGTCACATGTCCGCAATGCGAACACCCGCTCCTAATAGTGCAGTTGACCTGTCCAAGTCAAGGTCTGTCTTTTCTCGTAAACCAGTAGTCAAATGGCGTCACTTGACTACACGCGTATAACAGCGCGCGGACCTTCCTTGACAGGGATCCCCCCTTTCCGCGCGTCCGGACGCGTGCGTGGGAGGACATCAAGTGACCAGTAGATCCTGGACGTTCAGGACGGCCGCCACGGTCGTCGCCCTCGCGGCGGCCTCGGCGACGTTCTCGACGTTCGCCGTGGCACAGGCCGCCGACAACACCTCGGCGAAAGCCCCGGCGGTGGACCGGCAGGACCCGCAGCCGGCCAAGGCCAAGGAGCACGACTTCGACGGCCCGCTCAGCAAGACCCAGGAAGCGCAGCGCGAGGAGGCCCTCGAACAGGTCATATCCGGCGAGGCGTCGGTCAAGGACCGCGACGGCTCGAAGGTCGTCCAGCTCAAGAGCCGCAAGGGCGACAGCAAGTACGTCGAACTCGGCCGCGAGAAGACCGACAAGATCTTCACGATCCTCGTCGAGTTCGGCGACCAGGTCGACAGCCGCTACGGCGGCACGGCCGGCCCGCTGCACAACCAGATAGCCGCGCCGGACCGCACCAAGGACAACTCCACGGCCTGGCAGGCGGACTACAACCAGAAGCACTTCCAGGAGCTGTACTTCGGCACCGGCAAGAACACCGAGTCGCTGAAGAAGTACTACGAGAAGCAGTCCTCGGGCCGCTACTCGGTCGACGGCGAGGTGACCGACTGGGTCAAGGTCCCCTACAACGAGGCCCGCTACGGCTCCAACAGCGCCTCCACCGGCGCCTGGTACGCCGTCCAGGACGGTGTGAACGCCTGGGTCGCCGAGCGTGAGGCGGCCGGCGCCACCGCGGCCGAGATCAAGGCGGAGCTGGCCGAGTTCGACCAGTGGGACCGCTACGACTACGACGGCGACGGCGACTTCAACGAGTCCGACGGCTACATCGACCACTTCCAGATCGTGCACGCCGGTGAGGACGAGTCCGCGGGCGGCGGCGCCCAGGGCGCGGACGCCATCTGGGCGCACCGCTGGTACGCCTTCGGCACCGACGCCGGCTCCACCGGCCCGGACACCAACAAGCTCGGCGGCGCCCAGGTCGGCGACACCGGCATCTGGGTCGGCGACTACACCATCCAGCCGGAGAACGGCGGACTCGGCGTCTACGCGCACGAGTACGGCCACGACCTCGGCCTGCCGGACGAGTACGACACGTCCGGCGGCGGCGAGAACTCCACCGGCTTCTGGACCCTGATGTCCTCCGGTTCCTGGCTCGGCACCGGCAAGGAGGCCATCGGCGACCTTCCCGGCGACATGAACGCCTGGGACAAGCTCCAGCTCGGCTGGCTCGACTACGACGTGGCCAAGGCGGGCGTCAAGTCCACCCACACGCTCGGCGTCGCGGAGTACAACACCAAGAACGCCCAGGCCCTCGTGGTCCAGCTGCCGGAGAAGGAGGTCACCACCGAGGTGGTCGCCCCGGCCCAGGGCGCCACGCAGTGGTGGAGCGGCAGCGGTGACGACCTGCGCAACACCCTGACCCGCGCGGTCGACCTGACCGGCAAGACGTCGGCCTCGCTGTCCCTGGACGGCTGGTGGGACATCGAGCAGGACTACGACTACCTGTACACCGAGGTCTCCACCGACGGCTCCAACTGGACGCCGGTCGACGGCACTCTGGCCGACGGCAGCGCCGTCCCGCGGGACGGCAGCGGCAAGCCGGCCCTCACCGGCACGGTCGACGCCTACCAGAAGCTGACCTTCCCGCTGAACGCCTACGCGGGCCAGAAGATCAGCATCCGGTTCCGCTACGCCACCGACGGCGGCGTGGCCCAGAAGGGCTTCGCGGCCGACGAGATCACGGTCACGGCGGACGGCGCCACGCTCTTCGCCGACAACGCGGAGACCGCGGACGCGGCGTGGACGGCGGCCGGCTTCTCCCGCATCGGCGCGTCCATCACGGACGACTACGCGCAGTACTACATCGCCGAGAACCGGCAGTACGTGTCGTACGACAAGACCCTCAAGGTCGGCCCGTACAACTTCGGCTTCTCGACGACCCGTCCGGACTGGGTGGAGCACTACCCGTACCAGAACGGTCTGCTGATCTGGAAGTGGGACACCTCGCAGGCGGACGACAACACCAGCCAGCACCCGGGTGAGGGCCTGATCCTCCCGATCGACTCGCACCCGACCGCGCTGAAGTGGGCCGACGGCTCCGTCATGAACGCCCGTCTGCAGAGCTTCGACTCGCCCTTCAGTCTGTACCGCACGGACGCGATCACGCTGCACAGGGCGGACGTCGCGGTCAAGATCAAGTCGCGTCCGGGCGTCCCGGTCTTCGACGACCGCAAGTCCACGTACTACGACGCGACGACCCCGCTCGCGGGCGTCAAGGTCACTGACACCAACACCTCGATCAAGATCGTCGACGAGCCCCTCAGCGGCTCGACGATCAAGGTGAAGGTCGGCCCCGCGGCCAAGTAGTCGACGTTTCAGCAGGTCAGACGCGTATCGGCGGCAACCCCCTGGCGGGTTGCCGCCGATCGTGTTTAGGTGCCTCCTGTGCCCTTCTTATTGACACCTGCATCGACCAGGACATCGACAGCGACCTCGGCGCCGGCCCCGGCGACGACCGCGATACCGACGCGCACGGGGGTGTGACCGCATGGCCGCAGGAGGCTTCTGCAAGCTGCCCGACGGCATGGTGGTGGTGGCGCTGAACCTGCCCAGCCCCCGCGCCAGGGAGGGCCTCCCGGGCCCCTCCGCGGACGTCCGCGTCCTGGTCCACGCCCGGAACCGGGCCCGCGCCCTGACCAGGCTCCGCAATCTGGGCCTGCGGGCCGTCTACCTGCGCGGCAACGCGGCGCCGCCCACCCCGGACGAGGTCACGGCGGTGCTCCACCACCCGGACGGGCTGATCTGGCGCACGGCGCCCGGCGGCGGCGTCCCGATCGACGTCGTGGCCGTGCCGGAGCTGTGGCGCCCCATCCGCTCGCTGCTGCGGGGCACGGCGGCGGCCTAGACGCGGGGCCGCCGGACGCCGGGGACGCGCCCCGCCGCGGCCTCGGCAGGCCCCTGTACGCCTCGGTCCCTGTACGCCTCGGCTCCTGTACGCCTCGGTCCCTGTACGCCTCGGCCTCAGTACGCCTCGACCACCCGCACGTCCTCCTCCGTGACCACCGCGTCCACGATGCGGAACGAGCGGAACTGGAACTCGCCCCCGCCGTCCGTGTCCGCCGTCGACACCAGCACGTAGTGCGCGCCCGGCTCGTTCGCGTACGAGATGTCCGTGCGCGACGGGTACGCCTCCGTGGCCGTGTGGGAGTGGTAGATGATCACCGGATCCTCGTCGCGGTCGTCCAGCTCGCGGTAGAGCTTGAACAGGTCGCCCGAGTCGAACTCGTAGAACGTGGGCGACATGGCCGCGTTCAGCATCGGGATGAAGCGCTCCGGGCGGTCCGTGCCCGCCGGACCCGCGACCACGCCGCAGGCCTCGTCGGGGTGGTCCTTGCGCGCGTGGGCGACGATCTGGTCGTGCAGGGCCTGGGTGATGGTCAGCATGGTCGCCAGGATAAGCAAAGGGGCCGTTCCGTACCGAGGAGTGGTACGGAACGGCCCGCATCGCGGACGTCCTGAGCGGCGGCCGCAGGGGGCGCCACGAGTGCTCCCTGCGGCCGGACGTCCCGGGGATGGTCTGCCGGTCGGTCAGCCGACCTTCTCGAACTCCGGCTCGCGCCGGGCGGTGATCTCCGGGTTGCGGCCCTTGAGGATCGCCCAGCCGATGCCGAGCGCGACCGCCCAGACCGCCATCACGTAGAGGCAGACCCGGGAGTCGGCGTCGTACGCGATCAGGCCGGTGACGAAGAGCAGGAAGGCGATGGCCACCCAGCTGAACACCGAGCCGCCCGGGGCCGGGAAGGACGAGGCGGGCAGCCGGCCCGCGACGACCGCGCGGCGGTAGAGGACGTGGCTGATCAGGATCATCAGCCAGGTCCAGATGCCGGCCGCGGTGGCCACCGAGGTGACGTAGCCGAAGGCCTTCTCGGGGACGACGTAGTTCAGGATCACGCCGATGCCCATGAACAGGACCGAGACCGTGATGCCGAAGGCGGGGGTCTTCGTCGACGACAGCTTGCGGAAGACCGCGGGCGCCTCGCCGCTGTCGGCCAGGTTCCGCAGCATCCGGCCCGTGGAGTACATGCCCGAGTTGCAGGAGGACAGGGCCGCCGTCAGCACGACGAAGTTCACGATGCCGGCGCCCGCCGGGATGCCGATCTTCGCGAACGCCTCGACGAACGGGCTCACGCCCGGCGCGAACTCCGTCCACTTCACGACGCAGAGGATGACGGTGAGCGCGCCGACGTAGAACAGCGCGATACGCCAGGGCAGGGTGTTGATCGCCTTCGGGAGCGTCTTCTCCGGGTCCTGCGACTCGCCCGCCGTGACGCCGACCAGCTCGACCGCGAGGTAGGCGAACATGACGCCCTGGAGGGTCATCAGGGACGAGCCGACGCCCTTGGGGAAGAAGCCGTCGAAGGCCCACAGGTTGGAGACCGCGGCCGTGTCGCCGGCGCTGCTGAAGCCGAAGGTGAGGACGCCGAGGCCGATGACGATCATGCCGATCAGCGCGGTGACCTTGACCATGGAGAACCAGAACTCCAGCTCACCGAAGAGCTTCACGGAGATCAGGTTGACCCCGAAGAGGATCACCAGGAAGACCAGCGCGGTCACCCACTGGGGGACGGCCGGGAACCAGTAGTTGACGTAGATCGCGGCGGCCGTCAGCTCGGCCATGCCGGTGACGACCCACATCAGCCAGTACGTCCAGCCGGTGAAGTAGCCGAAGAACGGGCCGAGGAACTCGCGCGAGTACTCCGCGAACGAACCCGAGACCGGGCGGTAGAGCAGCAGCTCGCCCAGCGCCCGCATGATGAAGAAGATGATCCCGCCCGCGAGGGCGTACATCAGGATGAGGCTGGGACCGGCCTTGGCGATGTTCGCCCCGGCGCCCAGGAAGAGCCCGACGCCGATGGCGCCGCCGATCGCGATCATCTGGACCTGGCGGCTGCCGAGTCCGCGCTCGTACCCCTCTTCGGGAGTGTCGGTGACAGCGGTGTCGGTGACCTTCTCAGAGGTCATGTGTGGTGCGCCTTTCTCCATGCCGAACCGGGCCTCTCGTCGGCCTCGGATCGGGTTTCGATCCCCCCGGATTGATGGAGCGATGCCTGGCCGGCGATCGACCGGCTCGGTGGCGCACCCGGCGGAACATACGGGTGGTGTTCGCCGGGCGGTCGTGAAGATTTATCACGCCCGCAATATCGATCAGCCAGGTCGGCTGTGGCGCACGACACAAGAAGAAGCGGATGAACGAGACACAAAGAGGACACTCCCGGCCGTCGCGGTGACGCGATCGTTATCCGGATTTGAGCGTCCTCTGAGCGAACAAGAATGCGAACGAATCCCCGCAAAGGGGCACCGTGGCGGACGCGCTACGGCAGCAGGGTCGTCACCAGCGTCTCCTGGAGCCCGCCCAGCCACAGGTACGCCATCACCATCGGCTTGCGCGGGTCCTCGTCCGGCAGCCGGTAGAGGAGGTCGGTGTCGTCCTCGTCGGTGATCTCCAGGCGGGAGCCGATCGCGAGGCGCAGGTCGTTCAGCGCGCGGAGCCACTGCTGGGACTCCTGCGGCGTCAGCTTCAGCACCGCGCCGCCCTCGCCGGCCGCCTCGGAGGCCAGCGCGTCCAGCGAGCGGACCACCGTGAGGGCGTTCTCGCGCTTGCCGGCCCGCAGGTCGTTCTCGGTGAAGCGGCGGAACTCGGCGGAGTGCGCCTTCTGCTCGTCCGCCCGCTGGGGGCCCGGCGTGCCCTCCGGATCGGTGTAGGCGTCCGGGAAGAGGCGGCGCAGCACCGGGTCGGCGGGGGGCTCGCTCGGCCCCTCGGCGAAGAGCTCGGCGAGCGGGTCGTCGGAGGCGTCCTCGGCGGGGCCGGGGCCGATGAGCTCCAGGAGCTGCACGGCCAGCGACCGGATGATGGAGATCTCGACGTCGTCGAGTGCGACGGCCGCGCCGCCGCCGGGGAGCGGTTCGAAGTGTCCAGGCATAGGAGGGGAGGCTACTTCCGGTCCTGCTGGAGGGTGGCCCACAGGCCGTATCCGTGCATCGCCTGCACGTCGCGTTCCATCTCCTCGCGCGAGCCGCTCGAGACGACCGCCCGGCCCTTGTGGTGGACGTCCATCATGAGCTTGGTGGCCTTGTCCTTGCTGTACCCGAAGTAGGACTGGAAGACGTACGTCACGTAGCTCATGAGGTTGACCGGGTCGTTGTGGACGATCGTGACCCAGGGGACGTCCGGCTCGGGTACGGCGAAGACCTCCTCCGCCGACTCGGTGCGTTCGATCTCAAGGGGAGCGGGTGACGTCACAAGCCCATGCTGCCACGCATCCGGGAAATCGTCACACCGACGAAAAGGGAGTACCATCCATTGCCATGAACACAGCGGACCTTGGGCTGTCAGAAGAAGAAGGGCGCGAAGCGCTGCGTCGAGAGGGCGGCGGCGGGCGACGGGTGGGTGTTCCGTCGACGGCGCTCTTCACGGACCAGTACGAGCTCACGATGCTCCAGGCTGCCCTGAAAGCGGGCACGGCCGGACGGCGCAGCGTGTTCGAGGTCTTCACCCGGCGGCTGCCGGAGGGCCGGCGCTACGGCGTCGTCGCGGGCACCGGGCGGGTCCTGGACGCCGTCGAGAACCTCCATTTCGACGCCGACGTCCTCGGCTTCCTGCGCGAGCGGAAGATCGTCGACGAGGAGACCCTGCGGTGGCTCGCCGCATACCGCTTCTCGGGTGACATCTGGGGCTACCCGGAGGGCGAGGTCTACTTCCCCGGCTCGCCGATCATGCGCGTCGAGGGCTCCTTCGCCGAGTGCGTGCTCCTCGAGACCGTGATCCTCTCCATCCTCAACCACGACTCCGCGATCGCGGCCGCCGCCTCCCGGATGTCCGCCGCCGCGGGCGAGCGCCCGCTGATCGAGATGGGCGCCCGCCGCACCCACGAACTCGCCGCGGTCGCCGCCGCCCGCGCCGCCTACGTCGGCGGCTTCGCCACCACCTCCGACCTCGCCGCCGGCTTCCGCTACGGCATCCCCACCGTGGGCACCAGCGCCCACGCCTTCACCCTCCTGCACGACACCGAGCGGGACGCCTTCCAGGCCCAGGTCGACTCGCTCGGCCGGGGCACCACGCTGCTCGTCGACACGTACGACGTCGCCGAGGCCGTCCGGACGGCCGTCGAGGTCGCCGGGCCCGACCTCGGCGCGGTCCGCATCGACTCCGGCGACCTGCTCCTCGTCGCCCACCGGGTGCGCCAGCAGCTCGACGAGCTCGGCGCGACGGACACCCGGATCGTCGTCACCTCCGACCTCGACGAGTACGCCATCGCCTCACTGGCCGCGGCCCCCGTCGACGCGTACGGCGTCGGCACCCAGCTGGTGACCGGCTCCGGGCACCCGACCTGCTCGATGGTCTACAAGCTGGTCGCCCGCGCCGCGTCCGCCGACCCGGGGGCGCCGCTGGCGCCGGTGGCGAAGAAGTCCTCCGGCGGCAAGACCTCCATCGGCGGCCGCAAGTGGGCCGCGCGCCGGCCCGACCCCTCCGGGGTGGCCGAGGCCGAGGTCGTCGGCACCGGCGCCGTCCCCGCCGAGCTGGCCGGCCACCAGCTGCTCGTCGAGCTGGTCAAGGCCGGCGAGGTCGTCGGCCGCGAGTCCCTGGACGCCGTCCGCGACCGCCACATCGCGGCCCGCGCCGGCCTGCCCCTCTCCGCGACCCAGCTGTCGCGCGGGGAACCCGTCATTCCCACGGAGTATGTACAGGGCCCGTCGGGTAACTAGGCCGTGTACCCGGCGCACACCGGGCGACGCCCCCTCCCGCGGGGCCGACAAAGTCTCTAGGCTCAATTACTTCACCCTCAGTCGAAGGACACCGACCATGCGCCGCGCCTTGATCGTCGTAGACGTGCAGAACGACTTCTGCGAGGGAGGCAGTCTCGCGGTGGCCGGCGGCGCCGACGTGGCCGCCGCCATCACCGAGCTGATCGGGCAGGCGCCCGCCGGATACCGGCATGTGGTGGCCACCCGCGACCACCACATCGCGCCCGGCGGACACTTCGCCGACAACCCCGACTACGTGCACTCCTGGCCCGCGCACTGCGTGGCGGGCACGGAGGGCGTCGGCTTCCACCCCAACTTCGCGCCCGCCGTCGCCTCCGGCGCCATCGACGCCGTATTCGACAAGGGCGCCTACGCGGCCGCGTACAGCGGCTTCGAGGGCGCCGACGAGAACGGCACCTCGCTGGGCGACTGGCTGCGGGAACGCCAGATCGACGAGGTCGACGTCGTCGGCATCGCGACCGACCACTGCGTCCGCGCCACCGCCCTGGACGCGGCCCGCGAGGGCTTCCGCACCCAGGTCCTGCTGGACCTCACCGCGGGCGTGGCCGAGGAGAGCACCGACCGGGCGCTGGAGGAGCTGCGCGCGGCCGGCGTGGAACTGACCGGCAAGCCGGTCGTGTAGGGCCGGCCGGGCCCCGGTCCCGGCCACAGGTCCGCCGGATACCGTTTCCGCAAGGTGCACGCACAACTCGCCCCAACGGAGATGGTGTTGACGCAACGCTCGCACGTACGGCGGCCCACGCTCGCAGACGTCGCCCGGCAGTCGGGCGTGTCGAAGTCGACCGTGTCCCGGGTGATCAACGGGGAGGCCCGGGTACGGGCGGAGGTCGTCGACCGGGTCCGCCAGGTGATCACCGAGCTGGGCTACGTCCCCAACCAGGCGGCCCGGCAACTCGTCACCCACCGCACGAACGCCGTCGCCGTGGTCGCCGCCCAGCCGGAGAACCGGCTTTTCATCGACCCCTTCTTCGACCTCCTCCTGCGCGGGATCCGCCGCGAACTCGCGCTCCACGGCGCCCAGGCCGTCCTGCTCTTCCTGGAGGAGCCCGACGACTACACGCGCATGACCGACTACCTCGGCGGCGGCCATGTCGACGGCGCGATCGTGTTCTCCCTGCGCCCGGGCGACCGGCTGGCCGAGATCATCGACCGGCTCGGCCTCCCGGCCGTGTTCGGCGGCCGCCCGCTGCCGTGCGACGGCGACCCCGTGCGGCCCGGCCTGGCCCACGTCGACGGCGACAACCGGGGCGGCGCCCGGCTGGCCGTCCGGCATCTGGTCGCCCTCGGACGGCGGCGGATCGCCACCGTCGCCGGGCCCTACGACCAGGAGAACTCCGCAGCGGACCGGCTGGCCGGGTACCGGGACGTGCTGCGCGAAGCCGGGTCGCCGCCCCTCGTCGAGCGCGCCGACTACACCCGGCAGGGCGGCGCCGACGCCATGGCCGCGCTGCTGGACCGCCGTCCCGACCTCGACGCCGTGTTCGTCGCCTCCGACCTCATGGCGGCCGGCGCCCTGCAGAGCCTGCGCGAGCGCGGACGCAGGGTCCCCGAGGACGTGGCCGTCGTCGGCTTCGACGACCTCGCCTCCATCGCCGAGACGACCGACCCGCCGCTCACCACCGTCCACCAGGACATCGAGGAGATGGGCCGCCTCATGGCCCGGCTGCTGCTCGCAGGGGAGGACGCGCCGATCGGATCGCGGGACGGATCGCCGGACGGGTCACCCGGCTCCTCGCACGGATCGCCGGACGGGTCCCCGCGCGGGTCGTCCGAGGGACCCTCCGTGATCGTCCCCACCCGCCTGGTGCGCCGCGCGTCGGCCTAGCGGAGCGACGGCGACCCGGCGACATCTCACGCATCGGCCCGATACCGTCCGCGATGTGGGATCACATTCCGGGAGCCGGACCGGGAATCGATACGATGAGCCCATGGTTCTGAACGACGTGAGCGAGAAGACGCCGGGCGCACTGCTCGTGGCGCGGCTGCACGTCGACCTGTGCAGGCTCGCCAGCGCCATCTGTTGACGCGCCACCCCGCCGCCGTACCGGCCATGAGCCGACGGGGGTACGCCCGCGCGAGCGCAGCCGAGCGTGGGGGAGCCACACACGCACGAACCCGCGCTGCCCACACCTTCCGACAGGAGCCCTGAGCCATGGCCATCGAGGTCCGCATCCCCACCATCCTCCGCCAGTACACCGACGGTCAGAAGGCGGTGGAGGGCAACGGTGACACCCTCGCCGACCTGTTCAACGACCTCGAGACCCGGCACGCGGGCATCCACGCCCGCATCGTGGACGACGGAAAGCTGCGCCGCTTCGTCAACGTGTACCTGAACGACGAGGACGTCCGCTTCGTCGAGGGCATCGACACCAAGCTGACCGACGGCGACACCGTGACCATCCTGCCGGCCGTGGCCGGCGGCATGGCCTGATCGGCCGCCGGACCCCATGCGTTACGACTCCCCGCTGGCCGCGGTGGGCAACACCCCTCTGGTGCGCCTGCCGCGGCTCTCGCCGTCCGCCGACGTCCGCATCTGGGCGAAGCTGGAGGACCGCAACCCCACCGGCTCGGTCAAGGACCGCCCCGCCCTGCACATGGTCGAGCAGGCCGAGAAGGACGGCCGGCTCACCCCCGGCTGCACCATCCTGGAACCGACGAGCGGCAACACCGGCATCTCCCTCGCCATGGCGGCCAAGCTCAAGGGCTACCGCATGGTCTGCGTGATGCCCGAGAACACCTCGCAGGAACGCCGCGACCTGCTCGCCATGTGGGGTGCCGAGATCATCTCCTCCCCGGCCGCGGGCGGCTCCAACACCGCGGTCCGCGTCGCCAAGGAGCTCGCCGCCGAGCACCCCGACTGGGTGATGCTCTACCAGTACGGCAACCCCGACAACGCGGGCGCCCACTACGCCACCACCGGCCCGGAGATCCTCGCCGACCTCCCGTCCATCACCCACTTCGTGGCCGGCCTCGGTACGACGGGGACCCTGATGGGCGTCGGCCGGTTCCTCCGCGAGAACAAGCCGGACGTGAAGATCGTCGCCGCCGAGCCGCGCTACGACGACCTGGTCTACGGCCTGCGCAACCTCGACGAGGGCTTCGTGCCCGAGCTGTACGACGCCTCCGTCCTCACCACCCGCTTCTCGGTCGGCTCGGCGGACGCCGTGACCCGCACCCGGGAACTCCTCCAGCAGGAGGGCATCTTCGCGGGCGTCTCCACGGGCGCCGCCCTGCACGCGGCGATCGGCGTCGGCAGGAAGGCGCTGAAGGCGGGGGAGAGCGCCGACATCGCGTTCGTCGTGGCCGACGGCGGCTGGAAGTACCTGTCCACGGGCGTCTACACCGCGGCCACCACCGAGGAAGCGATCGAGACGCTCCAGGGCCAGCTCTGGGCGTAGGGTTTCAGGTAGCCAGGTGACGGACCTGGTCCCACAGGACCGGGTCCACCACACCGACCCTGCGCCGGAAGTCGCTCACCCGGACCTGGCGCAGCTCGTCCGTCTCCAGAAAACTCGGCCGCCCCTGCGCGTCACCCACGGCACCCGGCGGCAGCGGGATCACTCCGGCCCGCTCGTCGTGGTACTTGCTGGTGATCTTCGCGACGGTGGCGCGGTCACCGCGCACCATGATGACCAGACACGGCCGGTCCTTCACCCCCGGACCATCCTCGAACGGCACGTCCGCCCACCAGATCTCGGCGGGCTGGGGACGGCCGGCGACGTCATGGCCGCGGGTCGTCCGGCCCGCGGGTCCACCCGTCGTCCGGCCCGGCGGCCGGGTCCTGCGCCGCTGCGGCCGGCGGCCCCGCCCCCAGCCGTCCACGAGCGTCGCGACGAGCGCGAGCAGTATCACCGCCGCGAGCGCGAGCCACCAGGACGTGTCCATACGACGACGTTACCGGCGCGTGAGCGCCACCGCGCGCCCCATCACCACTTCCCCGTGCCCCCGGTCCAGCCGAACCGGTGACAGCACAGGTGAGTTCGCCCACAACGGCCCCTGGCGGAGGAGCGACCCGGGGTTTTGCGCCTTACGCTCGACGCACCGCACGACCCCCGTCGCCCCATTTAACGATCATTCGTTCCACGATCCGTCCCCCGGACCTCACCCGGTACTTCTCGGTTTCCCGCCAGCGGAGGTTTCGCCTTCATGAAGCTCACCGTCGTCGGCTGCTCGGGGTCGTTCCCGTCCGCGGAATCGGCCTGCTCGAGCTACCTCCTCGAGGCCGACGGCTTCCGGCTGCTTCTCGACATGGGCAACGGCGCCCTGGGCGAGTTGCAGCGCCACTGCGGTCTCTACGACCTCGACGCGATCTTCCTGAGCCATCTGCACGCCGACCACTGCATCGACATGTGCGCCTACTTCGTCGCGCGCTACTACCGGCACGACGGCGGCCGCTGCGCCCCCATCCCGGTCTACGGCCCGGAGGGCACGGAGCACCGACTGACCACGGCGTACGCCGACACCCCGTCGGCGTCCTCCATGAGCGAGGTCTTCGACTTCCACACGGTCAAGCCGTCCACCTTCGACATCGGCCCGTTCACCGTGCACACCGAACGCGTCGCGCACCCGGTCGAGGCGTACGGCATCCGCGTCGAACACGACGGCAGATCGCTGACCTACTCCGGTGACACCGGCGTCAGTCCCGCGCTGGACGACCTCGCCCGTGACACCGACCTCTTCCTGTGCGAGGCCGCCTTCACGCACGGCAAGGAGAACATCCCCGACCTGCACCTCAACGGCCGGGAGGCCGGCGAGACGGCACGCAGGGCGGGCGCGCGCAAGCTCGTGCTGACCCACATCCCGCCGTGGACCGACCCCCGGGTCAACCTGGCGGACGCCCGCGCGGTGTTCGACGGCCCGGTGGAACTGGCCGCGCCACGGCTGACGTACGAGATCTAGACCCGACGTCTCACGCAGAAGGACCCCGGAGCGGTTCAGGGCTCCGGGGTCCTTCGCGTGTCCGGCGCGGACGCGCGGCGCGCCTACGCCTTGGTGAGGTCCTCGACCTCCTCCTCGGGCTCACGGCCCGGGGTGGGCAGGTTGAACTTCGTGATGGCGAAGCGGAAGACGACGTAGTAGATCGCGCCGAAGACCAGACCGATCGGGATGATCAGCCAGGGCTTGGTGGCGAGGTTCCAGTTCAGCGCGTAGTCGATGAAGCCCGCGGAGAAGGTGAAGCCCGCGTGGACGCCGAGCGCCCAGGTGATCGCCATGGACAGGGCCGTCAGCACCGCGTGGATCGCGTACAGCAGCGGCGCGATGAACATGAACGAGAACTCGATGGGCTCGGTGACACCGGTGACGAACGAGGTCAGCGCGAGCGAGATCATCATGCCCAGCACGGCCTTGCGGCGCTCGGGGCGGGCGGTGTGCGCGATGGCCAGGGCGGCGGCCGGCAGACCGAACATCATGATCGGGAAGAAGCCGGACATGAACTGGCCGGCCGTCGGGTCACCGGCGAAGAAGCGGTTGAGGTCGCCGTGGACGACGTCGCCGGCCGCGTTGGTGAAGTCGCCGATCTGGAACCAGGAGACGGTGTTCACGAACTGGTGCATGCCGACCGGGATCAGCGCGCGGTTGATGAGACCGAACAGACCCGCGCCGAACGCGCCGAGGCCCGTCATCCACTCGCCGAAGTTCGAGATGACCTCACCGATCGGCTCCCAGACCAGACCGAAGAAGACACCCATCACCGTGCCGACGAACGCCATGATGATCGGCACCAGACGGCGGCCGTTGAAGAAGCCGAGCCAGTCCACCAGCTTCGTGCGGTGGAACCGCTGCCAGACCACCGCGCCCAGCAGACCCATCACGATGCCGCCGAGGACACCGGGGTTGTTGTAGGTCGCGGCTATGTCCGCACCCGCCTGGACCTTGGCCTCGGAGACCGGGAACGCCTTCAGGACGTTGCTGTAGACCAGGAAGCCCACCAGCGCGGCCAGCGCCGTGGATCCGTCCGACTTCTTGGCGAAGCCGATCGCCACACCGATACAGAACAGCATCGGCAGGTTGTCGAAGATCGCGCCGCCGGCCGTCGCGAACACCGCGGTGACCTTGTCGGGCAGGTGCAGCTTGTCGTGCACGTCGGCCTGGCCGAACCGGAGCAGCAGGCCCGCCGCCGGCAGCACGGCGATCGGGAGCTGAAGGCTTCGGCCTACCTTCTGCAGGCCTTGCAACAGGCCGGATCCCCACTTCTTCGAGGGGGCCGCCGTGGGCGCGGTGGCGGTGCTCATAGACTTCCTCCATCGGTGATGGTCTACACCACTCAGTGGTGTAGACCATGTTGTAGCACGGTGAAGGCGATATAAGGAACCCGTCAAACCTGCAACCGGAGGGCTACGCGCCGTGCCGGATCTTGGTCGTTCTCCCGCTCCGCGCGGGGCATGCGAAAGGGCCCTCGGAACCGAGTTCCGAGGGCCCTGGGGTCGTGCGGCGGGAGGCCGCCGCAGGCCTTCCTCACGCCTTCGTGACGTCCTCCAGCTCCTCCTCCGGCTCCCGGCCGGGGGTCTTCAGATCGAACTTCGTGATCGCGAAGCGGAAGATCGCGTAGTAGACGACGGCGAAGCACAGGCCGATCGGGATGATCCCCCAGGGCCGGGTCGCCAGGTTCCAGTTGATGACGTAGTCGATGAGCCCGGCCGAGAAACTGAAACCGTCGTGCACGCCCAGCCCCCACGTCACCGCCATCGACGCCCCCGTCAGCACCGCGTGCAGCGCGTACAGCAGCGGCGCGACGAACAGGAACGAGTACTCGATCGGCTCGGTGATACCGGTCACGAACGACGTCAGCGCCACGGACAGCATCAGACCGCCGACCTCCTTGCGGCGGCCCGGCCTGGCACAGTGCGTGATCGCCAGTGCCGCCGCGGGCAGCGCGAACATCATGATCGGGAAGAAGCCCGAGGTGAACTGCCCCGCGTCCGGGTCGCCGGCCAGGAACATGTTGATGTCGCCGTGCACCACCGTGCCGTCCGGCTTCGTGTAGCTGCCGAACTGGAACCAGATGGGCACGTTCAGGAACTGGTGCAGCCCGATCACCAGCAACGCCCGGTTCGCCACGCCGAAGATGCCCGCACCCCACGCGTCCAGCCCGTCCAGCCAGTCGCTGAAGCTCTCCAGGGCGTCACCGATCGGCGGCCAGACCCACAGGCACAGCGCGGCGAACGCGATCGCGACGAACGCCATGATGATCGGCACCAGCCGCCGCCCGTTGAAGAACCCGAGCCAGTCCACCAGCTTCGTGCGGTGGTACCGCTGCCAGAAGAACGCCGTCAGCAGACCCATCACGATCCCGCCGAAGACCCCCGGGTTCTGGTAGGTGAAGGCCCCCACCGTGTTGTCGGTCGCCTGGCATCCGATGTTCGGGATCACCTTCGAACCCGGCCCGCAGTCCTCCGGGAACTGCCGCAGCACGTTGTAGTAGACGAGGAACCCCGCGACCGCCGCCAGCGCCGTCGACCCGTCCGACTTCTTCGCCATGCCGATGGCCACACCGATGCAGAACAGCAGCGGCAGCCCGAGGGAACCGTCGAGCAGCGCCGCGCCCGCACCCGCCATCACCTTCGCCACATCGGTCCAGCCGAGCCCGTCGTCCCCGAACACGTCAGGCTGGCCGAGCCTGTTGAGGATGCCCGCGGCCGGCAGCACCGCGATCGGCAGCTGGAGACTGCGCCCCATCTTCTGCAGACCCTGGAATGCGGCCTGCCGGCGCCGGCGTGCGGGACTGACCTGGGTCTCGGCGCTCTCGGCACTCATCGTTTGGCGACCGCCTGTCAGGTGGTGTAGACCAGCTACGGACGATTGGGTTGCTGCGACGTCATCACTGACGTCATCCTTCGGTACACCCGGCACAATCGCTCGCGAAGCTGGGCCAACTGTGGGTTACTGCGACAAAGCGGTGCACATCGCGGGTCGCATCAGGGAATTCAGGGAGACGGAACATGGCCACCAAGGCTGAGAAGATCGTCGCCGGACTCGGCGGCCTCGACAACATCGAAGAGATCGAAGGCTGCATCACCCGGCTGCGCACCGAGGTCAACGACCCCTCGCTCGTGGACGAAGCCGCCCTGAAGGCCGCCGGCGCCCACGGCGTCGTCAAGATGGGCACCGCGATCCAGGTCGTCATCGGCACCGACGCCGACCCCATCGCCGCGGAGATCGAAGACATGATGTGAGCCTTCGCGCTCACTCCTGAGGGGCTCCTCCCACCACCGTGGGAGGAGCCCCTTGCGCAGGTGCGGCTAGGCTCAGCGCCATGTCTCGAATCGACGGCCGCACCCCCGAACAGCTCCGCCCCGTCACCATCGAACGTGGCTGGAGCAAGCACGCCGAGGGCTCCGTCCTCGTCTCCTTCGGCGACACGAAGGTCTTCTGCACCGCCTCCGTCACCGAAGGCGTCCCCCGCTGGCGCAAGGGCAGCGGCGAGGGCTGGGTCACCGCGGAGTACTCCATGCTCCCCCGCGCCACCAACACCCGCGGCGACCGCGAGTCCGTCCGCGGCAAGATCGGCGGCCGCACCCACGAGATCTCCCGCCTCATCGGCCGCTCCCTGCGCGCGGTGATCGACTACAAGGCGCTCGGCGAGAACACGATCGTCCTCGACTGCGACGTCCTCCAGGCCGACGGCGGCACCCGCACGGCGGCCATCACCGGCGCGTACGTCGCCCTGGCGGACGCCATCACCTGGGCCCAGGGCAAGAAGCTCGTCAAGGCCGGCCGCCAACCCCTCACGGGAACCGTGTCCGCCGTCTCGGTCGGCATCGTCGGGGGAGTCCCGCTCCTCGACCTCCGCTACGAGGAGGACGTCCGCGCCGAGACCGACATGAACGTCGTCTGCACCGGCGACGGCCGCTTCGTCGAGGTCCAGGGCACCGCCGAGGCCGATCCGTTCGCCCGCGAGGAACTCAACTCCCTGCTGGACCTGGCCGTTCTGGGCTGCACGGAACTGACTGTCCTGCAGCGCACGGCACTTGATACCGTCCTCGGAAAGTAAAGGGAACACCAAGACAGGCGGCGGGCCCGAGCAACCGGCCCGCCCGCCCCGGCGTCTTGGCCAGTACACCGACGGGGGCCTCCTGGGCCTGGCAAGGGGAGGAACACACTGATGTCCACGGCCGCGAGCCGACGCCCACTGCGGCGTCGCCGAACCGTCATAGCCGCCGCCACGGCGGCCGTCGCCCTCACCGTGGGACTGACGGCGACCGGCTGCGACGCAGTCAACAAGGCCCTGGACTGCGTCCAGACCGCCGACTCCATCGCCGACAGCGTCACCGACCTCCAGCAGGCCGTGGAGAACGCCGCGAACGACCCCACGCAGACCGAGGAGTCGCTGACCTCCATCGAGAACAACCTCGACAAGATAGGCGACAAGACGGACAACGCCGACGTCAACAAGGCGGTCGACGACCTCCAGACCGCCGTCGCCAACGTCCGCACGGCCGTCGAGAACGGCGACAACACCCCCGACCTCAGCCCCGTCACCGACGCGGCGGGCGAACTGACGAAGGTCTGCACCCCGTAGCACCCGGCGGCGCCCGGGCGGCGCCACTGGGGATACTGGGCGCATGACCCGCCTGATCCTCGCCACCCGCAACGCCGGAAAGATCACCGAACTGAGGTCGATCCTCGCCGACGCAGGTCTGCCCCACGACCTCGTCGGCGCGGACGCCTACCCCGACATCCCCGATGTCAGGGAGACCGGCGTCACCTTCGCCGAGAACGCCCTCCTGAAGGCCCACGCCCTCGCCCGGGCGACGGGCCATCCGGCGGTCGCCGACGACTCGGGCCTCTGCGTCGACGTCCTGAACGGCGCCCCGGGCATCTTCTCGGCCCGCTGGGCGGGCAAGCACGGCGACGACCGGGCCAACCTGGACCTGCTCCTGGCCCAGCTCTCGGACATCGCCGAGGAGCACCGGGGCGCCCACTTCGCCTGCGCCGCGGCCCTGGCCCTCCCGGACGGCACGGAACGCGTCGTCGAGGGCCGCCTCACCGGCACCCTCCGCCACACCCCGACCGGCACCAACGGCTTCGGCTACGACCCGATCCTCCAGCCCGACGGCGAGACCCGCACCTGCGCGGAGCTGACGCCGGCCGAGAAGAACGCGATCAGCCACCGCGGCAAGGCGTTCCGGGGACTCGTGCCGGTGGTGCGGGAGTTGCTGGGCTGAACCAAAGACCCAGGCCCTGCACCTCCGAATCGAAGGTGCAGGGCCTGTTCTTTCTGTACGCCCGGTCGGATTCGAACCGACAGACACAACTACCTAAAAGTTGCCGCTCAGCCCTTGGCGTACGGGCGCCAGTGCTGCGGCCTACTTTACTGGGCCGGGTCGCTCCGCGTCCGCCCCCTCCGCATCAGGTTCCGGTGACGGCGTGGCAGTCAGGACACGACAACGCGGGTTCTCCCGGCGGCCGTCGCTCCCGTCCCCGTCGATGTGATCGACACGCCCGAAAGGGAGGAGCGGCCCGCGCCGGGGATTCCCGGGCGCGGGCCGCTCGGTGACGGGAGGAGGGCTCTCAGATGCCCAGATCCTTGATGATCTTGGCGACGTGGCCGGTGGCGCGGACGTTGTAGAGGGCCCGTTCGACCTTGCCCTCCTCGTCGACCACGATCGTGGAGCGGATGACGCCCATGTAGGTCTTGCCGTAGTTCTTCTTCTCGCCGTACGCCGCGTAGGCCTCGGTGACGGTCTTCTCGGGGTCGGCCAGGAGGGTGACCTTCAGGGACTCCTTCTCGCGGAACCTGCCCAGCTTCTCGGGGCTGTCGGGGGAGATGCCGATGACGTCGTACCCGGCGCCGGTCAGCAGTTCCAGGTTGTCCGTGAAGTCGCAGGCCTGCTTCGTGCAGCCGGGGGTAAGCGCGGCCGGGTAGAAGTAGACGATGACCTTGCGGCCCTTGTGGTCCGACAGGGACACCTGGTTGCCGTCGGCGTCGGGGAGGGTGAAGGCGGGGGCCACGTCCCCGGGCTGGAGTCGCTCGCTCATCTGGCCAGCGTAACCGGGGGTCCTGACAGTGCGGCGGCGGGCAGAGCTGACAGACTGTCCAGAACAAGACACAGCTGACTTCGGAGGCCTTACCGTGGCGGAGACGTCGGACACCAGAACCCCGGCGCAGATCGAGGCGGACATCAGGGCCCGCCGCGAGGTGCTGGCGGAGACGCTGGACGAGATCGGGGTGCGGGTGCATCCGAAGACCATCGTCGGGGACGCGAAAGCCAAGGTCGTCGCCAACGTCGATCACACGCTCGGGAAGGCCTACGTCCAGGTCAACCGTGCCGTGAGCGAGGTGCGGGCGCAGTTCGTGAACGAGGAGGGCGCGCCCCGGCTGGAGCGGGTCGTGCCGGTGGCGCTCGTGGTCGTCGGCGTGGTGGGGCTGCTCGCGTTCAGCGGGCGGCGCCGCAGGGGCTGATCCCCTGCGCTCCCCGGGCATCCGCGCGGGGTAGGTTCAGTGGTGTGAGCGCCAAGAGAGACGATCTGAGTACCACGCACGACAAGCTGCCCATCCGGATGCTGCACGACCGCGTGCTCGTGAAGCAGGAGACCGGCGAGGGCGAGCGGCGTTCGGGTGGCGGCATTCTGATTCCCGCCACCGCGGCCGTCGGTCGCCGGCTGGCATGGGCCCAGGTGGTCGCCGTGGGGCAGAACGTGCGGACCGTGGAGCCGGGGGACCGGGTGCTGTACGACCCCGAGGACCGTGCGGAGGTCGAGGTGCGGGGCGTCGCGTACGTGCTGATGCGGGAGCGCGATCTGCACGCCGTGGCGGCCGACCGGTTCGAGGGCTCGGAGGACTCGACCGGCCTGTACCTCTGAAGTAGTGGGCGAAAAGGGCTGGTGACCATGGTCACCAGCCCTTTTGTCGTTTCTTTGCTACGTTGGGAAGGAGCCCGACGAGACGCGCCGTACCGGGATGCCGCGGACAGGAGTGCCTGCGGAGCGCAGGAAAAGACGACGCATCGCTGTGTCAGTGCGTTCGCGTTCGCGTCTCGGAGGTGTCTCCCATGGCCTGGGTTCTGCTCGTCGTCGCCGGTCTGCTGGAAGTCGGCTGGTCGGTCGGGATGAAGTACACGGACGGGTTCACCCGGCTCGTCCCGAGTCTGTTCACCGGCGCCGGCATCGTCGCCAGCATGCTGCTGCTGTCGTACGCCGCACGCTCCCTGCCCATCGGTACCGCCTATGGCGTATGGGTCGGGATCGGGGCCGCGGGGGCGGCGGTGGTCGGCATGGTGGTGCTGGGGGAGCCGGCGACCGCCGCCCGGATCTTCTTCGTGTGCCTGCTGCTGGTCGCCGTGGTGGGCCTCAAGGCGACCAGCGGTCACTGAGGGCGCCGGTGCGCCTCGGCCGACGTCGGTCCGCGTCGGCCGAGGCCGTTCGCGTCAGTCCCAGCCCGTGGCCGTGAGCTGGGGGCCGGTCGTCGTGCCCGTCGTGGTGCCGGTGTCTCCGCTCGTGCCGTCGGTGCTGCCGGTGGATGTGCCGCCGTCGGTCGTGCCGGAGCTGGTGCCCGAGGTCGTTCCGTTGCTCGACGTGCCGCCGTCGGTGGTGCCGGTCGAGGTGTTGCCGCTGGTCGTACCGCCGTCGGTGGTGCCGGAGGTGGTGCTTCCGGTGGTGCCGCCGGTCGTGGTGCCGCCGTTCGTCTGCCCCTGGGTCTGGCCCTGCGTCTGGCCCTTGGTGTCGCCGGCGTCCGGCGTGCTGCCGTCGGTCTCGTCGTCGCTGGGCTCGTCCTCGGAGGGCGGGGACGAGGGGTAGGCGGACTGCTCGCCGCCCTCCTGGATCTGGAGGTTGAAGTCCCTGGCCGGTTCGCCCTTGAGGGCGTTCTTGGTGAACTGGGCCCAGATCTCGGTGGGCGCGCCGCCGCCATTGATGCGGGGCAGGCCCATGGCGCCCTTGAGGGACTTGTGGGCGGCGGTCTGCGGGTCCTGGCCCATGACCGCGACCACGGTGGCGAGGTCGGGCGTGTAGCCGGCGAACCAGGCGGCGGTGTCCTCCTCGGCGGTGCCGGTCTTGCCGGCGGCGGGCCGGTCGGCGGCGAGGGCCGCGGTGGCGGTGCCGTTCTGGACGACGCTGCGCAGGACCGAGGTGGTGGTGTCGGCGGCCTCGCGGCTGACCACCTGGGAGGACTTCTGCTCGGGCAGGTCCACCACGTCGGAGCCGTCCTTGGTGACCTTCTCGATCAGGGTGTACGTGCCGTGCTTGCCGTGGTTGGCGAGGGTGGCGTAGGCCTCCGCCATGTCCAGGACGCTGGCGTTGGCCGTGCCGAGGGCGATGGAGGGGTAGGGCTGCAGGTCGGGGGTGTCCGTGGGCAGGCCGAGCTCGATGGCGGTCTGCTTGACCTTGGCGGGGCCGACGTCGACGGCCATCTGCGCGTACACCGAGTTCACCGACTTGTCGGTGGCGGTGCGGACGTCGATGTTGCCGTAGTTGACGTAGTCCTCGTTCTCGGGGGCGTAGGTGCCGCCGGACCAGCCCTGGATGGGGCGCTTGTTGGTGCCGTCGTAGATCGTGCTGGGGGTGATCTGGCGGCCGTCCTGGGTCTCGGAGCCGTTCTCGACGGCCGAGGTGAAGACGAAGGGCTTGAAGGTGGAGCCGACCTGGAAGTCCTGGCGGGTGGCGTTGTTCGTGTACTGCTTGACGTAGTCGATGCCGCCGTACAGGGCGAGGACCTTGCCGGTCTTGGGTTCGACGGCGGCGCCGCCCGCGCGGACGTAGGTGTCGACCTTGCGGTTCTTCTTGTCGAGCTTCTTCATCAGCTTGTCGTTGACGGCGTCGACGAAGGCGTTCTGCTTCTTCTTCTCGATCGTGGTGGTGATGCGGTAGCCGCCGGCGTCGAGCTCGTCCTGCGTGACGATCTTGTTGTCGCGCAGGTAGTCCTTGATCGCGTTGACGAGGTAGCCGCGCTGTCCGGACATGCCGGTGTCGGCGCCGGAGGTCTCCTTGACGGCGGGGAACTTCATGCCGGTGCGCGCGGTCTCGCCGAGCCAGCCCTTGGTGACCATGCCGTCGAGGACGTAGTTCCAGCGGGCCTCGGCGGCGGCCTTGTTCTCGGGGTGGGCGATGATGTCGTACTCGCTGGGCGCGTTGACCAGGGCGGCGAGGTAGGCGCCCTGGGCGGGGGTGAGCTTGGCGGCCTCGATGCCGAAGTAGGCCTTGGCGGCGGCCTGCATGCCGTAGGCGTTGCGGCCGAAGTAGCTGGTGTTGAGGTAGCCCTCGAGGATGTCGTCCTTGGAGGTCTCGCGGTCCAGCTTGATGGAGATGAAGAACTCCTTCACCTTGCGGGTGACGGTCTGTTCCTGCGCGAGGTAGTAGTTCTTCACGTACTGCTGGGTGATCGTGGAGCCGGACTGCTTGCCCTTGCCGGTGGCGGTGTTCCAGCCGGCCCGGAGCATCGCCTTGGGGTCGATGGCGGACTCGGTGTAGAAGTCGCGGTCCTCGGCGGCGAGGACGGCGTGCTGGGCGTCCTTGGAGATCTGGGAGAGGTCGACGTTCTCGCGGTTGACGGTGCCGTCGCGGGCGATCTCGGTGCCGTCGGCGTAGAGGTAGACGTTGGACTGCTTGGTGGCGAGCGCGTTGGCCGGCGGGATCTTGACCATGGAGTAGCCGAGGACGAAGAGCCCGCCGAGGACCAGCACGCCGAGGACGAACGTGCCGAGCACCATCCGCCAGGTGGGCAGGAGCCGGCGCAGTCCGGTGCGCTTGGGTCGCTTCATCTTCTTGCCTTCCTCGCCACTTCCTCCGTCACCCGCCTCGGGGGCTCCGGGTGCCGAGCCCTCGGTGGGCTGCTGCGGCTGTGGCTCGTCACTCATGTGTTGCTGGACTCCTGTTTCGCGTCGTACGTTCCCGTACGCCTCGTAAGCCTCGTACGCCTTCTGCGTCCCCTGTTGAAGACTCTCGCACCCAGCGTTCCGTTCCCGACAATCGGCGCGCGTTCGGTCACACGTCGTGCCCGGAAAACGCGTGGCACGTGGCCGGAGCGGCGCACTAGGCTCCTGCGCTTCGGTGCCGAAGCGGGCACCAAGGGTGACTAGTGGGCGAGGAGGACGGTTGCCTTGGGATCGGCGCGGTTGTACGCGACCGTCGCGGCGGGGGGTTTCCGAAGGTACGCGACGTATCGGGTGGCCACGGCCGCGGGGGTGTTCACCAACACCGTTTTCGGCCTGATCCTCGTCTACACCTATCTCGCGTTGTGGGACGAGCGACCGCACCTGGGGGGCTATGACCAGGCGCAGGCCGTCACCTATGTGTGGCTGGGGCAGGCGCTGTTCGCGACGCTCGCGATCCAGGGCGGCGGTTTCGAGACGGAGTTGATGGAGCGGATCCGCACGGGTGAGGTCGCCGTCGATCTGTACCGGCCGGCCGATCTCCAGGTGTGGTGGCTGGCGGGCGACCTGGGCCGGGCGTCGTTCCAGCTGCTGGGTCGCGGGGTGGTGCCGTTCGTCTTCGGCGCGCTGTTCTTTCCGACGGCGTTGCCCCACGATCCGGTGACCTGGCTGGCCTTCGCGGTGACGATCGTGCTGGCGATGGTGGTCAGTTACGGCATCCGGTTCCTGGTGGCGTTGAGCGGGTTCTGGCTGATGGACGGCACGGGTGCGGTGCAGGTGCTGATGGTCACCGGGATGTTCTTCTCGGGGATGGCGCTGCCGCTCAACGCGTTTCCCCGGCCGCTCGGTGACATCGTGGTGCTGCTGCCGTGGTCGGCGCTGCTGCAGATGCCGGCCGACGTGCTGATGGGGCGGACGCATCCGCTGTACGCGTTCGCCTTCCAGGCCTGCTGGGCGGTGGTGCTGCTGGCGGTGGGCCGGCTGGTGCAGGGTGCGGCGACGCGGCGGGTGGTGGTGCAGGGTGGGTGAGGGCGGCCGGGCGGCGGAGGGGCTGCGGGCCTACCGGCTGATCGCCGGGATGTGGATCCGGTCGACGCTGGCCTACCGGGTGTCGTTCGTGCTGACGGTGGTCGGTGGTCTGCTGGTGACCGGGCTGGACTTTGTCGCGATCTTGCTGATGTTCTCGCAGGTGGACGTGCTGGGCGGCTACGCGCTGCCGGAGGTCGCCTTCCTCTACGGGTTGTCGGCGACGTCGTTCGGGCTCGCGGATCTGTCGATCGGCTCGGCGGGCCGGCTGGGCTCGCGGGTGCGGGACGGCACGCTCGACACGCTGCTGGTGCGGCCCGCGCCGGTCCTGGCCCAGGTCGCCGCGGACCGGTTCGCGCTGCGCCGGGTGGCCCGGCTGATCCAGGGCGCCCTGGTGCTGGGCTACGCGTGCGTCGCGCTGGACGTGGCCTGGACGCCGGTGGACGTGGCGCTGGTGCCGGTGATGCTGGTGTGCGGCGGGATGATCTTCTCGGCGGTGTTCGTGGCGGGCGCGGCGTTCCAGTTCGTGGCGCAGGACGCGTCCGAGGTGCAGGCCGCGTTCACGTACGGCGGCCAGACACTGTTGCAGTATCCGCCGACGGTGTTCGGCACGGAGCTGGTGCGCGGGGTGACGTTCGTGCTGCCGCTGGCGTTCGTCAACTGGGTGCCGGCGGCGCATGTGCTGGGGCGGCCGTATCCGTTGGGGCTGCCGGAGTGGGCGGCGTTCGCTCCGCCGGTGGTGGCGGTGGCGTGCTGTGCGGTGGCGGGGCTGGCGTGGCGGGCGGGGCTGCGGACGTATCGGAGTACGGGGAGTTGAGGGTGACCGTGTCGGAGGGTGCGAGGGTGTCGGAGAGCGCGTTCATCGAGGTGGACCGGGTCGAGAAGGTCTTCGACGTGCGCAGGCGGACCGGTTTCCTGAAGCGGGAGCTGCGGCGGGTGCGGGCGGTGGACGCGCTCTCGTTCACCGTGGCGCGCGGTGAGATGGTCGGCTACATCGGGCCGAACGGTGCGGGGAAGTCGACGACGATCAAGATGCTGACCGGGATCCTGACACCGAGCGGGGGCCGGCTGCGGGTCGCCGGGATCGACCCGTCCCGGGAGCGGACGCGGCTGGCGCATCGCATCGGGGTGGTGTTCGGGCAGCGTACGACGTTGTGGTGGGACCTGCCGCTGATCGACTCCTACCGGCTGATGCACCGCATGTACCGGATCCCGGACGGCCGTTACCGGGAGAACCTCGACCGGCTGGTCGAACTCCTGGATCTGTCGCCGCTGCTGGAGGTGCCGGTGCGTCAGCTGTCGCTGGGCCAGCGGATGCGCGGGGACATCGCCGCGGCGCTGCTGCACGATCCCGAGGTGCTCTACCTGGACGAGCCGACGATCGGCCTGGACGTGGTCTCCAAGGCGCGGGTGCGGGAGTTCCTGCGGGAGCTGAACACCGAGCGCGGCACGACGGTGCTGCTCACCACGCACGACCTCCAGGACATCGAGCAGCTCTGCTCCCGGGTGATGGTCATCGACCACGGCCGGTTGGTCTACGACGGTGCGCCGGCCGGGCTGCACGAGGTGGGGGCGAGCGAGCGGACGCTGGTGGTGGACCTGGAACGGGAGCTGCCGCCGGTCGAGGTGGGGGAGGCGGCGCGGGTGGTGAAGGTGGACGGGCCGCGGCAGTGGCTGGCGTTCCCGGCGTCGGAGTCGGCGGCTCCGCTCGTGGCCCGGATCGCGGCGGAGTACCCGCTGGTGGACCTGTCGGTGCGGGAGCCGGACATCGAGGCCGTGATCGCGAAGATGCTGTACGCGACGGGCGACGCCCCCGGGTCCCCGCCGGACCGGGAGCGCGCCGCGGAGACCGTAGTGCCGGGGCCCGGGAACTCGTAGGCTGCTGATATGACCGACGACGCAGCCCCGGGCCTGCCGGATCTCCGTGCCTCCGACGCCGATCGTGAGCGGGTCGCCGAGGTCCTGCGGGACGCCCTCGCGGAGGGCCGGCTCGACATGACGGAGTTCGAGGAGCGGCTGGAGGAGACGTACAAGGCGCGCACGTACGGGGAGTTGGCGCCGATCACCCGGGATCTGCCGGTCGCCGGGGTCACGCCTCCCGCCGTCGTGTCGCTGCACAAGGAGCCGGCGGCCGAGGGGAGTTGGGCCGGGCGGATCGTGGGCGGCGAGGGTTCGTCGACCTGGGCGGTGGCGGTGCTGTCCGGCTTCCAGCGCAGGGGCCGCTGGACGGTCCCCCGGCGGTTCACCTGCTTCGCCTTCTGGGGCGGCGGGGAGATCGACCTGCGTGAGGCGGACTTCGCCGCCGGCGAGGTCGAGATCAACTGTGTCGCGATCATGGGCGGGGTGCAGATCACCGTGCCGCCGGGGGTCGAGGTCGTGGTCCGCGGCATCGGCGTGATGGGCGGCTTCGACCAGCGGGAGACCGGGGTGCCGGGTGATCCGGGCGCGCCGCGGGTGGTCGTCGGCGGGTTCGCCTTCTGGGGCGGGGTGGGCGTCGAGCGCAAGAAGACGCGGGCCGCGCGGCGGCAGGAGAAGCTGGACCGCAGAGCGGCGAAGCGTGAGCTGCGTGCGTCGTCCCGGGAGGACGCCGGGGAGAGCGGCCGCCCGATGCCGGAGGGCCACGACGACGTCCCGCGCGGGCATGGACCCGGCCACGGCCGGGGCCACGCCGCCAGGGCCCGGGAGGACCGGCGGGAGCGCCGCTACGAGGACTGAGTCCGCCGTGCGGCCGGGCGGCCGTCACAGCCGGGCGGGCGCCGCCCCTGCCAGTTTCCCCAGGTCGAGGGCCTGCGCCATCGTGCGGTAGCCGCGGTCGCTGGGGTGCAGATGGTCGCCCGAGTCGTACTCCGGGCGCAGGCTGCGCGGGTCGTACGGGTCGCGCAGCGCCCGGTCCATGTCGACGACCGTGTCGAACACCGTGCCCGCCCGGATCACCTGGTTGATCCGCTGCCGTACGCCCTCGCGGCCGTCGTCGTAGCCGCGGTGGCCGCGGAACGGGGTGAGGGTGGTGCCGACGACCCTGATGCCGTGGGCGTGGGCGCGCTCGACGAGGGTGCGCAGGCCGTCCACGATCGCCTGCGGGTCGGCGAGTCCCGGGTCGCGCAGGATGTCGTTGATGCCGAGGTCGATGACGACGGCCTTGACGTTCGGGCGGCCGAGGACGTCCCGTTCGAAGCGGTGGAGCGCGGAGGCGCCGCGGCGGGAGTCGTCGGAGAGGACCCGGTTGCCGCTGATGCCCTCGTTGACGACGCCGTAGCGGGGCGTGTCCCCGTCGGCGGCGGCGCTCGCCCGCAGCCGGCCGGCGAGGACGTCGGGCCAGCGGCGGTTCGCGCCCGGGGTGGAGGTGACGCCGTCGGTGATGGAGTCGCCGAGGGCGACGAGGGTGCCGTCGGCCTCGTTGCTGAGCACGTCGAGGGCGGTCAGGTAGCGCCAGTACTCGCCGGCCCCGGTGAACGCGGCGCCGGTGACGTCCTCGGTGGACTCGCCCTCGGCGACGTAGTTGGCCTGCCGGGCGTGCGGGTGGTAGGTGACCGGCCCGGCGGAGGTGGGGGTGTAGGTGCTGACCAGGACGTCGGAGTCGTGCGGGACGACGACGGTCACGGCGTCGCTGACCGTCTGTCCGCCGGCCGGGACGACGACGGTGGTGGCGCCGCCGAAGGTGAGCCGGCGCAGCGTGTCGGGCACCGCCGCCGCGCTCCCGTCGCCCGCCGCGACGGCGAGGGTGGCGTGTGTCACGGTGAGCGGGCCGGTGCCGTGGAGATTGGAGAGCGTGACGCGGGCACTCGTCCCGCCGACGCCGGTGTGTACGACGTTGCGGACCGTGCGGCCCGCGGTGCCGTCGGCCGCGGTGCCCGGTTCGCCGCCTACCGGGGCGGCGGCCCAGGCGCCGACCCAGACGCCCGTGGAGACGGGGGCGGCGCTGCCGGGTGCGGCGGCGCGGGTGACGGCCCCGGGGCCGAGCCCGGGACCGTGGTCGGAGGCGGCGGAGACGTATATGGCGGCGGAAAGGCCCACGACGAGGGCGATGATCGCCGACAGGAGGGCACCATGTCGCCTGGTCATGCGGGGGTTCTCCTCGGTGAGGGGA
The DNA here is from genome assembly GCF_031456635.1 of Streptomyces sp. 3330. Lineage (NCBI taxonomy): Bacteria > Bacillati > Actinomycetota > Actinomycetes > Kitasatosporales > Streptomycetaceae > Streptomyces > Streptomyces sp. 3330. The sequence continues at coordinate 66,637 of NZ_JAVDVA010000017.1, forward strand.
GCGGTGCGGCTCCGGGTCGTGCGGGTGATGCGTTCACGCAGGAGTTCACCGTCGAGCTCCCCACCTGACAGACGCCGGGAACTCTTGTTCCGTTCCGGGAGTCGGTCAAGCAGGGACAATATCTGCGTGCGGGACACGGGTGGCACGGGGCGTCGACCGGAACGGATGGAACGGATGGATCGTACGGAAACGGAGCAGCCGGCCGGCGTCAAGGCGGCGCGCACGATGACCGTCTTCAGCGCCGCCGACGAGGAGAAACGGCGCGGGGTGCGCCGGATGAAGCTCACCGCGGCCGGGCTGCTGCTGTTCGTGGCCGTGGTGTACGTCCTCGCCGAGTGGGCCTCCCACCGGGGCGCGGGTCCCTGGGCGGGCTATGTCGCGGCCGCCGCGGAGGCGGGCATGGTCGGTGCGCTCGCCGACTGGTTCGCGGTCACGGCGCTGTTCCGCCACCCGCTGGGCCTGCCCATCCCGCACACCGCGATCATCCCGAACAAGAAGGACCAACTGGGCGTCTCGCTGGGTGAGTTCGTCGGGGAGAACTTCCTCTCCGAGGACGTCGTACGGCAGCGGCTGCGCGCGGTCGGCATCGCCACCCGGCTGGGCGCCTGGCTGGCCGATCCGGAGCACGCCGACCGGGTGACGGCCGAGCTGGCGACGGCGCTGCGGGGCGCGCTGACGGTGCTGCGCGACTCGGACGTGCAGGCGGTGGTGGGGGAGGCGATCACCCGGCGCGCGGACGCGCAGGAGATCGCGCCGGGCATCGGCAAGATGCTGGAGAAGGTCGTCGCGGACGGCGGTCACCGGCGGGCCGTGGACCTGGTGGTGACCCGGGCGTACGACTGGCTGCTGCTGCACAGCGACTCGGTGATGGGCGCGGTGGAGGGCGGCGCGCCCGGCTGGACCCCCCGTTTCGTCGACAAGCGGATCGGCGAGCGCGTCTACAAGGAACTGCTGCGGTTCTGCGGGGAGATGCGGGACATGCCGTCCCACCCGGCCCGGGGCGCCCTGGACCGGTTCCTCACCGACTTCGCCTCCGACCTGCAGTCCGACACGGACACGCGGGCGCGGGTGGAGCGGCTCAAGGGCGAGGTGCTGGGCCGGGGCGAGGTCCAGGACCTCATCGCGTCCGCCTGGACCGCCGTCCGCTCCATGATCGTCGCGGCGGCGGAGGACGAGCGCAGCGAGCTGCGGCTGCGGGTGCGGGCCTCGCTCCTGTCCCTGGGGGCCCGGATGGCCACCGAGCGCAAGGTCCAGCAGAAGGTGGACGGCTGGGTCGAGGGCGCGGCGGTGCACGTGGTGACGACCTACCGGAAGGAGATCACCTCCCTGATCACCGACACGGTCGCGGGCTGGGACGCGGAGCACACGACGCGCAAGATCGAGGCCAACATCGGCCGCGACCTCCAGTTCATCCGGATCAACGGCACGGTGGTGGGTTCGCTGGCCGGGTTGCTGATCTACACGGTGGCGCGCGCGCTCGGGGCGTGAAGCCGTCGGCCGGGGGAACCTGATCCGCGTGCCGCCCGATGGGGAGCGTGCCGAGGAGGGAGCCCATGACCAGCGCAGAAGCCGCCGTGCCGGCGGAGTCCGGCCGGACGATCACCACCGACATCCCCGCCCGCCTCGACCGGCTGCCCTGGTCGCGCTGGCACTGGACCATCGTCTTCGGACTCGGCACCGTGTGGATCCTGGACGGCCTGGAGGTCACGGTCGTCGGGAACATCGCGAGCCGCCTGTCCGAACCGGGAAGCGGCCTGCCCATCACCTCCGGGCAGGTCACGGGTATCGCCGCCGCGCTGTACGTGGCGGGCGCCTGTCTCGGGGCCCTGTTCTGGGGCCGGCTGACCGACAAGTGGGGCCGCAAGAAGCTGTTCATGATCACCCTCGCGGTGTATCTGGCGGCCACCGCCCTGACCGCGATCTCCTTCGACACCTGGTGGTTCCTGCTCTTCCGGTTCCTCACCGGTTTCGGCATCGGCGGCGAGTACGCGGCCATCAACTCCGCGATCGACGAGCTGATCCCCGCGCAGTACCGGGGCCGCGTCGACCTGATCATCAACGGCAGCTTCTGGCTCGGCGCGGTCGCCGGTTCGCTGCTGTCGATCGTCGCCCTGAACACGGACATCTTCGCGGCGGACGTGGGCTGGCGGCTGACGTTCGCGCTGGGCGCCGTCCTCGCCCTGGTGATCCTGCTCGTACGGCGGCACGTCCCGGAGAGTCCGCGCTGGCTGCTGATCCACGGCCGGGACCGGGAGGCCGAGCAGATCGTCAGCTCGATCGAACAGCAGATCGAGGAGGAGAACGGGGAGCGGCTGCCGCGGGCCGAGGGCGAGCTCACCATCCACCAGCGCCGCAGCGTCTCCTTCGTCGAGATCGCCCGCACGGTCTTCTCGTCCTACCGGCGGCGCGCGGTCCTCGGCTTCTCCCTGTTCATCGGGCAGGCCTTCCTCTACAACGCGATCACCTTCGGCTTCGGCGCGATCCTGACCAAGTTCTTCGACGTGCCGAGCGGCCACACCGGCTACTACTTCGCCGTCATCGCCATCGGCAACTTCTGCGGTCCGCTGCTGCTGGGCAAGCTGTTCGACACGGTCGGCCGACGGGTGATGATCTCCTCCACCTATCTGCTCTCCGGTGTCCTGCTGTTCGGCACGGCCTGGCTGTTCGACCAGGGCGCGCTGGACGCGACGACGATGACGGCCTGCTGGTGCGCGGTGCTGTTCTTCGCCTCGGCGGGCGCGTCGAGCGCCTACCTGACGGTGTCCGAGGTCTTCCCGATGGAGACCCGCGCGATGTCCATCGCCTTCTTCTACGCCCTCGGCACCGCGGCCGGCGGCATCAGCGGCCCGCTGCTGTTCGCCGAGCTCACCGACACGGGCAAGGTCGGCGACACGGTCCTCGCCTTCTGCATCGGCGCGGCCCTGATGTGCGCGGCCGGTCTGGTGGCGGTGTTCCTGGCGGTCAACGCCGAGCGACGCTCCCTGGAGGACATCGCCCGGCCGTTGACGGCGGCGACGACGAAGGCGCGCGAGGCGGCGACGCCGGGCGGGCCGACGCCGGGCGGCCCGCGGAACGCCACCGCCTGACGGCGCGGTCGGCCGCCCCACGCGGGTGCCCGGGCCCGGAGACCGGCTCTGCTGCCCGGCCCCCGCCGCCCGGGCCCTGCCGACGGCGCCTTGCCGCCGGGCCCTGATGCCCGGGCCCTCCCGGCCGGTCCCCCGCTCGGCCCGGCTCCGCCGGAGGCCGGGCCGATATCGACGACCTGACCGGCTACGCGCCTGTCGTCGACCCGGGCCTGACGATCATCAGGATCGTCACGGTCGCCCACAGCAGGTTGAAGATCCCGGTGACCATGGCCAGCCGAACGGTCGCCTCCCTGGAGCCGGTGCCGGTGCCGGTGCCGGTGCCGGTGTGGGTGGTGGAGCCGGGGACGGTGCCGGTGTCCGTGCCGGAGCCGGAGCCGGAGCCGGCGCTGGTGCTGGTGCCGGTGCTTGCGGCGACCTCCGCCCCCGCACCCTCGCCCGCTCCCGCCACCGCCTCCTCGCCCGCCCCCGTTGCCTCGACGAGCACCTCCTGCCCGGGCAGCACGAGGACCAGCAGCACACCCGCGGCCAGCACGGTCAGCACGATCGACGCGATCAGCCAGGGGTCGCCCATCACGCCCATGGCGCCCGCCGTGGCGAACCCGAAGACGGGGACGGCGAGCCCGACGGCCGCGTACACCTGGCAGATGCGGTGCAGCAGCCGTACGGTCTCGCTCGCGCGGGCGTCGTCGGGCGCGGCCAGGGCGCGGCGCGCGGCGGGCGGGAACATGCTGGCGGCTACGGTGACGGGCCCGATGGCGACGATCGCGGCGAGCACGTGCACGGCGAGGAGGAACTTGGTCACGCACCGACGCTAGGCGGCGCACGCGGCCCGTGGAAGCGGCGGAAATGCCAGAGGCCGACGGATTCTCGCCACCGCGCACCCGGCCGTTCCCCGCCCGCACGGCACCCCGCCGTCCAGGTGTCGGCGGGAATCAGCGACCCGTGATCAGGGGGCCGCGATGGCCGTAATCCGTCGCACACCTACGCTCTTGCCATGCACACCGTCGCCGTACTGGTCCTGGACGGGGTCGTCCCGTTCGATCTGTCCGCACCGATCGACGCCTTCGGCCGGCCGCGGCTGCCCGACGGGCGTCCGGCGTACCGGGTCAGGGTCTGCTCGCCGTCGCCCTCCGGGGAGGCGAGCGCGGGGGCGTTCACCGTGCGGGCGCCGCACGGGCTCGAGGCGCTCGCGGAAGCGGACACGATCATCCTGCCCGGGGTCGCGAACCCGCCCGACGAGCTGCCGATCGACGTCACGGAGGCCCTGCGGGACGCGGCGGCGAGCGGCACCCGGATCGCCTCGGTCTGCGTCGGCGCGTTCCTGCTCGCCGCGACCGGCCTGCTGGACGGGATGCGCGCGACGACGCACTGGATCGCGGCGCGGGAACTGGCCGAGCGCTACCCGAAGGTGACGGTCGACCCGAACGTCCTCTACGTCGACAACGGCCAGTTCCTGACCTCGGCGGGCGCCGCCGCGGCCCTCGACATGTGCCTGCACATGATCCGCGCCGACTACGGCTCGGCGGTCGCCGCACAGGCGGCCCGGATGTCGGTCATGCCGCTCGAACGGGAGGGCGGCCAGGCCCAGTTCATCGTCCACGAGCTGCCGCCCACGCCTGCCGGGGCGTCGCTCGAACCCGTGCTGGCCTGGCTGGAGGACCACTGCGGCCGGGAGCTGACCCTGGAGCAGATCGCCGGGCGGGCCGGCATGAGCACCCGTACCCTCAACCGTCGCTTCCGCGAACAGACCGGCACGACACCGCTGCGCTGGCTGCACCGGGCGCGGGTGCGGCGCGCGCAGTACCTGCTGGAGTCGACGGCGTACCCGGTGGAACGCATCGCCACCCAAGCGGGTTTCGGCTCCCCGACGGCCTTCCGCGAACGCTTCCGCAAGGTGGTCGGCACCAGCCCCCAGGGGTATCGGCGGGCGTTCCGGTCGGGGGAAGGGAGCGGGGGAGCCGCCGCGCTGCTCTCGCGATCCCCGTGACCGTGCTGGCCCTGGTGTACGCCTTCAACTCCTGCTTCCGCCTCGGCGACGTCCACGACCTGCTGCCGGCGCTGATCTCGCCGCTGCTGGTCTGGTCGCTGTTCGGCCTGGGCCTGTTGGACGACCCCGAGGTGGCCGCCCCGCCCCTCGTCCTCTACGGCTTCCTGGTGGGCGGCCCGCTGTCGGTGACGCTGCTGTCGGTGTGGGAGGTGGGGCGCCTGCGCCGCCGGCACGGGGTGACGCTGCGGTCGGCACTGGGCCGGTAGGCTCCCCGGCCCGTTTCCCGGCCCGTTTCCCGGCCCGCTCCCCGGCCCGTTTCCCGGCCCGCGCTTCCCGGCCGCCCGGCGCTCCTGCCTCAGCCTCGCCGGTCGGCGACCGCCCACGACGCGAGGGCGACCGCGCCCGCGACGCCGAACACCGACGGCCAGGCGCCCACCTTCTTCGCCAGCGGATGCGACCCCGCGAAGGCGGCGACGTACGCGGCGGTCAGTGCCCCTGCCGCCTTCCCGCCCGCCTGCTGCCGCCACTGCTGCGCGGCCGCGGCTCCCGCGACGGCCAGGACGGCCCCGCCCAGCGGCCGCTTCCTCGTCCACCGGGCCACGCCGTACCCGCCGACCAGCCCGCCCGCGGCGATCACCGCGCTGGGAACCTTCGCCATGTCTGCCTGCCTTCTCGTCGGTCGGCATCGGTCGCCCCGAGGCTAACCGTGGACCCGGCGACACCACGAACATGAGTCGAGGCTTGTCAACTTTCCTCGCTCGGTATATATAAGAAGACGTGAGGCATCGCACCCCACATTCTCTGGAAGGAGTGACCCGTGATGCTCATGCGTACCGACCCGTTCCGTGAATTCGACCGACTCGCCCAGCAGTTCTTCGGTCCCGGTACGGGTACCGGCACCGATCACCACCCCGCGGCGATGGCGATGGACGCCTATCGGTCCGGAGACGAGTTCCTCGTCCACTTCGACCTCCCGGGCATCGACCCGGAGACCATCGAACTGGACGTCGAACGCAACGTCCTCAACGTGCGCGCCGAGCGCCGTTCCCCCGCCCCCGAGGGCGCCGAGCTGATCGTCGCCGAGCGTCCGGCCGGCACCTTCACCCGCCAGCTCTTCCTCGGCGAGACCCTCGACACGGACCGTATCGACGCGTCCTACGAGGCAGGCGTGCTGACCCTCCGCATCCCGGTGGCCGAGCAGGCCAAGCCGCGCCGCATCCAGATCACCGGCGGCGCGAGGAGCGACCGCAGGCAGCTCAGCGGATGACGGCCGCCTGACGTGGCTCGGGCGAGCGCCGAGGAGGCCACGCCCCGGCGCTCGCCCGAGCCCCGCACCACCGGCACCACCGGTCACGGGGCGCCGCACGAGCAACTTCCCGCGGCGGCCGGGAATCCCGCATCCCACGTGCTGCATCCCGCGTTCCCCCGCAGCCGCAGCCGCAGCCGCAGCCGCAGCCGCAGCCGCAGCCGCAGCCGCAGCCGCAGCCGCAGCCGCAGCCGCAGCCGCAGCCGCAGCCGCAGCCGCCGCGCCCCGCGCCCCGCGCAGCGTGCCGCGCGTCGGGCAGCGTCAGCTCCGTGCGGCCCGGCCCCGCTCACCGGGCTCCTGCCCGCTCCTGTCCACGACGGCCCGCTCCAGCACCGCGCTGGTGTCGTAGACCGTCCCCGCCTTCGCCCGTTCGGTGTCCCGGCTGAAGACGGTGCGTACGCCGAGGTACTCCAGGGTGCCGGGATCGAAGATCCACTCGGTGCGGGTGCCGTGCCGGGTGTCCTCCCGGGCGATGGCGATGCCGTGCCGCCCGACGGCGTCCACCGCGTCGGCCACCGTGGTCACTCCGGGGATCCGGGCGGTGGCCTGGTAGAACGCGGCGGCGGTCGCGGACGGCATGATCTGCTCGCCGATGAGATCGCCGATGCGGCCGAAGACCTCCTGATCCTTGTCCTCCCCCTCCTCGACGCGGGTATCGGCGTAGAGCAGCTTCAGCAGGGCGGCGGGATCGGTGGGCAGAGCGGCGAGCCAGGCGTAGGTGGGCCGGTCGAACCCGGTCGGCACCGCGGCGTCCCGCGGATCCGTACCGTCCGGCACGCCGACCTCGATCGGCCAGTCCTGCCCGTACTCGCGGATCAGCCCGACGTCGGTCACCGGGCCCTGCCGCTGCGAGAACCACACCTCCCGCTCGTGCATCTTCCCGAGCTCGACGGGCCCGTCGAAGACGCCCTCGTTCCCGGCCCCCCTGCTGCGCACGTACACGAACTGACCGTCGCCGACCGGCTCGACGTCCGTCCGCAGGGCGACGGCGGCGATGCGGTCGAGGGTCACGACGGCGGCGCGACTCCCGCCCCCCGCGTCCTCCGCCGCACCGCCCGCCGTGCCGCTCGCACCGGGCCGGACCGCCGCACCCCCGTCGTCCCGCCCCGCGCCGATCCCGACGGTGAGCCCGGCGGCCAACGCGACGGCGACGGCGACGGACCCGGCGACGAGAGCGGGCCGCGCGAGCCGCGGACGGGACCGAACCGGCGATTCGGCGGCGCTCCTCTCGTGGTCGCGGTCGCGGGCGTGGTCGTGGTCGATGAGCTGCATCAGAACGTCCTTGTGATGGGAGCGACGCCCGGGGGACAGCACCTGCTCGGCGGGACCGGTCGGCAACAGCCGGGCCAGTTCGGCGAGTTCCGCGCGCTCCTCCTGCTCGGACCCGGCGGGAACGGCGTTCATCGGGCTTCCTCCTGAATGGGCAGGACCGCGAACGCGGTCTCACTCTCTACCTCTCCGCGACGGGAACGGGGTTCCGTACGCCGTCCCGTACGCCGTCCCGCAGACCGCTCCACGGGCGGCGGCCCCGGACGCCGTTCCGCGGACCGCTCCGGGCGGCGCCCGGCCTCCCGTGTCTCCCGTTCGACGATCTCCCGGAGCCGGGCCCGGGCCCGCGACAACCGGGACCGGACGGTTCCGACGGGCACGCCGAGCGCCTCCGCGGCCTGCGCGTAGTCCAGCCCGCCCCACACGCACAGGGCGATGACCTCCCGCTCGTGCCGTCTCAACCGCCCGAGCACCCGCCGCACTTCGGCGAGCCGGCGGGCGTCGTCGATCCGTCCGACGACGTCCTCGGCGAAGTCCCCGACGGCTTCCTCACCCCCGGCGCCGGCGCTGGCCTGGGCCCGCCGGGCGAGGAAGGCGAGCCGTCGCCGAAGGCTCCGGTCGGCGTTGCGCGCCTTGTTGGTGGCGATCCCGAACAGCCAGGGCCGCAACGACCCGCCCTCGACCTCCACGGCCCCCCGCCCCCGCCAGGCGGCGAGGAACGTCTCCGACATGACCTCCTCGGCGACGGACCAGTCACCGGTCAGCCGGAGGGCGTGGTTGTACACGGCCGCCGCGTACGACTCGTAGAGCTCGGCGAACGCGGCCCGCTCCCCGTCCCGCACCCGCGCCCGCAGCAGCCCGCCGTCACCGTCGCCGTCGTCATCGTCTTCGTTGGAACTCACACATGTACCTCTCCGGGACCGCACAGGGAGTTCCCATGGCGTGGCTCACAACCGCCACCGCAGCGGACAACCCGCGTGCCCGCCACGCCCGGCCGGGTGTGGTGTTCGGGATCGGCGAGAGCTTCAGGGCTGGGGATGAGGATGGGCCAGGCGACCGAGCAAAACTACGGCGTCGTCGAGCGGCACGGGCTGGAAGAACTGCGCGTCGGCCTGCTCCACCGCGGCCATCGCACGGGGGGGCCAGGTCGCCACCGGTGTCGGTGACGCGCAGTCGTTTGGCGCGGGTGCCGGCCGGGTCGACCTCCCGCTCGATGAGTCCTTTGTTCTCCAGGGCTCGCAGGACTTGGGAGGTCATCTTGAGGGGCCGGATCAGACCATTAACGCCAGCGAGCCCATATCGGCCAGGCAGTCTCCGCCCAGCGCCACCGCTAGAGCCACATCCAGCTCAATCTTGCCTGGATCGTGAACAGCCCGAGGACGCCGCCGCGGTGCGAGCGCCGCCGATATCGCCCCGTTCAGGCCGGTCTTGCGGACCGTCTCGATCAGCTTCTCCACCCGGAGAGTACTTTTTCAGGCGACGACCGGGACCCTAGACAAGCTCCATCGTTGCAGGTCAGGATCACTCTCTGCGTTTCTGATCACCCATCGGACGCCCTGCACGCGAAAGCGCGAGGTTAAGCTGACACTCCCCGTCCGGGATGCGCTCGTCCGCAAGTTCTTGCAATGTGAGCCGATCCGGTGGCTGGCGTACCGGCCTCGAACGGCCAAGGCGTCAGCGAGTGAAGAAGCCTGGCACTAGACCGTCCGGTGTCCCGACGAGGGCTGCCCGGTCGAGCAGGATGTTGTTGTTCTCGCAGCTCGTCTCGGGGAGCAGTAGACAGGCATGGCAGGCGGCCACGTTCAGGCTGTCCGCGCCGCTCGACTCGGACTCCATGCACAGGGGGTCATTAGAGCACCAGCTCGCTCTGTGCAGGGCAGCCCGGAGCGAGGCTTCGAGGCGGTCCGGTTCACCCTGGGCGACGACGCCGCCGAGGCTGCCGGCGGAGTCGCTGGTGGCCGTGTAGACGAGTACGCCTGCCATGTCTTCCTCGCCGTAGATCCGCTCGCGAAGGGAAGCTGCCGGGTAACCGCCGTCCAGGCTCCATTCGTTGATCAATATGTGTGCCAGGGCATGTAGAAGGAGAAAACGGGGCGTGGCGGGTGAGGGCGGAACCGGCTTGTCCGAGTCGCCGACGCGTGCTGCCAGCAACCTCTCGTGATTTTCCCGGATCTGGGCGGCGCGAACGACCTGCCCCGGTTCCTGCTCCCAGACTCGCACCCGCTCGGGGTCGAGACGAACGAACACCCCTTCACCGCTCACTTCGAAAGCCGGCAGCCAACTCGGCCGATCCAGAGAGATCGCGGCCTCGCGCAGTGCGGAGTCCGCCGGACTCGGTTCCTCCACGCGCCGGAACGACTGCAGTGCCCGAACCTCGCGCAGCCGCTTGACCAGCATCACCTGAGCCAGGCCACGGGACGAGAGCAGAGCACCGATCGGAGTGGTGGGGGGCTCGCAGACGAACTCCTGCTCCTGGTCCGCGACCTCGGGGTGCGGCGTGGACAGGCTCTGGTACTCGCCCTCGTAGATCTCCTGCCGGTAGTTGCGTGCGTGCTTGGCGATCTTCGTACCATCGGCCGGCTCCGTCGCGGCGGCCTCGGCCGTGCGCCTCCGCTCCACCTCGGCCACCACGTCCTTCCCGGTGTACTCCGGGTGGTGACGCAGCAGTTTCTGCATGCGCACGTACGCCTCGATGGAGGCGGCATCCTCATGTTTGAAGATTTCGTAATATGGCGCGACGATCTTGGCGATGCCCTGGCTCCACGGGGGGATGGACAGGGCCGAGTACATGACCGGGAACCACACCGAGGAGGAACCGCGCTGGAGGGTGCGCGGTGGCTCCTGGCAGCTCACGGCGGGAGCGTCCTTGAGCCAGGGGCTACGGCCGGCGCACCGGATGCCGAGGTCCCTGAGTGCCTGCCGTCGGAACGACCCCTCCATGGACACCTCCTCCACCCCACAACTGCAACCGATCAACACGGCACGCAGTGATGCGGTCGAGCCGTCGGCCCGGAACGTCAGTTGCCCCCCGCAGGCCCCGGATGTCGTCCGGTTGCCCCTATGGAGCCACTTCCAGTAGGGGAAATCCTCCAGATGGCCGTGCGTGCACGCGATCACGAAACGGGACGGGACCAGGTTCTCCTGACAGGTCGAGCACTCGGCCCGACCGGCGGGCGAGTTGAACTTGCGGAAGGGCTGCAGTTGATGGCAGTTGGGGCATGAGTACATCTCCGGGAAGCGCACTGCCCGTACGCCGTCCCGGGCCTTGTCGGGATCGGGAGCCGGTGGCATCCGGAAGCCGGAGACGCCCAACTGCCAGGCCAGACGGGGCTCCGAGATGACGGGAGCCTCGGAGATGTCCCACGAGTCGATGCCGCGGACGAGGAAGGACTCGTTCTCCACCGCGATCATGGCTCCGACGCCGTACGTCGTGATGAGCTGGGCCCGGCGGATCTCTCCGAGCCTGCGGGCGGTACGGGCCGGGGTCGACGGGAGGCCACGGCGACGGGTGCGAGGCGGGGCGGGGCTCATGGTTCAGCGCTCCTCGAAGAAGGTGGACGAGGCGTCGACGTCGCGCAGACTCCACAGTGTCTTCCACGGTGAGGCGTCGGGCGACTCGTCGTCGTAGTTGGCCAAGAGGGCGGGCACGCGGGAGCCGCGCGGAGCCTCGTACACAAGGTTCGGGCTTGCCAGCGCTTCGTCCTGCCACCATCCGACGAAGTCCTCGAAGGCCGCTGTGGTGGACTCGAGCTCGGCCGGCTCGACCACGGCCACCCGGTCGAGCAGGAGGGTACCGACCGTCTCGCGGAGGTCCACCACGAAGTCCTCCACGCGTGATGCCGCGTCGTTGTTCCGTGCGGCCGGCAACATCAACCGGGCCAGAGCCACCACCACGGCGTGCAGCCCTCGGTCGCGGGCCCGGGCGGAGAAGGGGGTCACGCTGGTGGACTCCACCTCGCGGTACAGGGCCGAGTGGAAGCTCCGGAAGTCCTCGTAGTGCGAACGGTCCCGTGAGCGAGTGGAGTTGAGCATGATCGCGACGAGACCGGGATGTTGCCGGCCGACCCGGCTCGTCGCCTGGATGTACTCCGCGGTGGTCTGCGGTTGGCCCATCACTGCCATCAGCCCCAGTCGGTCCACGTCTACTCCCACGGAGATCATGTTGGTGGCGAGCAACACATCCAGTACGTCCGGCATAGGGAGATGTCGTTCCACGGCCTTGAGCCGGCGGGAGATGTCGCTGGAATTCGCCCGGCTGCTCAACTCCGTGAGGGCGTCGGCGCGGCGTACTTTGACTCCGTCACGCAGCGCGAGGTGTCCCAGACGCTCTTGGACGTCGTCAAGGACCTGGAGCTCCGCCGCCGAAAGCAGTCGCAGGCTGTTGAAGTAGCCGATCAGGGTCCAATAGGCGTCCTTCACCTCAGGCGGAGCATCATGAGTGTGAGCCCGATGGAGCAGCGAGGCGTACACCCGGATCAGCAACGTGGCCTGACTGGTGCTGGAGGTCAAAAGGCCGACGTAGCGGCGGGCGGCCTTCCGCTCCCGTGGCGTCTCCACGGCGAACCAGGAATCCCGGGAGTCGAGGCCCGAGGGCGGAAACTGCTCCACCGAACGGGCGAACAGTCGGGTGCCCTGCTCGTCGGCGCGTCGGATGGTCGCGGTCGAGGCGACGACCTTGGGGCGATCCGCCAAGGCGTCCACGGCCGTCTCGTACAGGCCGGTCAGCGTGCCGAGCGGGCCCGAGATCAGATGGAGCTCGTCCTGGACGATGAGCTCGGGCGGTCGCACTCCGTCCACGTCCCGGTTGAACAAGGCCGCCGACGCGGGTCGCCACGGCATCGAGGCGAACTTGTCGACCGTTGCGATGACCAAGGTCGGTCGATGGGCGTAGATGGCTTCGTCGATGAGGTGTACCGGCAGTCCCCCCCAGTGGAAGTCGCACGTGCCGGAGGGGCAGTTGACGGTCATGCGTACGGCGCTTTCATCGACCGAGTAGTCCGCCGCCCGTAGCGATTCGCCGCACCAGGGGCAGTTGCGCAGTTGGACCGGGTTCTCGGTCTCCAACTGGAAATTCTCGTTGCGCACGAGCTCGGCCAGCTTGCTCGTGGCGACGGCCAAGGTGTTGGGGGTCGCCGAACGGCCCACCCACATGCCGATGGAGATCTCCTCGTGCCCCAGGCTCGCCGGGTCGGCTGCCCGCAGTAGTTCCATCGCGCAGATGAGCGCCGCTGCGCGCTCGAACTGTTGGAGGGTGAGCAGTCGGAGCGTGTACCGCATGAGCACGGTGACGCCGGCCCCGGCATCCCCGCTCCGGAGGCGCCTCAGGAAGGTGGTGAAGGCGATCAGGCCGAGGTACGCCTCCGTCTTGCCACCACCTGTGGGGAACCACAGCAGGTCGGAGACTTTTCGGTCTTCGTGGTCCGGAGCGACGATCCCGGCCAGGCAGAGCAGGATGAAGGCGATCTGGAAGGGCCGCCACCGCCCGGCCTGGTTGTCCGGTTCACCTGACCTGCCGTCCTTGATCCACGCGGTACGTGCCCGCTGGTCGGCCATCGCGAGGTTCGCCAGCCGGAACGCGCGCAGAATGTTCGGCTGCTCGGTGTCCTCCAACAGATCCACACCTTCGCGCATCCGGCGCAGGGCTTGCCGGCAGAGCTGGACCTGTTCGGCCGCGATCTTGCCGTGTTCCGTGTCGTGCAGCAGGCGAGCCTGACCCTCTTGGGTCTCGATCCACCGCTCGTATCCGCTCAGCAAGGTACGAAGGGCCGAGACGACTTCGTGGGCCGGGTCGGTTCCCAGCCGGTACATGGTCAGCGCCTTGTCGTCGATCTCCGGGTTGGAGTCTGTCAGCAACACTTCCTGGGAGGGGATGAACTCGGTCCGCAGGGTGGCGACGGCCGGACGATCGGTCGATACGGATCCCACCGGAGGTGGCGGCCAGTCCCAATGCGCCGCGCAGCCATGGCCGGTGGCGAAGCTCGGAGCATGGCGGTACAGGAGGCGGCTCAGCGCATGTTCCGAGTCGACCGCGTCCAGAGCGGTCGGCCGTGCCACGAACACGGGGCTGCTGCCGTCCTCAGCGGTGACGATCAGCTCCGGTTGGTAGAAGCAGTGCGCGTCCCGGAGGTCGAACTGGCCGACCTGCAGACTGTTGACGACCGTGGCCGTCACGGTCACCGTCCCGTCCGACTCGGACCGGGGGCGGACCAGTACACGCAGTTCCAGCCCGGGATGGAGGCCGAAGGGGGCGAGCAGGCCGGACTGCGTGACGTCCACGTCGACGGGCTCGATCCGCAGGGCGGAACGACGCCAATGTTCCCGCTGGGCCTTCGTGCTGCGTGCCTCGGTCCGCTTGGCCGACACCGGGTTTCCCTCGGCGTCCTCGGGGGTGTAGACGGCAGCGTGTACGGTCAATCGAATTCGCGTGGATATGGTCGGATCCACGGCGAATGTCAAACCGAGAGACGACGGCATCCGGACGTTCGCCAGCGAGACGCCCAGGTCGCCGGGGCCTTCCTCGATGTCCCGACGGGTGCCGAGTGACACCACGTCGAGCCCGTCCCGCTCGTACTTCAGCTCCCCCTGTTCGGCCGGACCACTTTGGGGCGAGACCCCGGGGTCCGGCTGCGAGCGCGGGAAGAGCACGCCGATCGGATACATGGTGATCGGCGCATCGTCGGTGAGAACCTCGTCCGGACCACCCACGGGGCCGAGCAGGTCTTGCCGCAGGGCGCCGAGGAGCGAATCGCACACCTCGTAATGTGCCTGGTGAGTCGACCCGCTCATCCCTCGTTCCCTTCCGGTCCGTCCGTGTGCCAGTGGAAGCGCCCCAGACCGCACAACCGGGGTGCGACCCACGCGCCGTGCGTACCCAGCCCGGCGGCGTCTGTCGCCGCAGGACTGCCCGCCACGCTCTCCACGCATTCGACCCGTAGACCCGTGATCAGCGGCGGCCAGCGATCGACCTCAGAGTGCGCGGTGCGGCGCAGCATTCGGTGCAGGTCGGTGCGGAAGCGCTCCGACATCACCGCGATCTGTCGGCCGCCGACCACCACTGCGTACGGTGGGGACTGGTCGGCGGCGACGGGGATGCCGTGCAGCAGCACGAGCTCCGCCTCGGCACCGGCGGTTACGTCGGCCAAGAGGTACCGTGACACCTCCGCAGCGTCCTGGTGAATTCCCTCCGTGCCCGGAGGCTGCTCGTGGGACACGTCCGAGCCGATCAGCTCGATTCCGTTGCGGGCCCAGGTGCTGCGACCACCCAGGTACCAGCGGTCGATCTTCTTGTCCTTGCGGAGGAGCCACGAGTTGGGGGCGTCCAGGACGTACAGATCGTCCCGGGTCCGGGTCATGGCCACATACAGCAGCCGGGCTTCCGCCGCCGGGTCGTAGTCGTACTTCTTCTTCCGGACTTGGGCCGGCTCTTTCAGCACGCGTGGTTCGACGATCAGGACCCGGTCGAACTCCAGGCCCTTGGCTCGGTGCACGGTCGAGATCACGAGCGAGGACGACTGAGCCGCAGTGAGCTCGTCGGGCAGCCGGCCCTCGGCGAGTGCCCGGTGCAGTCCGACGACATCGAGGGTGCCGCGGCCGCTGCCCCGCGCCACCTTGCGCACCGACCGCCACAGCGCCTCCGGTGTGCTGCCGTCAGGGACTCTCAGGTCGACCAGCAGTTCTTCGAAGCGTTCCCGGCTCAGAGTGGAGGCGCCGGTCGAGGCGAGGAGTTCGGCGATCCACACAGGGGCCGAGCGCTCGCGCGCCGATCGCTGCAATGTGTGGGGGACATCGGCGTCGGCCAACATGCCGGACAACGTCAGTGCCTGGCCGTTGTCGCGGCACAGGATGGTGGTGGTGTCGGGATAGTCGCGCAGCGCTGCCAGCACGAACTCGTCCTCCAGGCTTCCGAAGTTCGGTGCCGAGAGCAGCAGAGCACGCAGGTCGCCGTGGATACGCTCGGCCTCGGCGGCGGCCACGGCCCGATCACGGGCCAGCCGCTGCAACTGGGCGCCGTAGGGCAGGGCCATCCGGGCAGCCTCGCTGCGGGCCCGGAAGTTGTCGCCCAGATGGATTTCCACCAGGTCCTCACCGAAGGTGGCACGCACCCAGGCCAGGAAGCGGTCGGTCTCCTCGGCCCGCTGATCCGGATCGGACACCTGGAATCCGTACACCGCCTGAGCCGAATCACCCACCACGGTGAAGCCGCTGTTCTCCTGGAATCGGTCGAGCAGGGCCTCGACCATCTCCCGACGGACCCCCACGAGGTCCTGAACCTCATCGATCACCACATGGGCGGGCAGGTACTCGCCGCCCTCGACCGCCCCCTTGTCGATGGCCTCGGTGGCGGCCTCGATGCGTTCGTCGAAGGTGTACGTTCCCCAGTCCGTGTCCGGGTAGGCGCGGTTGAGCAGGGCTGCGGCCCAGGCGTCGAAGGTCTGCACACGAATCCGCTGCGCGGCGGCGGCGTGCCGCTCGATCCGCTCGGTGAGTTCGCGAACGGCGGCACGGGAGAAGCTGAGCACCAGGATCTCCCCGGCCTCCAGTTCCTCGCGCTCCACCAACACGTCGAGCCGCCGTACGAGGGTGTGCGTCTTGCCGGCGCCGGCGCCGGCAGTGACCAGTACCCGGGTGTCCCAGGGCTGGTCCACGACGGCCTGCTGCGCGGCGGTGAGTCGATGCTCGGGGAGCGGGGTGACGGTCACTGGCCCTCGCTCCACAGGTACTCGAACTCGGTGAAGGCGAGTTCCTCACCGAAGTTCGTGATGTTGTCCCGCACGTTCAGGATCAGGCAGCTCTCCTTGCCACCGTTCTTCGGGCCGCGCAGACCACGTCCGATCATCTGCTGGTAGATGTTCGGGCTGTATGTCGGGCGGGCCACGACCACGACGCGGGTGGCCGGTGCGTCGAAGCCCTGGGTGAGCACGCCGTAGTTGGTCAGGACCTGGATCCTGCCTTTGCGAAAGTCGTCGATCCGCTTGCGTCGTTCGCTGGGGGGCGTGGTCGAGTCGATCGCGGCGGCCTTGATGTCCCGGTCACCGAGCTTGGCGGCCAGTAGCTTGGCGTGGGCCACGGAGGTTGCGAACACCAGCACCGGCCAGTCGGAGGGCATGGCGACGATCTCGTCGACGATGCGCTGGCTACGTCCGTGGTCCTCAGCCAACCGCTGCTCGGCGCCCTTGGGCAAGGTGGAGAATTTCTCGGACTGGGCACGCTCGTCCGCCGTGAGCGCGATATCGGCGCCCACCAGTTCTCGGTGCTTGACCTGGGCCAAGACACCGATCTGCTGCAACCCCTTGATGGCGACGGACAGATCGCCGTCGAAGACGCCGGTGTCGAGGCGGCTGCCGAACCGCTGCACCAGCAGCCGGGTCAGTTCCTCGTTGTTCCGGTACGGGGTTGCGGTGAGTCCGATCAGATGACGACTGGTGCGGCGGTGCGTGAGGTCGAGCTGTTCGAGCAGCCGTGTGTAGCGCGGGGACATCGCGGTGTGCGCCTCGTCGATGATGACGAGTTCGGCAGCCTCCTTCAGCCAGGCGTAGTCCTCTTTCTCCAGACAGTTGTCAAGTTTGGCGTCGGTGGCGACGACCAGGTGCGGGCGTCCGTCGACGGGGGTCGCTTCGTTCGAGGCCCAGAGACGACTGATGACCAGGGGTAGCTCGGGGCCCACCTTCGACCAGACGAATTTCCAGCTCTGCACGGCCTGCTCGCACAGCTCTTCGGTCTGGGCGATCCACAGGACCGGACCGGGCAGATCCTCCCGATCACGGATCCACCGGATCACTCCCTCCGCTGTGACGCGTGTCTTGCCTGATCCGGTCGGCAGGCTGAGCATGCCGCGCTGGGGCATCCGGTTCTCCAGCAGGGCGAGCAGCGCCTGCGCGAGTTCCTCCTGGTAGGGGTGCAGGGAAGGGAACTCGGACGGACCGTCGACCTCGAGGCGGGGATCCAGCGAGGGCACCTGGGCGCCCGCGAAGGAGTCCGGGAACCCGAGGTCGGTGACGAAACGCAAGGCTTTGGTGTTCCCGGTGAAGGAACTGGGAGCGCGGGTGGGGAAGTCCAGAGCGAGATCCCGGGAGTGAACCCGAAGGATCGCTTCGCCGTGGGCGTTGAAGGCCATCTCGGCGATGCGTCGAGGGTTCGGTTCGGCGCCCTGCTCCTGGATCTCGCTCTCCATGAGGCCGGGCGGAAGTTCGCCACGCAGGGCCTCCTCACCGATCAGCAGAGCGATCTTGTCGATGACGCTCTCGCTTTCCCGCACAGCGCGCAGCCGCCCCAGCAGAGCCTGGTCGTGCTCCTGCCTGTCCTGGAGAGCGAGAGCCTGGCTGCAGCCGGCCACGCCGAAGCCCCACTTGAACTCCTCATCGGCGGCCTGCAGAATCTGCAGCCGGTCGAGGGAGTCCAGTACGAACAGGGTCTGGCCCTTCCTCGCGAACTTGAGCGACTTCCGCTTGCTGCCCATGGGCGTGCGCACCACCTGCTCAAGCTCGGAGCAGCGCTGGATCTTGTAGCTGCTGCCTGCCTGACCGAGGCGCGCCTTGACCGTTGTGAACTCCTCGAACAGGGATACGGGCCGGCCGGTCTTGACGGGTTCGATCTCTCTGCTGATGACGTCGGAGACCTTGAGCATTCCCCATTCCTCGATCATCACCTTCGCCGTGGCCACGTCCGCCTTGTCGGTGACCAGGAGCGCGGGGAGGCGCTCACGGACGAGCTCCTTGAACTCCACCTCGTTCAGCGCGACGGCGATCTCGTTGTCGGCGCGTCCTTCCCAGGAGGACCCCACCCGACAGCGGGTGAGCACGTCTTCCGGGAACTCGAAGCCGACCCGGTGCAGCAGGGCGTACGCACGACCTATGAAGGCGTCGTCCTCGCTCTTGAGTACGAGGTCCAACAGCTTGCCC
This sequence comes from Streptomyces sp. 3330, assembly GCF_031456635.1. NCBI lineage: Bacteria > Bacillati > Actinomycetota > Actinomycetes > Kitasatosporales > Streptomycetaceae > Streptomyces > Streptomyces sp. 3330. The sequence continues at coordinate 85,183 of NZ_JAVDVA010000017.1, forward strand.
CAGCGTCGGGTGGGCACCTCGTCGGAGGTCGTGGGCATGTTGAGCTTCCGCGCCGCCTCCTCCGAGATCTCGGCGACAGGGAGCACGGCACGGTAAGCCTTGAGCTGGGGACCGACGGCCTCGGACACCCGGGTCAGTCCCAAGGAGGTCTTCACGAGGCCATGTTTGGAGATCATCCAGCGCAGCGGGGACATCACGGCCTTGCGGGTGCTGGCGGTGGCTCCGTACCGCATCTGCCAGTGCTGCGAGATGTCGGACGCCGGCAGGGCCGCCACGAAGGCTGCGCGGCCCTCCTCGGACAGCGCGGGCAGCAGGTGCAGCGGTCCCAACGTCGGAGCACCTTCGACGGAGAGGCGGGAGATGCTGGGCCGGGGGGCGGCGCTCGGCAGACTGCGCAGGTGCGAGTCGTGAACGACCTGTCGGTACTCCTCGAACCACGTTTCCTCGTGGGCTCGGTATCCGCCGGTAGGGCGATCGAACAGCCCTAGGTCGCGGAAGACCGGTCTGTCGCTCTCATGGAAATCGAGGTCGACCACGATGGCCTTGTCGCGGTTTCCGTCGCGGGGCACCACCGGTCCGGGTAGGAGGCAGTCGCACATCGGCCTGTAACGACCGTCCATGGTACGGACGCGCAGCGTCTTCAGTGGCCTGGGCACCTTGGCACGAATGCGGTCGACGTTCGCGCTACCGCCGGCGCTGCGCAGCAGGATCCAGAAGTTCGACCACGAGTTGTCATCGTAGTTGTCGAACCCTTGATCGAGGACGCCCTCGAACCGTCCCTGCGCATCGGCGACCCTGATGCCGATGTTGTGCAGATGCCGCGCCATTTCGGGGCGCTCGGAGATCGACGGGTGGACGTAGACCATGTCGTCGCGGAGCGTGTCGGCGGAGGTTCGGTGGAAGATCTCACCGGCTACGGGGGCGACAACCCCGTGCTCCTCGGTCAGCACGATCCGGGCCTTGCGGGCCTCGGCGGTGAGCGGGGAGTCCCCGCGCAAGCCTCCGGACTGATCCTTCAGCACCATCAGCGACAGGATCTCGATGGCGTGGCACGATGCCTCCGCGGAGCCGTCGGCGACGAGCGCTTCGAGCCAGTCCTTGACGTTCTCGGGCGTCTTCCCGGCCGCGTCCAGGATGTGCATCATTTTGCCGCGACGGAGGGCGGTGTCGGAGGCGTCGACGGATCCGTGCACCCAGTTGGTGGGGCGACCGCTGTACTCCGACCAGATCCGGACCCATTCCTTGTCAAGACCCGATGGCGTGATGAACAGGTCCCGAGGGACCTGGAGTTCGCCGTTCTGGTCAGGCAAAGAGGGGCGCCGGGACGTCATCTCCCAGAACTGCCTGAGAAAATGCTCGTCCGCCCAGTTGAGCTTCTCCTTGGTGCGGCCCGGCAGCAGCGGAAGGTACGCGGCAGGGTCTTCGGCGGGCACGAGCTGGGGCAGGGTATCGATCACCAGTCGGGCAGCGACCTGCAACAGCTCCCGGTTGAAGGGGCTGCCGTCGAGAAGGTGCTGGCGGTCCTCGTTCGTCTTCCACGGGGCGTTCAGGATGCCGGTCAGCGACACCTCGTACTTCGTCGGGAAGAACGCCCAGAACGAACCCCTGCCGCCGGGCGTCGTGTACAGGCCGTTGCGGACGGCGTATTCGGGCACCGCCCAAGAGATCTCGAGCACCGGCCGGTTGTGCAGCTCGCCAGCGCTGTCCGAGACCTTGTCGGTGGGGGAGTGGGCGACAGAGAACACCTTCCACTGTTCGGTGGTCTGCTTGGCGCCGCGTGCCACCTCCTTGAGGGTGCGGTGGATGCCGTTGGGTTCGACCGAGATCTCCCTGCGCGCGGGGGGCATGGTGCGCTCGTCGTGCAGGAGTACCTGGCCGACGTGGGAGGAGAACAACTGGAAGTGGGCAGGGAAAGCCTCTGTCACCCGCCCGCTGCGACTCCTGTGCCCGCTGATGTCGCGTCCGAGACGCTCAGCGGCGCCGGGCATCAACGGCAGGCGGACGACGGTCGTGGCCCAGCGCAGGAGCTTGTCCAGCACATTGTCGTCGGCACGCTCCTGTTCGACATCGAGGGGCCGGGCCATACGGAGCACCGGGGTGTCCATTCCGATGTCGCCCTGCCGGCCGATGGCCTGGGCGATCTCGGCGGCGGACCAGTCCCGGTCGAAGCCGAAACCGAAGGCACCGTTCCCGCTGAAGAATTGAGGCGAGTCGCTCACGGAGAGCACAGACTTGACGCCGACGCCGAAGCGGCCGATCTGCCCGCCGCGCTTGCGCGAGACACTCATGCGCAGGATGGTCTCGGCGCCCTCCGGCGTGACCGGGGTGCCTTCGTTCGCGCAATAGAGGTGGTTCTCGGTCAGGACGACGTGCAGCTTGCCGCCGGGTGATGCCGCGATCTCGTCCGCCGCGTTCTGGACGAGTTCAAGCAACTGCCTTTCGCCATAGCCGCCCTGGGTAATTCGGCGCTCACCGTTGGCATGCTCCTGTATCAGCCCCGGGTCGACCTGATACGTCTTCAGGACGGTCGAGGACTGTCGGATCACGGTGTCGATCACGGGCGGGAGCGAAGGGTCGGCCAACTGCCGGTCGGTCATGAGGCACCTGTCTCGAACGAGAGAAACGAACCGAGGACACCGTGGGGGAGGGGGTACCGCTTATGAAGCCGGCACCCCCCGGCTGAAGCAAATCAGGACAGCTTATGAGAAATGAGGGGGATCAGCTGTCGGTGGTGGTGACCGTGGTGACGGTCGTGATCGTGGTGACGGTCGTCGTCACGGTCACGACCGTCGCGGTCCGCTTGGCCGAGCGGATCCTCTTGGTGCGGGTGACCTTGATCTGGTAGGTGCGGGGGCTACCGGCGCGCCGAGGCGTGGTGGGGCGACGGGTGGCACGGGACGTGCGGGGCACGGGCGGGACGAAGGGGGTGGTCGTCTGCTCCGTGGGCTTGCTCTGCGCGCGGCGGGCGAGACGCCGCCGCTCCGACGCGAGGACCTGGGGGTGGATACCGTGACACATCAGGAGCTCTGCGCGGAGATCGGGGTCCTCCGTGTTGTCGTACTCCTTGATGAACCACGCCATCCAGGTCTCATCGTCGTTCATGTGGGTCCCCTCCCTGTGGGCGCGCCAACGAGCGCCCGTGACTGGATGACGCAATGCAAACAAGACTGTGCAACTGGTCTGAGGACAGAGCTGTGTCCCCGGAGCAAGCGCATCCTCAACGGCCTTGGCCACGTGGGGAGTTGCCCAGGAGGAGCCTAGCACGCAGCTTGTGTGCCGATCTGAAGATCGGAATAAAATTCAACCCACCCTGCTGGCGCTCGAATCGATCACGCATGTCTATTTAAATTTGACAGTGCCGTTGACGTCAATCGCGGTGCTATCGTGACGCTGCCCGGAACCGATGGGGAAGTGGGGCTGTGGAGGACGACACCGAGGACTTCGGCCTGTGGCTTGGGCGCCAGCTGCGCCGCAAGGGGATCTCGCAGGCGGAGTTTGCCAAGCAACTGGGGGACCTGACGCGTGCGGCGGTGTCGGCGTGGGTCACTGGCAGGGCACGGCCGCGGGCGGAGATGATGGTCAGGATCGCCGAGATCCTGGAGACGGACGTTGCCACCCTGGTTACCAGGGACGCCGACGTCGGATCGGCCCGACCGATCGGCTGGTATCACCGGATCGCCCATCACGACGGAGGTCGGGAGTACGGCAACGCGGCCGCCTTCGCATTCGACGCGAACCTGGCCGTGCTGGCCCGGGAGGTCACACAGAACTCCCTGGACGAGCGGCTGGACCCGCGACGCCCGGTGCGCGTGCGCTTCACCCTGCATGAGCTGACCGGCGAACACCTGCACTCCTTCCTCTCCGCGCTGAAGTGGGACGAGCTGGAGCCCCACTACACGGCGGCGGCACAGTCCCGGCAGAAGGTCGGCCGGGTCCTCGCCGAGGGGCTACGGGCGTTGCGCGAGGGGTCCTCTCTTCTGCTTCTCCGGGTGGACGACTACAACGCCTCGGGGCTGACTGGGCCCGAGTACGGGGACGGCCGATACGCCGCTGTGGTTCGCCGGCAGCTCGACAGCCACAAAAGCAACGACCGGGCCGGTGGTTCGTATGGGCTGGGGAAGGCCACCCTGTGGGCAGCGAGTCGGCTGGGCCTGGTGCTGATCAACAGCACCCTGTCCGAGACGCATGAGGGGCGGACGGCGCGCCGGGTAGTGGGACGTCTCGATCTTCCTTGGCGAGAGGTCGACGGAGTCGCATACGCAGGGCCTGCATGGCTCGGTGAGCCGGACACGGAGAAGGAGCACGAAGGTGTCTCCCGCTCCTGGTGGGCGGACGAGCGTACCGTCGCCGATCTGCGACTCGATCGGGACAGCGACGATCCGGGAACTTCCTTCCTCGTCGTCGGCGCCCACGACGCGGCCGGCAACAACGACACCCTGGAAGATCTGCACGAGGCCCTCAGCCGGGCGCTGGCCGACAACTTCTGGGCCGCCATGACCTCTGGCCGTACGACGTCGGCCGTGCTGGAAGCATCGGTCCGTGCCCTTCGCAACGGCGAATCTGTGGTTCCGGAGCAGCGGGTCGATCCGCTCGATCGGCACCCGGCGCTGGCCCACGCGCTCCAGGCGTACATCGACGGCGAGACGGTCGACGAGCTCACGGCCACCGGACAGGTCGCCGCAGTGGACGTCGCCCTCGTCGTCCCGCCGCTGCGGGCCGCCGGGCGTAGGGCTGAAGGACACAGTCACCGTGCCGTACTCCTGGTCACTCCAGCCGCCGACAAGGACGAGGAGCACAGCCGTATCACCTGCATGCGCGGCACCCGGATGACGGTCACGGCCCGGCGTCCGCGCGGCCTGCGGCCGGGAGGGGACCCCTTCCAGGCTGTTTTGCTCGCCGGTTTCGCCACTGGCGACGATGGCGCGGCGACCCATGCCGCCGAAGCGTTCCTACGGGCCGCCGAGCCGCCGGAGCACGACAGGTGGGGGGCGACAGAGGAACTCACCGCCGCCTATGCCAACGCACCTCGGCGATTGACCGAGTTCAACGCGGCCATGGACGCAGCGTTGCGGGGCGTGATGGGTCGGCGGACTGCCGGTCAAGAATCGGCCGGTCCCGAGGTCCTCCGGAGGCTGCTGCGCCTCGATGCGCCGGCCGCAGTGAGTGGTCGTCGTGGCCAGGGACACCCGTTCGTGGACCGGGTCGTCGGGAAGGTGGACAGAGACGGGGCCTGGACCTTGGACGTGACGCTGACCGTCCCGCAGCGCCACGACCGTTGGCAGCTACTGCCGGTGGTCAAGTTCGATGTGCGGTCAGGGGGACGTCCTTCATTGGAGTGGGCGGAGCTGTCCGCGAAGGAGAACTGCGAGATCGTCGACGGCAGGCTGCTCATCGATCCGGACGTGCGGTCGGCGCGCTTCGGTGGCGTCACGGCTGTCGGCAGCCACCCGGTGGCCGCCGCCATGGCCGGTGTGATCGTGGATATCCAACAGGCACGGGAGACTTCGGCGTGAGCACCGTGTACGCGTATCCGACTTTGGTGGGGAAGATCGAGGTCACCGTCCGGGGGGCGAGCATAGATGGGAAGCCACTGCACCTCTCGCTGATCTCCCAACGTGATCAGGTCGTCGCCCTTCATCAGATCGAGCGGAACGACTGGACCGAAGGCGTTCTGGATCTCGAAGTCTCCCTCCCCATGGATGAATTGGCCGACGGCCCATGGTCCGGAGTCACCTGCGTCGCCGTACTGTCCGAGGGAGCCACCAACACCCGCAGAGTGAGTCGTCTGGAACGCCGTCGTGACGACACCCATTGGCGAGGTGAGGTCCGAGTACGCCGCTCCACTCATGTGGCGCGCGCCGTCCTGGACGTAAGTGTCGTCGGCAGTCACGGTGGAGTTGACGGGCGTGTCCTCGGTACCACGGATACGCCCTGGATCGTGGACCTCCTTGCCCGCACTCCCACGAGACAACGCGATCTGGAGATCCTGGAGGAGGATTTCCGGGACGGTCCGCAGGAGTGGCTGCGTCCGTTCATGGATGCGCCTTGGTTAATCGACACCACCGGAGACGTGCCGGCCGTCCTGCTCAACACGTCCTTCGAGGGGCTTCCCGAGCTGCTGTCCGGTGCTCGTGGACCGTTGGAGAAGGCAACCGCGGGACTGGTGGCCGCACAGATTGCGGGAGAGGCCTGGGCGACGATGTTCCACTCCGCGCTGAGCGACCTCGACTGCGATGAAGATGGCACCCCGCGCTTTCCTGGTGGATGGCGGGAGTCAGTGCTGCGCTCCATGCTTCCCGAGGTGTTTCCCGGGCTGCCCCTCTCCGAGGCCTTGGGCGAGGCCCACAGCCGTCGAGGTGACGGCCGAGGGTGGGCAGAGGTCCAGTCGCGGATTCAGTTCGCAGCCGGAAGGCGCGGCCAGGTGCCCAAGAATCTGACGGCGGCCATCCGTGCCGTAACCCGTGCCCAGGAAGTGAGCCGATGAGCCGACTCCGCATCGAGCCCCCCGAACGGCTCGCGCTGCTCCCCAGTCACCTAGCCACGGCCTTCCTCACCCATGAGGTACGCGCGGGGCAGGAGGGCCTGCCACAGGTAGCGATTCTCCGGTCGAGCACGCAGATCGAGAGTGACTCCGTCCGGTGGAGCGCCGCCCCGGTGCGGGAGATCGTCGAGGAGGCCATGCACAGGTTTGATGCGGCGCGGACCGACGCCGATGCCTGGCTGGCGCCTCGGCTGCACGCGACCCTGCGGATGACCCGTGCTGAGGCGGCGACCCCGGATCTGTGGAACTTCCTGGCGCTGGCCGTGGCACCGGACTTTGTCTTGTGGCGGCACATGCCGCCTGGGGAGGCCGGCGACGGCACGCCCAGGAAGGTCAACAGCGCCAGATTCGTAGGCCCTCACTACAGCCAGGCGTTCGCCCGACTGTGGTGGGCCGCCGAGATGTTCCGGGACGGGCCTGATTACACCCCCGCGGAAATCGCCTGCCGCAATCAGGACATGACCAACACTGCGCTCCGGCTCGCTGTCATCGATCACAAACCCACAGCACTGGCCCTGGTGCGGGTCCTCAAAGGGCTGGCCGACGAGGGGGCCACACGACTCGGGGATCGGGTCAACGCGCTCTGTACGGCAGTCAATACGGCCGGCAGCACGCTCATGTACGAGGTGATCGCTCCGGACGAGGCGCCCGACCACCACGCACTCACCGACTGGATCGACGATGCGGAATCGGCACCGGCTGTTCCGTGGGACCGGCTTCCCGGAGGGCCGGACGACGGCACCGCCCGGCGTTCCTCCTGCGAGGTACTGTCGCGGATGTTCGAGCGATTCGCCGCAGAGGCGCCGTTGCGTGACCGAGCTCGGTCCGGGACGGCGCACGCTTAGAGCGATCGCAGGAGAGATGGCGCGTTAGCGGCGGTGGACGCGTGGGCGCAGTTCGATGTGCGCTCCGACCTGCGTCCCACCATCGCGTGGGTCGAACTCGGCGGAGTGAACAACTGCCGAGTGGTTGATTTGAGGATGAGGAAGACCTGGGAATGGCTCGCTCATCCCGAACAACAAGGTGGGGAGGACTGATCCGAGTCCTTCGTCCTACAGGTGGGGAGGGCGCCAGCACTTCAGCGCCTCGATGGCTCGTTCCTTGCGGCTCTCGTCCAGTCCCAGTGCCGTGCACAGGACGTGGAGGGCGAGGAGCGGCGGGATCGCGTTGCCGATCTGCTGTGCGACGTCGGTGCCTTGCCAGGGGTACTCGACCGGGAAGGTCTGCAGCAGACCGACCTCGCGGAACGTGAAACGGTCCTGTTCCGGACCCAGTTCGGGCTCGCCGTCCGCGTTGAAGCCCTTGAGGTCGAACACCGTGTTGCGGCGCACCTTGCCGGTGACGGTGGCGGACGGCACGTCGGAGGCGCGGAGTCCTCGCTTCTTGGGGTCACCGCCCGACCCGTAGTTGGAACGGACCACGAAGTCCGTGGAACGCGAATCCTTGAGCGCGTCACCCATGGAGACCCAGGGCTTCACCGACTGGGGGGCTGGCGCTAGGGAGTCGAAGAGCGGGCTCTGCTGGAGGGCCTGTGTCCGCACCGTGGGTTCCGGAACCGCAGGGAGGCGCTTCGCCCCCTTGCGGTAGCGCTGATGGGTCAGCGGCGGGAACTCGACATCTCGGCCCCTGCCGTCCCCCTGGTATCGGGCGATCAGCACCGCGCGACGACGCGTCTGTGGCACCCCGTACTCCTCGGTGTGCAGAATGTGACAGTCGGCGTCATATCCGAGATCGCGAAGGATCTCGCGATACTTCTTCCAGACGGGGAGGACGGTGGGGACCTGCTCCAGCACGACCACGTCGTAGGGGTCGGCCTTGAGCTTCTTCTCGACGATCCACCGAAGCGGTTGGAGCACGAGCCCGGTGCGCTCGTCGGCCCAGGCCAGTTCGTGGGCCCTCCTCTCCACCTCGGCCCAAGCCTTTTCCAGCTCCTCGATGCTCTTGCCGTTCCCCACGATCTCGGCCAGATCCATCACCTCTTCGAGGGCTTTGTGGCCCTCTCGGTTGCCCGCCACCGAGTAGGTCTGGCAGGGCGGACCCCCGGTGAGGACGCTGGCCGAGCGCACCTCGGGGTCAAGCGGGTTCACCTTCGCCACGTCGCCCACTTCGGTGGTGCGCAGACCGGCTGCGTGCCGGGTCGCTCGGGTCGACTTCTCCCACTCCACACCGATGCTGGGTACTCCGAGTACCTCTGCCGCGATGTCCAGGCCACCCGGTCCCGCGAAGAGATCGACGATGACGGGCGGATCCTGCTTCGCGTCCGGATGAGGTGCTCGGGCCATGAGGTGAAAGTGTAGCCGGCCGGGGAAGGTGCCTAGGTCCGTATCGTGAGGCCGGTGGAGGGCCCGCGATTTCTGCTCTGACCAGGAAGTTCTTCGTTCAGGAACGGAGTGCGTGGGCGATCGCCAACCCGAGCGCCTCGCCCACAGGCGGCGGGAAGGCGTGGCCGATGATCTGCCGGTAGCGGGCCGCCTTCCTTCCGGCGATCTCCCAGTCCTTCGGGAAGCCCTGAAGCAGAGCGGCCTGGTTCACTGTGAGCCGCACCATGCCGTCCTTGCCGAGCTCCGGGGACCACACGAAGTCCGGTCCGGGGATGTCGTTGCCCAGCGAGTAAGCGTTCACCTCCATTTTCTCCCATTTTCGTTTGGTTCCGGCCCCAGGTCGGCTCTCTCTCGATCCTTTGACCCACCGACGAGTGTCGGAGCGACCGAGGTCGCCTGGGCCGCCCATCGCTCGACGTTCCTCCAACCAGCCGATCGCATGGAGATGCCAGGGCCTCGCCGGCCGACACATGGTCCGTCACGGTGGGGGAGGGGGGACCGGAACGAGGACAACCACCCCTTCTTGAGTGCCACCAGAATCCCCTGCTTGCGGTCCTGCGGTCCTGCGGCCCTGCGAAGGCGGCGGTGTTTAGGACGAACCGGCTGAACTCCTATCCGAGATGCTCCAGCTCGGCCCGGGCGAACTTACGGAAGTCATGGAATACGTCCGAGTCCGCGAGGGCGGGCACATTCTCGAGGAGCAGGGCCAGAGGCCTGACGGCGTGGGCGAAGTAGACGGCGGCCTTCAGCAGCCGTTCCTCCTCGCCCGACTCCGTCCCGGCGGCCGTGGCGTTGGACTTGACTCGGGGCAGTCCCGCGGACAGCAGGTCTATGTCGTAGCTTTCCGGGTGCTCGCTGGGGTCGAGGTCCATGAGGTCCGCTTGCAGCACATTCCACTACGGTCGGTTGGTCCGCAGGGTCGGGCAGGCGTTGGCGTCCTCGTCCAGGAGCAGTGTCGGCTCGAAGCCCGCCCGCTCCAGTCCCAGACCGAGCCCGCCCGCCCCTGAGCACACGTCGACAAAGGTCAGCCGGCTCATCGATTCGTCACCCGTCCCCGTTGGGCCCTTCGGTGCCTCACCGCCGCCGCGATGCGAAGGGCCACATCCTCCGGAGCCTCATGCTCCCAGAACCGCAGGACTTCCCACCCGGCGGCCATGAGGTGCTCCGTGGTCTCCATGTCCCGTGCCATGTTGCGGTCCAACTTCTGGCGCCACCACTCCGCGTTCGACTTCGGTTGCGTCGCGTGTTCGGGGCAGCCGTGCCAGAAGCACCCGTCGATCAGGACGGCTACCTTGACCGAGGTGAAGGCCACGTCGATCCGGCGCCGAGCCATGCCTGGCACCGGGTACTCCACGCGGTAGCGCAGGCCGGCCGCGTGGAGCAGGCGACGGACCGAGAGCTCAGCGGCCGTGTCCTTGCTGACTTGTCGGCTCATGCGCGCAGAGACGGAAGGCGACAACGGCTTCATCGTGCTCAAGGCTGATGTGCCTCACGATCGTGGCTCGGTCCGGTCGATTCATAGCCGAGTCGCCCGGCCCGAGTCGGCCGAGCCGATGGACTATGGCTGTGAATGTCGATTCCATCACGGCGGTGAGTCCGGCGGTACCGCCGGTTACAAGGGACCTTCAGCCCTCCGAGTTTCCGTGGCACGCCGAGTACGGGCTCCCCGACCCGCACCAGCAAGCCGCCCCCCGTTCCGGTGGCCAGCTCACCGCGCGGCCTCGGGCCGCCAGTGTCGTCGCGTACTGGGGGAGGAGGTCGGTGTCGGCCGGGGAGGTGGCCTCCGAGGCCGCGAAGGCCTCGTAGGACGGGACCGTGCCGGTGACGATGCCGAGGTTGGCCGTGCCCGAGGCGGAGAGTTCGGTCAGGGAGGCCTCTATGCCCGCCAGGTGCTCCTCGTGGGAGGGGTACTCCGCGGACAGCGACGGGTACGCGGCGACCAGCTCCGCCAGCTCGCCCGCCGGCCAGTGCAGGACGGCGACCGGGAACGGGCGGGACAGCTCCTCTCGGAAGGCGCCCAGCTCGGCGCGCAGGCGGGAGATCTCCGCCTCCAGTTCCGCCGGGTTGTCCGAGCCCAGGGACCAGACGCGTTTGGGGTCGTGGAGCTCGTCCAGGGAGACGGGCAGCGAGTGGAGGGTGTCCGCCAGCAGATCCCACTCGTCGTGCGCCGCGCCCAGCATCCGGCGGACCCGGTGGCGGCCGAAGAGCAGCGGGTGGGCGGCGTGCGGGGGCTCCGGCACGTCCGCCAGGAGCAGGGTCGCCCCCTCCGTGAACGTCTTCTGCGCCGCCTCCAGCTCGTCGTGGGCCTCCAGCGACTCCGCGACGATCACCCAGGGGGCCGGGTCGCGGGGGGCCGCGGCCCGGATGCCGTCGATGATGGCCCGGGCCTCGGCCTCGTGGCCGTACTCCCACAGGTTGGCGGCCTTCAGGGCCCGGATCAGGTGGGGGGCGTCCAGGTTGTCCGGACCCTCCGAGGAGGACAGGAGACGGTCGTACAAGGTCGTCGCGGCGGGACGGTCGCCGGCCAGTTCCAGGTGGGCCGCGGCCTGCAGCAGCAGGGCTTCCGCGTCCTCGGGATACAGGCCGGCGGTCCGCTCCAGGCGTGCCGCTTCGGCGGTGTGGTCGACGTTCTCGGCAGGCGTGTCGGGGCGCATGCACGACACCGTACTGCCCGCCGATGACAAAAAGGAGATAGCTGCAGGCCAGGGGCCGACCCCCGGCTCGCGCTCCCTAGATCGTCACCCCGTCCACCTGAAGGGTCTGCACCGCGCCCGCCGCGAACGGCACGCTGATCGTCTTGCCGCTCAGGTAGGTGTCCGAGCGGGCCGTGTAGAGGTCGCCCGACCCGCTCGTCACGGTGTTCCAGCGGGGGACCAGGCCCGACGAGCCTCCCGTGACCGTCGTGAAGCGGGAGAGGTCGAAGGTCAGGGTCTGGGCCGAGGCGGAGGTGTTCGCGGCCACGATGACCAGCCGCTTCGCCGTCTTGTCGATCGCCGCCGCCGCGTAGCTCACGCCCGTGTCGAGGATCGTCATGCCGGGGCGGATGTGCCGGCTGAACTGGGCCATCACGTAGTACTTCGTCGTGACCGCGCCCGCCGCCAGGGTGCTCGCGTCGTACGCGATCATCGCCCAGTTCGTCGACGGGTCCATGACCTGCCAGTACACCCATGCCGTCGGGTGCAGCCAGCGGAAGTCGTAGAGCAGGTTGCTCGCCATGGACAGGCCGGTGCCGTCGTTGTCGCCCGTCTCCGAGTTCCACAACGCCTTGCCGGCCGTCGTCACCACGTCGGTGTAGAGCAGGTCGCGGCGGCCGCCCGAGCCCTGGTAGCCGTGCACGTTGACCCGGTTCACGTAGCCCTTCGTCGTCGACGAGAAGGAGTTCCACGTGGTGCGGGCGAGGTCGTAGCTCGTCTCGTCCGACGCCGAGATCTTCGTCGCGGCCAGGCCGCGCTTGTCCAGCTCGCTGCGCATGTAGGGCAGTACGGCCGACTGGACGGCCGCGTCCATGTGGCAGCCCTCCTGCGTGCCGGTCGCCGTCCACCAGGACGACGACGGCTCGTTGAACGGGTCGACCGTCGCGAAGTTCACGCCCCAGTTCGACTTCGCGTACAGCGCGACGGCCGCCAGGTGGGAGGCGTGCTGGCGGTAGTTCCACGTCTGGAGGTTGTTGCCGCCGCCCGAGGCACCGGAGGGGTTGTGGTTGGAACACATCCACCACATCGGGGAGTTGGCGAAGAGCTCGGTCGTCGCGCCGCGCGACACCGCCTTCTGGAGCATCGCGCGCTGGGTCGCGTCCGCCGTCCAGTCCCAGGCCGAGGAGGTGGGGTCCTCGTTGTTCCAGTCCTGCCAGTAGCCCTCGATCTGCTTGAACGCGGGGATGTTGGCGGAGGCCACCATGCTCGCCCCGCTGACCGTGTTCCAGCTGCAGGCGCCCAGGTTGTAGCGGGCGATGGTGAGGCCGAGACCGGGGAGGGTCTTGCCGTTGTAGGACACCGACTTGGTCGTGAAGAAGATGTCGGCGAAGTCGTCCCGGGCGCCGAAGACGTTCGCCCACCAGGCGAGGGAGGTGCCCCAGCCCTCCCAGGTTCCGTACGTCGTCGACGGGTTGACGGAAATCGTCGCGTCGGCGTGGGCGGTGCCCGTGGCGAGCGCGCCTCCGAAGAGCGCGCCGCCCGTGGCCGTCAGCAGTGTCCTGCGTCGGATCATGACTTCTCCGCTTCGTGACAGCGATCGACCGCCGGTCGTCCCAGCCGGCGTCGTCGGGTGCGTCGTCGGGTGCGTCGGCGCACGGGTGAGCGTGCGTCGGCAGTGCACCCGTGCGTGCGTCCCTGCGTCCCTGCGTCCCTGCGTCCCTGCGTCCCTGCGTCCGTGCATGTGTGCGTCCGTGCGTGGTGCTCCGTGCGTCCGTGCGTGGTGCCTGCCGCATGCGTGCCGGGTGTTCGGTGGTCCCGCGGCCCGGCGGCCCCGCAGCACGGTGGTCCGGCACGGTGGCGGTCCGGCGGGTGCGGCAGCGCGGGACCGCCGGCGGTGTTGCGGTGCGTCAGTGCGTCAGAGGGTCAGTGCATCAGTACGGCGGTGCATCAGTACGGCGGTGCATCAGCAGGTCGGTGCGTCACGAAGCATCGGGTGTGGCCCGTGGTGTTGTCGAGAGTTCTGACAGCCCTTTCTCAAACCTGTGGAGAAAGGACGGGGAAGGGTTCGCGGGGGCGAACCGGCTCAGCGGTCTGGAGACCTCGGCTCCCGCCCCTTATCGTGCCCGCGTGCGGATTCCCCTCGTGCAGCGGAGATTCCTCGGGCAGCGGATCCCCCTCGTGCAGCACAGCACCCGGCGGCGGCGCGCCCGTTGGCGGCGGACGCTCTGGGGCGGCGCCGAAGTGCTCGTCACCGCAGGCGTGTTGGTGCTGCTGCTCGTCGCGCATCAGCTGTGGTGGACCAACCGGGAGGCGAAGGACGGCGCCGAGCGGCGGGTGGAGGCGCTGGAGCGGGAGTGGGGGGCCGGCACGGGAACCGGTGACCCCGCCGACGCCGGTGACGGCGAACCCGGGAGCGGCTCCGCCACCCGGGGCGGGGGAGCGCCCTCGGCGTCCGGCGGAGGGACCGGGCAGGACGGGACCGGGCAGGACGGGACCGGGCAGGGCGGGACCGAGTCGTCGTCCGTGAAGCCGCGCGCCTCCCAGGCCTACGCCGTGCTCCGCGTCCCGCGGCTCGATCTCCGGGTCCCCGTCGCCGAGGGCACCAGCAAGCAGAACGTGCTGAACAAGGGGTACGTCGGTCACTACGCCGGGACCGAACAGCCGGGTCGGCAGGGCAACTTCGCGGTCGCCGGGCACCGGAACACCCACGGCGAGCCGTTCCGGTATCTCAACCGGCTCAGGAAGGGCGACACGGTGGAGGTGGAGACCCGGAACGCGACCTACACCTACCTCGTCGACAAGATCCTGCCGCAGACCTCACCGCGTGACTCGGGCGTCATCCGGCCCGTGCCGCGTTCCCTCACCCAGCCCGCCTACGGCTACGACGCCCCCGGCCGCTACCTCACCCTCACCACCTGCACGCCCGAGTACACCTCCCGGTACCGGCTGGTCGTCTGGGGCAGGCTGGTCGGCGTTCGGTCCCGGGGGTAGCGCGCACGTCGCGCCGCCGCGCCCGCGTCCGGTCCCGCAGATGACGAAGGTGACGCTGATCAGCAGGGCCCAGGAGACCCACTTGGACACGGAGACGGGCTCCCAGCCGTGGAGCTGGTACGGGTATCGCCAGGCCCCGAGGTAGGTGGCGATGTTCTCCGCCAGCCAGAGGAAGAAGCCGATCAGCGCGAAGGCCAGGGCGAGGGGCATCCGGTGCCGGCGTTCGACGACCGTGAAGTGCACCCGGGTCCCGGTGGTCGCGGCCAGCAGCAGGGCGCCGAGGGGCAGACGCAGGTCCGGCAGCCAGTGATGGCTCAGGAAATTGACGTACAGGCCGACGGCCGGGACGGCGGTGGCGCGGGAGCGGTAGCCGGTGAGGTCCAGGTCGAGCAGCCGCCAGGCCCGGCAGACGTAACTGCCGACGGCCGCGTACATGAAGCCTCCGTAGAGCGGCACCCCGGCGATCTTGGCCAGTCCGGGTTCGGGGTAACTCCACGATCCCACCCGCACCTTGACGATCTCGAAGGCGAGCCCGAGCACATGGCAGACGGCGACGACCGCGACCTCCCGGCGGGTCTCCCAGCCGAGCAGGAAGCCGACGGCGGTGAGCAGGACGCCGTAGACGAGCAGCAGGTCGTAGCGGGCCACCGGCAGGGAGGGGAGCAGGGTCGAGACCGCCATGCCGCCGAGCAGCGCGACCGCGAACGCGCAGCAGCGCGCCTGGAGCCAGGCGAAGCACAGCAACTGCCGCGCGAAACATGGCAACTGCCGGGCGAAGCCGGCCGGCTGCCGGGCGAAGGTCTCCGCGCGGCTCCTGATCCCGTACCCGTCCGTCGCGGTCGCCGCCCCTCCGAGGGCGGCGCGTCTTCCGAGCGTGCCCCTTCCGAGCGTGCCCCTTCCGTGCGCGGCCCTTCCGTGCGCGGCCCTTCCGCGGGTGGCCTCCCCCTGGGCGGCCGTCGCGTTCGTCGTCGTTCCGGGTGCGGTCGCCGTGTCCGTGCTGCCCGCGTCCTCGCTCGCTTCGTGCGTGCCGGCCCGGTCCGCTCCGTGCGGGGTCGTCTTGCGCATGGTCATGTAGAGCGATCCGGCGGGGGCGGCGGTTGCGCTCCGCCTCGCGCTCCCGGCCCGCGGCGGCGCGGTCCGTCCATCCGCCGAGCCGGTCGGTCCCCGTCTACGATCCCTCCTCCAGGGCCTCTCGGACGGCGGTCAGGACGGCCTCGGTGTCGGCGCCGATGGCGCGGGCGGAGGCGGTGAAGTCACGCGCCAGGGTGGCGAGTTGGTCCGGGTCGGGACGGGCGGGCTCGGACGGGGGCGCCGCCACCCGGGTGCCCGCGCCCCGACGGGTGCGGATCAGCTCGGCGGCCTCCAGCTCGCGGTAGGCGCGGGCCACGGTTCCCGGCGCCAGACCCAGGTCGGAGGCCAGCTGGCGCACGGTCGGCAGGCGTTCGCCCTCCGTCAGCCGGCCGGTGACGATCAGGGCGGCGAGCTGGGCGCGGATCTGCTCGAACGGTGGCACCTGGCTCGTGGTGTCGACGCGGACCGCGGGTTCACTCATCGCCGACGGCCCTGGGGATCACGATGGTGAACAGGCACCAGCCCAGGCTGAACAGGCTGAGCAGGCCCAGGGGGTAGATCACCAGGGCGGTGATGTTGCCCAGCATGCCGGCGCAGGTCGTGCGGGACAGCACCCTGCCGATCATGCCGAGGACGAGCAGCAGCTGGCTGGAGACCAGCAGTCCCCAGGCCGCGGTGATCGCCCAGGAGCGGTCGTGGCGCCGCTGGTTCTCGCCCGGGCGGTGGGCGATGCGGCGCAGGGCCCACACGCAGGCGGCGGTTCCGAGGGTGAGGGAGGCGAGGATCGGGGTGGCGTAGTGGATGCCGGGCCAGGGAGCGAGGGGTCTGGTCACGCCCCGGCACGTCACGGTGACGGCCCGGCCGGCCCGGCCCATGCCGTCGGGAGAGGCCGCGGCCGCGCCGATCGTCAGGAGGACGACGAGGCACGCCGTCTGGAAGAGCAGCAGCGGGGCCATCCGGGGCGGTACGTGGTCGCGGACCCGGCGCGGGGCGAGGCTGGCGGTGCGGACCGCTTCGAGAGGGGCGGGGGTGAGCGAGTCGCCGAGCAGCACACCGCCGACCGCGCACAGTCCGAACGCCGTGACCGCGCTGAGGAACGTCATGGCGCCGTCGTCGCTGTCCCGCACCACCAGTTGCTGTGCGACGACGAACCCCAGGGTCAGCCCGGCCCAGCGGGCGCAGAGGTCGGCGCGGGCGAGCAGTCGCTCAGGTGGAACGGTGTCCAGCATGTCGGGTCCCCCGGTGAGTTCTTGTATCAACTGGTGAGTACAAGATGCCCGGGAGTCGGATCTTGTGTCAATCGGTTGATACAAGAGCCCGCCGGGGGCGCTCTCCTCGGCCGCGGGATGGTCAGTCCCGCCGAGGAGGGGCGAGTCCCGCCGGGAGCCGGTCTCTCCCGCCGGTCCGGTCTCTCCCGCTGTCTCGTTCTCTCCCGCCGGGAGCCGGTCTCTCCCGCCGCCTCGGTCTCTCCCGCCGGTCCGGTCAGCTCCGTCCCCGGGTCCCCGACGGGGCCGAGTTCCTCGCCGCGGACGCCGCTCGGGACAAGCTCAGCGCGCCCAGTACGCCCACGGCGCCGAGGATCGCCAGTCCCGCGGACACCGTCATCGCCACGTCCGTCCCCTGGGCGAGCCCGCCGCCCGTGCCGGTGGCGATGGCGATCGTCAGGGCTACTCCGGCGCACGAGCCGACGTAGCGCAGTGTCTGCTGCGCGCCCGAGCCCATCGCGGCGCGTGCCGCCGGCACCGACTCCACCGCGAGCAGGGGCAGCGCCGCGTTCAGCAGGCCGCTGCCGATGCCGGCGACGACGAGACCCGGGAGCATCCGGTGCCAGGAGCCCGCGTCCACCGCGCCGAGCAGGGCCAGGACACCCGCCGCGTGCAGGGCGAACCCGAGGGCCAGCTGGACCCGGGTCGGGACGCGGCCGGCCAGTCGGCGGGCCTGGAGGGCGACCACGAAGGACAGGCCGGACCAGAGCAGGAACAGCCAGGCGGTGGCCATCGGGGTCATGCCCAGCGACTTCTGGAGCACCGTCGGCAGGAAGCTGAACAGGCCGATCACCGCGAGGCCGGTCATCAGGCCGCCGGTGGAGGAGGCCAGGAAGGCCGGGTCGCGGAGCAGGGAGAGGTCGATCATCGGGGTGGCCACCCGGCGTTCGACGACCACGAAGAGCGCCAGCAGGGCCACCGACGCCAGGAGCAGCAGTCCCACCGGCGCCCGCAGCCAGCCGTCCCGGCCCAGGGTCAGGGCCGCGATCAGGGCGACGGTCGCCGCGCCGAAGGCCGCAGCGCCGGGCAGGTCGGGGCGGCCGCCGCGCGGTGAGCGGGACTCCGTCAGCACGCGGGGCGCGACGGCGGCGACGAGCAGGGTCGCGCCGCCGAGCAGGACGTAGACCAGGCGCCAGCCGGGCAGCGCGCCGCTGAGCACCGGGCTCGCGGCGATGCCCGCGCTGACGAACGCGCCCCACACCCCGGTGGCGTGCAGTCGGCCGCGCGGGGTGGGGAACGCGTGCACCAGCAGGCCCAGACTGCTCGCCAGCAGTGCCGCGCTGGCCGCGCCCTGCGCGACCCGGGCCAGGGTGAACTGCCAGGTCGTCGTCGCCAGGGCGCCGAGCAGGGTGGTGAGGGCGAGGGCCAGGGTGCCCGACACGAAGAGCCGCCTGCGGCCGTGGTCGTCGGCCAGGCTGCCGGCGACCAGCAGCGCGGCCGCCAGGCCGAGCGGGGTGCCGTTGAGCAGCCAGGCCTGGGCGGAGGGCGCGGTGTGCAGGGCGGCGGCGGTGTCCACGAGCGTGACCGCCGGCGCGGTGTACGTCATCAGGGCGAGAGCGGTGGCCGCGCTGGTCACGGCGAGGGTGGCGCGGGCGCGGACGGGCGCCGCGACCGGTGCCACCGGCTCCGTGCCGACGGGGGCCGTGCCGACGGGGACCGGTGCGGTGCGCTCATCAGTTCGTTCAGTGAACCTACTCATGTCTCCGCACGCTAGCACCATAGGTTCGGTCATTGAACCCACCCCGGGTGAATGGCTACAGTGGGCGTCATGGCACTCGGCAAGGACTACGCGGCACAGGAGTGCTCGATCGCTCGGGCGCTGGAGGTCGTCGGCGAACGCTGGACGCTCCTCGTCGTGCGCGACGCGCTCTACGGCGTCCGCCGGTACAACGACTTCCTCGTCCACCTCGGCATCCCGCGCGCCGTCCTGGCCGCCCGCCTCCAGGCGCTGACCGCCGAGGGCATCCTCGAGAAGCGCCGCTACCAGGAGTCCCCGCCGCGCGACGAGTACGTCGTCACCGACCGCGCCATCGCCCTGTGGCCGACCCTGCGCTCGCTCGGCCTCTGGGGCCGCGAGCACTTCGGCGAGGCCAAGCTGCGGATCTTCCGGCACGCGGACTGCGGCACCGAACTCGGCCCGTACGGCGAATGTCCCGCCTGCGGAACTGTCGTGCCGGTCCCGGACGTCCTCATGGTGCCGGGGCCGGGACTCGACCCCGACCCGGCGGATCCGGTCAGCCGGGCGCTGCTGAAGCCGAAGAGGCTGCTGGAGCCGATCGAGGCCGGTCAGGTATAACCGACAGCGGACGTACAGAGATCAGCGTCCCGGAGAGAAGAGAGGGGGGAGACGAGCGTGATCCGCAGCCGGTTCGTCCCGCGTCCCGCTCTCGTGCTGTTCCTCCTCCTCCTCGACGTGGCGCTCCTCGACGCCGGCAGCCTCTCCGCCGCCGTGGCGCTCGCCGCGACCGCGGCGGCCGGCTCCGCGCTGGCCGTCTGCGCACTCGTCGCCGCGCGCAGCGCCCCCGCCGTACCGCCCACCCGGGTGCGTACGGCGATCAGGGACCGGGCCCGCCGTACGGCCTTCCTGCCGCAACGCGACCCCGACGCCTCCGGCCGTCCCCGCCCCCGCGCGCCCGGCCACGCCCTCCCGACGACCGTCGCGTAGGGCCGCTCTCCGCCATCACGTGGGTGACCCGCGCGGGTCGTCATGCCGCCATCCCGTTTCCCGGCACGACGAGACCCCCGGAGGGCTCCCCACCCATGTCCGTTTTCGCCAGCCTGGTCGAGCGGCTCGCCGACCTGCTCCACCCCCTGTTCGGCGCCACCGCCGC
Source organism: Streptomyces sp. 3330 (assembly GCF_031456635.1). Lineage (NCBI taxonomy): Bacteria > Bacillati > Actinomycetota > Actinomycetes > Kitasatosporales > Streptomycetaceae > Streptomyces > Streptomyces sp. 3330. The sequence goes on from NZ_JAVDVA010000017.1 coordinate 104,836, forward strand.
GGCCGCCGCGATCGTCCTGTTCACCGCACTCGTACGACTCCTCGTGCACCCCTTGTCCCGCGCGGCGGCCCGCGGCCAGAAGGCCCGTACGGCGTTGCAGCCGAGGATCGCCGAACTGCGCGGGAAGCATGCCGGGAACCCCGAGCGGCTGCAGCGGGCGGTGCTGGAACTGCACGCCGAGGAGAAGGTGTCGCCGCTGTCGGGACTGCTGCCCGGCCTCTGCCAGATCCCGGCCTTCTTCCTGCTCTACCACCTCTTCTCCAGCTCCTCGATCGGCGGCGAGGACAACGCCCTGCTCGGGCACCGGCTGTTCGCCGCGACCCTCGGCGACCACTGGGCGGACGCGCTGGCCGGCGGCGGAATGTTCGGCGCGGCCGGGCTGGTCTATCTCGGGCTGTTCGCCGTCGCCGCGGCCGTCGCCTCCTTCAACTTCGTGCGCGCGAAGCGGGTGCCGCTGCCGCAGGTCGGCGGCGCCGAGGAGGTGCCCGGGGTGGGCGCGATCACCAAGGTGATGCCGTTCCTGTCCTTCTTCACGCTGGTCACCGTGGCCGTCGTACCGCTGGCCGCCGCGCTGTACGTGATCACGAGCACGACCTGGAGCGCGCTGGAGCGGGCGGTCCTGTACAGGTGAGGGCCCTGGGGGGCCCGGCGGCCGTGCGCGCGGGTGAGCCGGCCGCACGGGTGACGGTCCAGTACGTGAACGGGGGCTTGCGGACCGAATCGCGAGCTTGGAGGATCGACCAGTCCTCCGATGGCTGCACCCGTCGGAGGACTGCCCCGCGATCGAGGGAGAGACGGACCATGAAGCTGCTGCGAGTCGGTACGGCGGGATCGGAGCGGCCCGCGCTGCTCGACCCCGAGGGGACCCTGCGGGACCTCTCGGGGATCGTCCCGGACATCGACGGGGCGCTGCTCGCGGACGAGGAGGCGCTCGGGCGGGTCCGGGAGGCCGCCGGGTCCGGGGAGCTGCCGGTGCTGGACGCGGCCGGGCTGCGGATCGGGCCGCCGCTGGCCCGGATCGGCAAGATCGTGTGCATCGGGCTGAACTACCACGACCACGCCCGGGAGACCGGGGCCGAGCCGCCCGCCGAGCCCGTCGTCTTCTTCAAGGCGGCGGACACGGTCGTGGGGCCCCATGACACCGTCCTCGTGCCCCGCCGGTCCCTCAAGACCGACTGGGAGGTGGAGCTGGCGGTGGTCATCGGGCGCACGGCCCGCTATCTGGAGTCGGCGCGGGACGGGCTCGCGCACGTGGCGGGGTACGCCGTCGCGCACGACGTGTCGGAGCGCGAGTTCCAGATCGAGCGCGGCGGGACCTGGGACAAGGGGAAGAACTGCGAGACGTTCAACCCGCTGGGCCCCTGGCTGGTGACGGCCGACGAGATCGCCGACCCGCAGGACCTCTCCCTGAAACTCTGGGTCAACGGGGAGCTGAAGCAGGACGGGACCACGGCCGAGCAGATCTTCCCGGTGGGGGAGGTCGTCCGGTACGTCAGCCAGTTCATGACCCTGTACCCGGGGGACGTCATCAACACCGGGACGCCCGCCGGGGTCGCGCTGGGCGAGCCGGAGCCCAAGCCGTACCTGCGGGCCGGGGACGTGGTGGAGCTGGAGATCGCCGGGCTGGGACGTCAGCGCCAGGAGTTCAAGGACGCGTGAGCGCTCCGGGGGCGGGGAACCGGGAGCCGGGACCGGCCGGCGGCCGCGGGCCGGTCCGTGGCCGGCCGCGCGGTTCCCCGCGCCCCGCGGTCGCGTTCAGCCCAGGTACTTCTCCAGGAACTGTTCCAGCGCCTCCACCACGAACCGGTGGTCCTCCAGCTGGGGCAGCCCCGACACCGTCACGGCGCCGACGATGCCGACCCCCTCCACGTGGACGGGGAAGGAGCCGCCGTGGGCCGCGTACGCGTCGGGGTCGAGGCGGGAGGAGTCCTCGAAGGTCGTGCCCTTGGCGCGGAAGCGCGAGCCCACCAGGTAGGAGGAGGCGCCGAAGCGCTCCACCACCCGGCGCTTGCGGGCGATCCAGGCGTCGTTGTCGGGCGTCGAACCGGGCAGGGCGGCGTGGAAGAGCTGCTGGCCGGCCCGGTGGATGTCGACGGCGACCGGGGCCTGGCGCTCGCGGGCCAGTTCCACCAGCAGCGAGCCGAGCTCCCAGGCGTCGTCGTTCGTGAACTGACGGAAGACCAGCCGGCGTTCCTGCGCCTGGAGCTCCTCCAGCGTCGGGGTGATCTCCGGGGTGAACTTCGGGGTCATCTGGTGGGTTCCCATCACAGCGTCACCGCCACCTTGTCTCGTGCCGAACGGCGGGCCGCCTCCAGTACGTCCAGGGCGGCGGCCGCCTCGGCGGCGGTCACCGGGTTGGGGCCGCCGTCGATCAGTGCCCTGGCCACCGCAGCGTAGTAGGCCGGGTAGTCGCCGGGGAGGGTCCGTTCGGGTCGTCCGCCGCCGGTCAGCGGGGACTCCCCGGCGCCGACCCGGCCCCACAGCTCCGCGGGCTCGGTGCCCCAGCCGGGGGTGCCGTCGGGCCGCTCGCCGTCCCGCAGGGCCGCCTCCTGCGGGTCCAGGCCGTACTTCACGTAGCCCGCCTTCGAGCCCAGCACCCGGAAGCGCGGGCCGAGCTGGGACGTTGTCGCGGAGGCGTAGAGGTGGGAGCGGACGCCGTTCGCGTGCGTGAGCGCGATGAAGGTGTCGTCGTCGGTCTCCGCGCCCGGCCGGCGGACGTCCGCCTCGGCGTAGACCGAGACCACCGGGCCGAACAGGACCAGCGCCTGGTCGACGAGGTGACTGCCGAGGTCGTAGAGGAGACCTCCGATCTCTGTGGGGTCGCCGGACTCCCGCCAGCCCCCCTTCGGCAGCGGCCGCCACCGCTCGAAGCGGGACTCGAAGCGCCACACGTCGCCGAGTTCGCCCTCGGCGAGCAGCTTGCGGAGGGTCAGGAAGTCGTTGTCCCAGCGGCGGTTCTGGAAGACGGAGAGCAGCAGGCCGCGCTCCTCGGCGAGGGCGGCCAGCCGGCGCGCCTCGGCCGCGGTGCCGGCGACCGGCTTGTCGACGACGACCGCCAGGCCGGCCTTCAGCGCGGCGGTCGCGAGCGGGACGTGCGTCTTGTTCGGGGACGCGATGACGACCAGGTCCAGTGCGTCGGCCCGGGCGAGCAGCTCGTCGGGGCCGGCGACGACGCGTACGTCCGGGAACTCGGCGCGGGCCTGCTCCTGCCGCTCGGGGTTCGAGGTGACCACCGTGTCGAGGACGAGGCCCTCGGTCGCGGCGATCAGCGGGGCGTGGAACACGGAGCCCGCGAGGCCGTAGCCGATCAGGCCCACGCGGAGCGGAGGGGCGGCCGGGTCGGTGCGGGTGCGGATGCCGGTGTCGGTCTCGCCGGTTGTGCGTCCAGTCATGCCGACCACTTTGGCAACGCTGTTGCCAAAGTGCAAGCGCGGGAGACAATGGCGGGGTGAAAAGGACGAACGGCGAAGCCCGCCCGGACCCCGCGCCGGGCCGCACGACACCGCGCACGACGGGCCCCGCGGCCGCGCGTACGACGGACTCCACGACGGGTCGTACGGCGGGTGTGAACCTGCTCGCCCTGCGCAGCCACAACACCGCGCTCGTGCTCGACCTGCTGCGCACCGCGGGCCCGGAGGGCATCAGCCGGCTGGAACTCGCCGAACGCACCGGTCTCACCCCGCAGGCGGTCAGCAAGATCACCGCTCGGCTGCGGGAGGAGGGGCTCGCGGCGGAGGCCGGCCACCGCGCGTCGACCGGCGGCAAGCCGCGCACGGTCCTGCGCCTGGTCCCCGAGGCCGGGCACGCCGTCGGCGTCCACCTCGACCGGGACGAGCTGCGGGTGGTCCTGGCCGACCTCGACGGACGCGTGGTGGGCGAGCGGTGCGTCCCGCTGTCCCTCGGCGCGGGGGCCGAGGCGGTCCTGGGCGCGGTGGTGGACGAGGTGACGCGGGTCCTCGCCGGTGGTGTCGCGTCGACGGTGCTCGGCGTCGGGGTGGTGCTTCCCGGGCCCCTCGATCACGCCCGCGGGGTGCTGCACCGGGTCACCGGCTTCCCCGAGTGGGACGGGTTTCCGCTGCGGGACGTGCTGGCGGCGCGGCTCGGGGCGCCGGTGGTCGTCGACAAGGACACCAACGCCGCCGCGCTCGGCCTCGCGGTCGGCGGCGAACACGGCTCCTTCGCCTGCCTGCACCTCGGCACGGGACTCGGCGCCGGGCTGGTGATCGGCGGGACCGTGCACCGGGGGGCCCGCACCGGCGCGGGGGAGTTCGGACACCAGGTCATCCAGCTGGACGGGCCGCCCTGCCCCTGCGGCAACCGGGGCTGCGTCGAGGCGCTGTGCCTCGCGGCCATCGGCCGGGGCGACCTGGCCGAGGCGGCGCGGGTGCTCGGCGAGGGCGCGGCGAACCTGGCGGGCCTGCTCGACATCGACGCCGTGCTGCTGGGCGGCCGCACGATCGCGGCCACGCCGGAGCCGTTCGTCCGGGGAGTCGCCGCCGTCCTCGACGCCCACGCGCGCCGCGAGGGCTCACGCGAGGGCGCCGTACCGGTACGCCTCGCCCCCGGCGGCCCCCGGGGCGTGGCGGAGGGCGCGGCCCAATTGCTGCTGGCCCCGGTCTTCGGCCGGGGCGACGGCTGAACGAGCCGGGGCGACGGCTGAACGAGCCGGGGAGACGGCTGAACGAGTCGCCGGGCGGCTCCGCCGAACGAGGGGATGCGTACGGTCGTGCGGTGTGCCGTTCCCGGGCGGACCGGTCTCTCGGGCAGGCTCACGTGTTCATGCGACTGTGCCCGCCTGTCTCCCTCTGCCTCGCCGTGGCCGCCGCCCTCCTCCCCGCGCCTGCGCACGCGGCAGCCGGCCCGAGCTGCGCCGTTCCCGACGGCGCGGACTTCCCCCTCACCACCCGGCTGCACGGGGGCCCGGACTCCTACCGCGCCGGCGGCGGTTACGGCGTCTGGTATCTCGACCTCACCAACACCACCCGCCTCACCTGCAACGGGGTTCACCCGGTCGTCGTCCTGGTCGACACCGGACGCACCCTGAAGCCCTCCCAGGCGCACCTGGAGTTCTACGCCGACGGGCAACCGCACCCGGTGCGCTTCGAACCCACCGACGACGACGAACTGGTCGGAGCCTTCACCGAAGGGCCCACCGCCGAAGGGCCCACCTCCGGAGAGGCCGAGGAGGAGGCCCAAAAGGACGGCGGGCAGGCCGAGGGGCAGACCGACGGCGCCGAGGGGTTCCCCGGCTTCAGCGTGGGCCCGGGCCGGACCCTCACCGTCAAGCTGCGCCTCGCCCTCACCTCGGACACCGCGCCCGACACCGTCACCGCGAACGCGGCGGTCGTCCAGCGGCACGGTGACGACGGCGACTGGATCGGGCAGTCGAACGACTACCGCTTCACCGTCGAGGCCGGCCCCGGTCCGGGCACCGCTCCGGACCCCGATCCCGACTCCGCCACCGCGCCCGGTCTCGACCCGGCCGCCCCCACCCCGGATCCCACCCGCGCGGCCACCGCCACCGCGCGGCCCACCGCCACCGCCGCCACTCCCGCCCCGGACGCCTCCGCCCCGGGCACCGGCCGGCTCTCCCTCGCCGACGAGGCCGAGGAACTCGCCCGCACCGGCCTCAGCTCGCCCGTGGTGCTGGTCGGCGCGACCGCCTGTCTCCTCGCCGCCGGGACGGTCCTGCTGCTGGCTCGTCGACTGGCCCGGCGACGTCGTTGAACCGCGGCCGCGTCCCAGCCGGTGGACGCCTCGCCACCGGCCGTTCCCTCAAGATCGGGCCTGTGCTTAGGCTGGGGCGCACGCAGCAACCGCGTGCGGGCGCAGTACCGCGTACAGGCGCGGCCACCGCGTACTCGCGTTCGCGTACGGCAGGGAGATCCGGGACATGGCAGACCGCAAGCCCATCGAGTCGTGGCTCACCGACATGGACGGTGTGCTCATCCACGAGGGCGTGCCGATCCCCGGCGCCGACGCCTTCCTGAAAAAGCTCCGTGATTCGGGCAAGCCGTTCCTGGTCCTGACCAACAACTCGATCTACACCCCGCGCGACCTGCACGCCCGGCTGCGGCGCATGGGCCTGGACGTGCCGATCGAGAACATCTGGACCTCGGCCATGGCCACCGCCCAGTTCCTGGACGACCAGCGGCCCGAGGGCACGGCGTACGTCATCGGCGAGGCCGGTCTGACCACGGCGCTGCACGACATCGGCTACATCCTCACCGACCACGAGCCCGACTACGTCGTCCTAGGGGAGACCCGCACCTACTCGTTCGAGGCGATGACGAAGGCCGTCCGGCTCATCAACGACGGCGCCCGTTTCATCTGCACCAACCCGGACGAGACCGGCCCCTCGGCCGAGGGCGCGCTCCCGGCCACCGGAGCCGTCGCCGCGCTGATCACCAAGGCGACCGGCAAGAACCCGTACTTCGCGGGCAAGCCGAACCCGCTGATGATGCGCACGGGGCTGAACGCCATCGGCGCGCACTCCGAGAGCAGCGCGATGATCGGCGACCGCATGGACACCGACGTCCTCGCGGGCATGGAGGCCGGCATGCGGACGTTCCTGGTGCTCACCGGTCTGACCCGGCCCGAGCAGGTCGAGAACTTCCCGTACCGCCCGTCGGAGATCGTGGACTCGATCGCGGATCTCGTCGACCGGATCTGAAACCCGTAACAGGGCGTGAGCCACTCGTACGGAGCAGTGATGTCCCGCCTGGGGATGCGTGCCGGGTCCCGGCGGGGGAGTCTCCCTGTAGCTGGAGGTTCACGATGGGTTCACTGAAAATCACTCTCTGTGCGGGGGTCGCGGCCGTCGCCGCGGTGCTGGTCCCGACGGCGTACGCCTCGGGCGAAAGCGCCGGGGACAAAGGCGGCAGCGTCTCGATCACGCCGTCCACGCCCGCACCCGGCGCCGAGGTCACCCTGAAGGTCGTCGGCTGCGGCGGCAGAACGGCCACCGCGGCCTCGGCCGCCTTCGTCGCGGACGCGCAGCTCGCCGGAGCGGGCGGCACGCTCGTCGGCGACACCCGGGTCCGGTCCTCGATCGGGGCGGGCACCTACGACGTGCGGATCACCTGCGTCGACTTCAAGGTGAAGGGCCGTGTCGAGGTCGTCGCCCCGGAGTCCGGCGAGTCTTCGGAGGCCTCGGAGCCCTCGGAGGTCTCGGGCGTCGGGTCGGCGGAGCCGTACCGGCCGTCGGCGCCCGCCTCTCCCGTCGCCCCGGTGCAGGCCGGCGGCGGTGGCGCCGCCCCCCTCGTCCCGCTCGCCGCCGCCGACGACGCGCAGGTGGACGGCCATGGTCCCGGCACCGTCCAGGCGGTCGTCGGGCTGGTGCTCGCGGGTGTCGCCGCGGCCGCCGTCGCGTTCCGCGGGGTGCAGCGCAGACGCGGGACGGATTGAGGATGTCCGACCGCGAACGCTCTTCCGGCCGCTTCCTCACCGGTCTGGCCTGGGCGGTGCTGCTGCTCGGGCTGTGGCTGTGGGGGCGCGAGGTGACCGACGTACGGCCCGGCATATCCGCCCCGGCCACCGGTGACATGGCCGCGGTGGGCCGCCCGCCGGACGCCGGACTCCCGCCCGCCGCGAAGCCGTTGGGGCAGGCGCTGCCGCAACGCATCGACATCCCCGACCTGGGGGTGCAGGCCCCGGTCGTCGCCCGCGGGCTGGACGCCGAGGGGGGCATCGACCCACCGCCCTTCGACCAGGCGGGCGTCGTCGGCTGGTACGCCGACGGGGCGAAACCCGGCGCCCGGGGCACGGCCCTGCTGGTCGGGCACGTCGACACCGAGGCCAGGCCCGCCGTCTTCTACAAGCTCAGCACACTCAAGGCCGGCGAGACGGTACGGGTGGTCCGTGACGACGGGAAGGTCGCCGAGTTCACCGTCGACGACGTCGAGGTGGTCCAGCGCGACCGCTTCGACGCCCGCCAGGCCTATGGCCCCCGGCAGCAGGACCGCGCCGAACTGCGCCTGATCACCTGCGGCGGCACCTTCGACCGGGTGAGCCGCAGCTACACGGCGAACGTGATCGTGTCCGCGTATCTGACCGGCACGGGCGTCTGACCGGCACGGGCGTCCGGCCCCGGTCCGACGGGCCATGGCCGTCCCGTCCGACGTCACCTGGCCCGGTCGACGGCCCGCTCCCCCGAAACCGCCGACCGGGCCGGTCCTCGACCGCGCGCGCCCGGGCTGCGGGAGTAGCCCGGCGACCGGCGCGGGAGGCTGTGAGGTTCACCTACCCAGAGAATCGCGCCGATGACCGTTTTCCGGCACTCTCGTGGGCTGTGCGCGTCTTATGTCGGTCATGCAGAGCGGGAGTTGTGCGGTCGTGCGCCTCAATTCCGTTGTTGGGCAGCCAAGGTGAGTGAGCGTCAGTGAGGCTCTGTATCCCGTCCCTGGCGGGCGCGGCGCCGTTGTCCGCCGTGGTGCTGTACGGCCGATCGGCGCCGGCATTGTGTGATCGGCACCCCTATTCGCACATGAGTGCGGTATGCCGTCGTGGGAGCCGCGTGCGGGTCTGCCGGAGGTGCGCCCTCCGTGTGCACGCTCGCCGGGCGACCGGGCGCATACGACGAAGGCCCCTCGCTTTCGCGAGGGGCCTTCGGTGTCTGTGCGCCGCCAGGGACTCGAACCCCGGACCCGCTGATTAAGAGTCAGCTGCTCTAACCAACTGAGCTAGCGGCGCCTGCTGACGTGATAACTCTACAGGACCCCCGGGGGTGCCCCGGACCACCTGGCTCCCGGATCGCCGCGGCACTGGGCCGGGCGGGTGCCGCGTACATCATTCGGACCGTCAGCATGCGCGTCGGGAAGACAGTTGAGAAACTGGCGAACGTGCACAGTCGCGGACATTTCCAGCTGGAGTGTGAGGGGAATCGCATGGGCTCTCCGGTATTCGAGGAATTCGAGCCCGAGAGCGACTGCGAGTGCCCCGGATGCGTATCTCGGCGGTGGGCGGGGTCGAATTCCCCGCCCGCCCGGTTCGGCGGTCACCCGACCGCCCATCGCGTCGCTGTCGTCGCCACGGCGGCGGCCGCGACGCTCGGCGCCGCCCATGCGGCGCCCGCCGTCGCGGCCCCACAGATCACCGACCGGCCCGGCGTCCCCGCAGGTGAAGAGCCCGAGACCCCGCAGGGCCGCAAGGCGCCGCTGCACGGTCCGGCCGGGCAGCCGGCCCGGCCGGGGGGACTGGCGGGGCCGGTCAAAACGCCCCCGACGACCCGGGCGGACATCATCAGACGGGCCAAGGAATGGGTTTCGGCAGAAGTGCCGTACAGCATGAGCAGCTACTGGTACGACGGTTACCGGCAGGACTGCTCGGGCTTCGTCTCCAAGGCCTGGAACCTGCAGGGCAACGAGTGGACGGGCAGCCTCCACCAGTTCGGGACGCGGATTACCAAGGAGGAGCTGCAGCCCGGCGACATTCTGCTGTTCCACAATCCGTCCAACCCCGAGAAAGGCTCGCACGTCGTCATTTTCGGCGGCTGGACGGACTACACCCACAGCTACTACCTCGTCTACGAGCAGACCCGCCCGACCACGCGTCGGCAGACCACTCCCTACGCCTACTGGAGTAATTCCGACCGCTACGTGCCCTACCGCTACAAGGGCCTCACGGCGGCCGCCCCGGGCTCCGGGGAACAGGTCGGCACGAGTTCCGGCAGCGCGAGCAAGCCCGGCGCGGCGGGCGCCGCCGCGACGCCGTTCCCGGGGCGGGCGGCCTTCGGACCCGGCGCGAACAACCCGTACGTCACCCAGCTCGGCCGGCTCCTCGTCGAGCGCGGCGGTGCGCGCTACTACGCCTCGGGCCCGGGTCCGAGATGGTCGGCGTCCGACGGCTGGGCCACCCTGGCCTTCCAGCAGGCACAGGGCTGGCGCGGCGCCGACGCCGACGGCATCCCCGGCCCCCGGACCTGGGCCCTGCTGGTCTCCGGCCAGGGCCGGAACATCGGGTCCCCCGCCACCGGAGCGGCCGGCGCGCCCACCGCGCCGCGCGTCCCCGCGTACCCCGGCCGGGGCATGTTCCGGCCCGGCGCGCAGAACGCGTACGTCACCCAGCTGGGGAGGCAGCTGGTGAAGAAGGGGTTCGGCAAGTACTACGCGACGGGTCCCGGACCGCGCTGGGGCGAAGCGGACCGGCGAGGGGTCGAGGCCTTCCAGCGCGCCCAGGGATGGCGGGGCGGCGCGGCGGACGGCTACCCGGGCCCCGAGACCTGGCGGCGGCTCTTCTCGTAGACCGGCGCGGGAGCCGGGCGAGTCCGGTGCGGGAGTCGAACGGGACCCGTCCGGGACCCGCCCCGGACCTGCCTGACCCGTCCCGGGCCTGCCTGACCCGTCCCGGACCTGCCGGGACCCGCTCGCTCCCTTGATCCCCTTTCACTGTCATGGCGTATCTGGCGCGGAGGCTGGAGGCACGCAATGAACACGACCACTTCACAGACACCCGAGTCCGAGGGACCGTCCAGGCCCACCCGGCTCATCCAGAACGAGGCGACCACCGAGATCCCCGTCCATCTGCTGTTCCGGGACGAGCCCGAGCCGCGGCCCGTGCCGCTCGGGCCCGCCGTGGTGGGCAGCCGGGCGGGCACCGGCGAGCAGCCGCGACTGCGCCGGCCGACGCCGGCCACGCCCCGCCCGGTGGCGCAGGTCGACCCGGACCTGGTGGAGCGTCCGGCCCGGGTGCTGCCCGGCGTGGCGGGCGTGTTCGCCGGGCTGTGCGGGGCGGTCGGCTGTGTGGCCGCCTCGTGGTGGGCCGGCGTGCTGCCGGCGCAGGCGGCGCAGGCGCTGCGGCTGCCGGAGTTCGTCGGCGCCGGACTCGGTCCGGCGCAGTGGGCGGCGTACGCGGGGGCGGGCGCCCTCGGGCTGTTCGGCTTCGGCGGTCTGGCCCGCGGCCGGACCGGACGGGCCTGGGTGCTCGGTCTGTTCGGCCGTTACCGGGGGACCGTGCGGCGCACCGGCCTGCTCTGGGTCAACCCGCTGCTGCTGCGCCGCCGGGTGGACGTACGGCTGCGGCACTGGCGCAGCGAGCCGCTGCCCGCGGCCGACGGCAGCGGGGTCGCGCTGCGCGTGGTGACGCTCGTGGTGTGGCGGGTGCGGGACACCGCGCGGGCCACGCTCGGCGTGGAGGACCACGAGACGTACCTGCGCGAGTGCGTCGAGGCGGCCCTGGCCCGGATCCCGGTGGAGACGCCGGGCGCGGGACGGGGTTCGGTGGAGGCGGCCGGGGAGGTGCTGACCCGGCGGGTCGCGCAGGACGCCGGGGCGATCGGCCTGGAGGTGTTCTCGGTGCGCCCCCTGCGGATCGAGTACGCCCCCGAGGTCGCCGCCGCGATGCACCGCCGCCGGATCGCCGCGCTCGACGCCCAGCACCGGGCGAGTGTGCTGACGTCGGTCGTGGACTCGGTGGAGGACACGGTGACCCGGCTGACCATGCGCGGACTCGTGGAGCTCGACGACTACGAGCGCAAGGCGCTGGTGAAGGACCTGACCGTGGCCTTCTGTTCGGGGCGCGGGGAGCAGGGGCCGTGAGGGGCGGCCGCGCGGGAGCCCCGACGCGTCTTTGATATGGACACAGCCAAGAAACGGCAATAATCTCGAACTTGGTCTAGACCTGCACGGCTCAGCTCAGTGAACTCCCCACGTTCTCCAGGAGCGGCAGCATGCGCAAAAAGACCAAGTGGTACGCCGCCGCGCTCGGCCTCACCACGGCGGGAGCCTTCGTGCTCACCGCCGGGGGTGCGAGCGGCCACGGCTACACCGACCTCCCCATCAGCCGGCAGAAGCTCTGCCAGAACGGCTCCGTCACCAACTGCGGTGACATCCAGTGGGAGCCGCAGAGCGTCGAGGGCCCGAAGGGCTTCCCGGCGTCCGGCGCGGCAGACGGAAGGATCTGCTCCGCGAACAACACCCGTTTCGCCCAGCTCGACAGCCCGAAGACCCCCTCGGGCGCGGCGTGGCCGGCCACCAAGGTGACCGGCGGTCAGAGCTACACCTTCCGGTGGCAGTTCACCGCCATGCACGCCACGAGCGACTTCAAGTACTACGTGACCAAGCAGGGCTGGAACCAGAACCACAACCTGGCCCGCTCCGACCTCAACCTCACCCCGTTCCTGACCGTGCCCTACGGCGGTCAGCGGCCCCCGTCCACCCTTTCGCACAGCGGTACGCTGCCGTCCGGGCTCAGCGGACGTCACGTGATCGTCGCGGTGTGGACGGTGGCCGACACGACCAACGCGTTCTACGCCTGCTCCGACGTCACGTTCTGAGCGAGGCTCCAGCTCCCCCGGGTCCGCGCGCGGGCACGTCCCCCGCAGACCGGGGCGACCGGGCCGGCGTCCGGACCCGGGGGAGTACGCGCAGGGCTTCCGTCGTGGCGTGCCGTCGATCATGACCGTCGGCCTGCCGCGGCGCGGCGTCCGGGAGCGGCGCCGACCCGGTGGCCGGCCCGACTCCGCACCACGTCCACGAGATCGGCGGCCGCGAGGGCCGGGCCGTCCGCTTCGAGGAGGCGAACGGCCCGGGACGGGCGTCGCGGGCGAGCGGGTCCACCGTCCGCCGCACGGCCGGCCCGACGACTTCGTGTCGCGGCCCTCCACTTCTGACGTTGCGTCAGTTACCGTGCGCGGCCATGGAGTCCGTCGCCGAACTCGTAGCGGCCCGGTGGGGCGACCACCGTCCCGGGCTGTGGTGCCAGAACCCCGGGAACCCCGACCGTCCCGGCAGTGCCGAGATCACGGAGCTCACCCACCACGAGGTCGCCGCCGGCGCCGCCGCCCGCGCGGCACTGCTGGCGGAGCTGCTGCCGCCGGACGGCCCGCCGCATCTCGGGGTGCTGCTGGACAACACCCCGGAGTTCCCGCTCTGGCTGTCGGCGGCTGCCCTGGCGGGCGCGGCCGTCGCCGGGATCAACCCCACCCGGCGGGGTCCCGAGCTGGCCCGGGACATCCTGCACACCGAATGCCGGCTGCTGATCACCGAGCACGCCCACCTCCCCCTCCTCGCGGGCCTCGACCTGCCCGGGGTGCGGCTGCTGATCACCGGCACCCCGGAGTACGACGACCTGCTCGCCCCCTACGCGGGCGCCCGCCCCGACCCCTCCCGGGCCACTCCCGCCGACCGGCTCCTGCTCTACTTCACCTCCGGCTCGACCGGCGCCCCCAAGGCCGCGATCTGCACCCAGGGGCGGCTGGCCGCCGCGGGACGCTCGCTGGCCGGACAGTTCTCCGTGCGGCGGGACGACGTCCATTACGTCTGCATGCCGATGTTCCACGGCAACGCGGTGATCGCCGACTGGGCGCCCGCGCTGGCGGCCGGTGCCGGGGTGGCGCTGCGGCGGCGGTTCTCGGCGTCGGGATTCCTGGCGGACGTACGGCGCTACCGGGCGACGTACTTCACCTATGTGGGCCGGGCGATCCAGTACGTCCTGGCCACCGGGCCGCGTCCGGACGACCGGGACCACGCGCTGCGGCTCGGCTTCGGCACCGAGGCCGGGGCGGTGGACGCGGCCGCGTTCGAACGCCGGTTCGGAGTGCGGCTGGTGGAGGGGTACGGCTCCTCGGAGGGCGGGGCCGCCGTGCAGTGGTCGCCGGGGACTCCGGCGGGGGCGGTCGGGCGGGCGGCGCCGGGTCTCGTCGTCCTCGACCGGGAGACGCGCGCCGAGTGCCCGCCGGCCGTTCTCGATCCGGCCGGACGGCTGCTGAACGGTGAGGAGGCGATCGGCGAGCTGGTCAACCGGGGCCCCAACCCCTTCGAGGGCTACTGGCGCAACCCGCGGGCGGAGGCGGAGCGGCGCCGGCGGGACGGCGAGTACTGGACCGGCGACCTCTTCTACCGCGACCGCGCGGGCTTCCTCTACTTCGCGGGCCGCACCGACGACCGGCTCCGCGTCGACAGCGAGAACCTGGCCGCCGCGATGATCGAGAACATCCTCGCCCGGTACGAGGGAGCGGCCGCCGTGGCCGTCTACGCGGTGCCGGATCCGGTGACCGGGGACCAGGTGATGGCGGCGCTCGCCGGGTCCTTCGAACCGCTCGGGTTCGCCGAGTTCCTGCTCGCCCAGCCCGATCTGGGGACGAAGATGGCGCCCCGGTTCGTCCGGGTCCTGGAGCGGATGCCCGTCACCGCCACGAACAAGATCCACCGGGCGCTGCTGCGGCGGGAGGGGATCCGCTGCGCCGATCCGGTCTGGTGGCGGCCGCCGGGGAAGGCGACGTACCGACGGCTGACGGCGGCCGACGTCGACGGTCCGGCGGCCGGGGGAACGCCGAAGGGCCCCTCGTCTGCACGAGAGGCCCTTCACCGGTGCGCCGCCAGGGACTCGAACCCCGGACCCGCTGATTAAGAGTCAGCTGCTCTAACCAACTGAGCTAGCGGCGCATGACTCCCGCCCTCCGCCTTCGGCGGCTGGCGACGGAGAAAATACTACCCGGTCCGCGGGGGTGCTCAGGACCATGCCCCCGGGCGCCCTCGCCGACCGGCCGGGGACGGGCCGCGAACCGTCTGCCGGACGGATCTCAGATCGCGAGCGACAGCAGGACCGGAGCCGCGCTCCTGTTCAGGGTCTCGGCCGCCTGGCGCAGCCGGTGCGCGTGCTCGACCGGCAGCGAGAGGGCGAGACAGCCCGCCATGGAGCCCGCGGTGATCGGGACGGCCGCGCAGACCGTGCCGATCGCGTACTCCTGGAGGTCGAGCATCGGGACGGTGGGCGGCTGCGCCTCCAGGCGCGAGAGCAGCAGCTTGTCGCTGGTGATGGTGCGCGAGGTGAGCCGGGCCATCTTGTGCCGGGAGAGGTGGTCGCGTCGGCCGTTGTGGTCGAGCTGGCCGAGGAGGCTCTTGCCGAGCGCGGTGGCGTGCGCGGAGGAGCGGAAGTCGACCCACTCGTTGACGGACGGGGTGGCGGGACCGTCGGCGTACTGGGTGATGGTCACCTCGCCGTCGACGTACCGGCTGATGTAGACGGCGGCGCCGACGGAGTCGCGGAGCCGGTCGAGGGTGTGCTGGAGCTGGTCGCGCAGGGCCTGCTCGCGGTGGTGGGCGGAGCCCAGGCGGGTCAGGGCGTCGCCCGTGACGTACGCCCCGTCGGCGACCTGCTCGACGTAGCCCTCTCGGCGCAGCATGCGCAGGAGGGCGGTCAGCCGCTCGGCGGTGAGTCCGGTCTGGCGGGCGAGTTCGGCGTCGGTGACGCCGGCGGAGTGCCGCGCCACCGTCTCCAGGACGCGCAGCGCCTCCTGGGCCGAGTGGTAGGGCACGGTCGGCTCGTGCTTCAGCGCCACGGTTCCCCCCTGGTCGCTTTCTGGCCGTGATTCCTGATACGGGCAGCGAATCACTTCCACGATAGCGGCCGAGGGGGCCGGGGGGAGGGGTTGTCGACGAGAAGGTGCGCCGCCCTCGCCGCCCTCAACTGCGGCGCTCACCCGCTGGCATATGCCATGGTCAAGCACCGTCGCCGAGAGCTGGGCTGTCGGGCGGATCCGCTCCCCGGTCCCGGGGCCGCGGGCCGGGCCCGCGGCCCCGGGAAAGTCCCTACAGCACCGCGCCGAGGAACTCCCGCGTCCGCTCCTGCTCCGGCTCGCTGAAGATCTTCTCGGGCGGGCCCGACTCGATGACGCGACCCGAGTCGAACATCAGGACCTGGTCGGAGATGTCCCGGGCGAAGCTCATCTCGTGGGTGACGCAGAGCATCGTGATGTCGGTGGTGCGGGCGATGTCCCGCAGCACGTCCAGGACGCCGACGACCAGCTCCGGGTCCAGCGCGGAGGTCACCTCGTCCAGGAGGAGGACCTGCGGTCGCATCGCCAGCGCCCGGGCGATCGCCACCCGCTGCTGCTGGCCGCCGGACAGCTGGCTCGGGTACTTGTCGAGGTGCTCGGTCAGGCCCACCAGTTCGAGCAGGTCGCGGGCCCGCTGCTCGGCCTCGTCCCTGGACAGCCCGAGAACGGTGACCGGAGCCTCGGTGATGTTGCGCAGGACCTTCATGTTCGGGAACAGGTTGAACTGCTGGAAGACCATCCCGATGTTCTTGCGGACCTCGCGGACGTGCTTCTCGTCGGCCCGGACCAGCTTGCCGTTGCGCTCCTCGTGGGTCAGGTACTCGCCGCCCACCCTGATCGTGCCCTCGTCCGGCGTGGCCAGGGTCATCAGCAGCCGCAGGATCGTCGTCTTGCCGGAGCCGGACGGGCCGATCAGGGTGACGTGCTTGCCGGAGTCGACGGAGAAGTCGAGCCGGTCGAGGACGGTGTTGTCGCCGAAACGCTTGGTGACCTTGTCGAAGCGGATCAGTTCGCTGCCGTCCACCGGCGGATTGGCGAGGAGGTCGGTGGTCTCTGCGGGGTTGGTCTCAGCGGGCAAGGCGTCGCTCCAGGGCTCGGATCAGGAGGGAGGCGGGGTAGGCGATGACGATGAACGCCACGCCCACGACCGTGAGCGCCTCCGTGGTGAAGGTCTCGTTGCTGAAGGTCTGGGCCTCGCCGAGCATGTCGAAGGCGCCGATGGTCGCGATCATCGGCGAGTCCTTGAGCATGGCGACGACGTAGTTGCCCAGCGGCGGGACGACCCGGCGGATGGCCTGCGGGAGGATCACCACCCGCCACGTGCGGCTCCGGGACAGGCTCAGCGCCGTGGCCGCCTCCCACTGGCCGGCGGGAACGCCGTCGATGCCCGCGCGGTAGACCTCCGCGGTGTACGTGGAGTAGTGCAGTCCGAGACCGACGATGCCGGTGGTGAGCGGCGACATCGACGGGCCGAAGTTCGGCACCACGTAGAAGAGGAAGAAGAGCTGCACCAGCAGCGGGGTGTTGCGGATGAACTCCGTGACGGCGACGACCGGCCAGCGCACCCAGACCTGCGAGGACCGCTGCGCCAGCGCCCACACCAGACCCAGGGTGAAGGCGATCAGCGTGCCGACGGCCAGGGCCTGGAGGGTGACGAGCACGCCGTCCCAGAACCGCGGCATGAAGTCGTCCACGACGTTCCAGTCCCAGCTCATCCCATACCTCCCGCGGACTGCGAACCGGCCGCCAGGCTCTCGCCGCGGGCGCCGGGCTTCCTGCCGATCCCGCCGGACTTCTCCGGACGCTGCCCGATCCCGGCCTTCGCCCGGCGCTCCAGCAGCCGCATGCCGCGGGTGATGAGGAAGGCGAGAACGAAGTAGAGGACCAGCAGCAGGGTGTAGATCGGGGTCGTCTCGTTGGTGCCCAGCCGGAGCAGATTGCCGGCGAACGTCATGTCGGCCACCGTGATGACCGAGACCAGGGCGGTGCCCTTCAGCAGCTCGATCAGCAGGTTGTTGAACGGCGGCACCATCTCGGGCCAGGCCTGGGGCAGTTCGATCAGGCGCAGGCGCTGCAGGCGGGTGAGGTTGAGCGCCACGCCGGCCTCCTTCTGCGCCGCGGGCACGGCGGCCAGGGACCCGCGGACGATCTCGGATCCGTAGGCGCCGTAGGTCAGGCCGAGCGCGCTGACGCCGGCCCACATGGGGACCAGCTGCCAGCCGAAGAGGGGCAGCGCGAAGAACATCCAGAACATCAGCACCAGCGCCGACATGCCGCGGAAGACCTCGAAGTAGACCCCGGCGAGGAAGCGGACGATCCAGTACTGCGAACCGCGGGCGAGACCGATGCCGAACGAGATGGCCGCGCCGAGGGCCGCGGCGTACACCGTCACCTGGACGGTGACCCAGACGCCCGGCAGGAACCAGGTGGTGAAGAACTCCGAACTCATCATCAGCCGCACAGCTCCTTCGCCGTGAGGTCCGTCATGTCGGCCTTGGCGAAGCCGAAGGGACCGACGATCCGGAGGAGTTCCCGGTAGTCGTTCTCCTTGAGCTTCAGCAGCTCCTCGTTGAACGCGTCGCGGAGGTTCTTCTCGGACTGGCGGAAGGCGAATCCGCCCGCGCCGTAGGCGGGCTTGCCGTCGACCACGGGCTGGAACGGCTCGGTGGCCGTCACGCGTCCGGAGCCCTCCGCCGCGGCCTTGACCGTGATGCGGGTGCCCGCGAAGGCGTCGACCCGTCCCTGGGCGACCGCGTCGAGTCCGGCCACCTGGTCCGGCAGGACGAGGACGTCGCCGATGCCCGCGGCCTTGGCGTAGTCGATCTGGGCGTAGGCCTTGCCGGAGGCGAGCCTGAGCCCCTTCTTCTTGATGTCCGCGTACGTCCTGATGCCCTGCGGGTTGCCCTTCTTGACGAGGAAGGAGTCCAGCATCAGATAGTCCGGGTCGGCGAACAGCACCTGCTCGCACCGGACCGGGTTGATGTACATCCCCGCGGACACGACATCGAACTGCCGGGCCTTCAGCCCGGGTATCAGGGCGCCGAAGTCCACCGGCACCGGCTTGACCTCGTCGATGCCGAGCCTCTTGAAGATCACCTTCGCGATCGCGGGCGCTTCCCCGGTGGCCTGTCCGTCGTCTCCGACGTATCCGAACGGGGGCTCGCTGGCGATGCCGATCTTCACGGACCCTTGGTCCCGCAGGGTGTCCAGGAGGCTGCCTCCCAGCACCTTCCCGTCATCCGGGACGCGGCCGCAGCCGGCCGCCCCGAGACCTCCCACCGCGCCCAGCGACACCGCGCCTGCGAGCAGGGAACGGCGGCTGAGTCCTCTGTGGGGTCGGTTGTCGGTTACTGGTCGGTTTACTTGTGGTCGAGCCATGGGCGCGCGGCTACCCGACTTCACGCGGGTCATGCGGGTCGCTTTCGGCCCCGTCGGTCGCGGAGGCCCCCTTGACCCCGGGTGGACCATGGGACGCATGGCCGACCGATACCTCGAAGTCTCGCTGGTCAAGCGGGGGATCACCGCCAGGGCGGAGCTGCTCGACGAGCGCGCGCCGATCACCTGCGCGGCCGTCTGGGATTCCCTTCCGCTCGCCGGGGACGTCTATCACGCCAAATACGCCCGTAACGAGATCTACGCCCTTTTCCCGCCGTTCGCGGCGTCCGAGCCGCCTCTGGAGAATCCGACCGTCACCCCGGTACCCGGAGATCTCTGCTACTTCTCCTTCGCCGGGACGGAACTGGGCACCGGGGCCTACGGATACGACCGCGAGGTCCGCCCGGACACCACGGTCGTCGATCTCGCCCTCTTCTACGAGCGCAACAACCTGCTCCTCAACGGCGACGTCGGCTGGGTCCCCGGCATCGTCTGGGGACGGATCGTGGAGGGCCTGGAGGAGATGGCGCACGCGTGCAACGACCTGTGGCGCACGGGTGCGGCGGGAGAGACGCTGCGCTTCCGGCGCTCCGGCCCGCCGCCCGGGTGAGGTGAGGGCGGTGAGGGCTACGGCCGGCCGCGCAGCGCGTGCCCGGCCCGCAGCACCAGGTCGTCCCGGTGGCGGGCGGCCACGATCTGCAGACCCACCGGCAGCCCGTCGCCGTCCGTCCCCACCGGAACCGTCGCCGCGGGCTGCTGGGTGAGGTTGAACGGGTAGGTGAAGGGCGTCCACCCCGTCCAGCGCCGATGGCCCGACCCCGCCGGAACCTCGGCTCCCGCCTCGAACGCCGTGATCGGCAGCGTCGGGGTGAGGAGCAGGTCGTAGGCGTCGTGGAAGAGGCCCATGCGGCGGCCCAGTTCCATCCGGACGTCCACCGCGGCCAGATAGTCGAGCGCGGTGTACCGCGCGCCCTGGGCGCAGATCTCCCGCAGCCCGGGATCGAGCGCCTCCCGCCGGTCCGCCCGCAGCCGCCGGGTCACCTGGGCCGCCCCGGCGAACCACAGGGTGTGGAAGGCCTCCACCGGGTCGGTGAAATCCGGGTCGGCCTCCTCGACGTACGCGCCGAGTTCCGCCAGCCGCTCCACGGCCCGCCGGACCGCCGCCGCGACCCCCGGCCGCACCGCGACCTGTCCGCCCAGCGACGGCGAGTACGCCACCCGCAGCCCGCGCACGCCCGCGTCGAGCCCGGCCCGGAACGATCCGCCCGCCGGACCCAGCGCCGACCAGTCCCGCGGGTCCGGCACACCGATCACGTCGAGCAGCAGCGCCGCGTCCGCCGCGTCCCGGGTCATCGGACCCACGTGGGCCAGCGTGCCGAAGGCGCTCGCCGGGTACAGCGGCACCCGGCCGTACGTCGGTTTCAGCGCGAAGATCCCGCAGAACGCGGCCGGGATGCGGACGCTGCCCCCGCCGTCGGTCCCCAGCGACAGCGGCCCCGCGCCGAGCGCCACGGCGGCCGCGCTCCCGCCGCTGGAACCGCCCGCCGTGCGCGCGGGGTCGTGCGGGTTGCGGGTCACCCCGGTCAGCGGCGAGTCGGTCACCCCCTTCCAGCCGAACTCGGGGGTGGTGGTCTTGCCGACGAGGACCGCGCCGGACTCGCGCAGCCGGGCGACGGAGGGGGCGTCCTCGTGCCACGAGCCGGACGGGTCGACGGACTTCGAGCCGCGCAGGGTCGGGTGCCCCTTCAGCAGCAGGATGTCCTTGACCGTCACCGGCACCCCGTCGACCGGTCCCGCCGGTTCCCCGCGCCGCCACCGCTCCCGCGAGGCCTCGGCCTGCGCCAGCGCCTCGTCGGCGAGGATCCGCACGAACGCGTTCACCTCCGGCTGGATCCGCTCCGCCCGGTCCAGCACCGCGCGGGTCGCCTCCACGGGGCTGAACTCGCCCTTGCGGTACCCGTCGAGGAGCTCGGTCGCCGTGAGTGTGGTGAGGTCGGTCATGCACTCTCCCGAGGCCGGGGACGTCAGTGTCCGGGCACGTATCCGCGCTGCTTGTCGACCACGTTCCTCAACGGGCGGCCCGCCGCCCACCGCTCGAACAACTCCACGAACTGCGCGCCGAGTTCGTCCCGCCAGCCGACCGTGTCGCCGCTCATGTGGGGCGAGATCAGCAGCCCCGGCACCCGCCACAACGGGCTGTCGGCGGGGAGGGGCTCGGTGGTGAGGACGTCCAGGGCGGCGCCCGCGATCCACCGCCGCTCCAGGGCCCGCACCAGCGCGTCCTCGACCACCAGCGGGCCGCGGCCGACGTTCACGAAGCGGGCGGAGGGCTGCATCACGCCGAACCGCCGCGTGTCGAACATGCCGTGCGTCTGCTCGGTGAGCGGGGCGGCCGCGATCACCCAGTCGGCGCGGGCCAGCAGCCGGTCCAGGTCCTGCGGGCCGTGGATGCCGGTGCGCGGGACGCGGCCGACGACGGCCGTGGTCATGCCGAGCGCCTTCAGGGTGCGGGCGACGGCCCGTCCGATCGGCCCGGACCCGACGACCACGGCCCGGGTCCCGGCCACCCGGCCGCCCTCCCGGTGCCGCCACTCGCCGCGCCGCTGGAGCTCCCAGCTCCGCGGCAGATCCTTCGCCATCGCCAGGACCAGCGCGGCGACGTACTCGGCGATCGGCTCGTCGAAGATCCCGCGGGCGTTCGTCACCACCGTGTCCGAGGCGGCGAGCTCGGGGCACAGCAGATGGTCCACGCCGGCGCTCGCCGTGTGCACCCAGCCCGGCCGCGGCCCCTCGCCGGGCCAGGCGGCGCGCACCGCGTGCGAGGCGAAGTCCCAGACCAGCAGGACGTCCGCCGCGGGCAGCCGGGCGGCGAGGGAGGCCTCGTCGGTGTGCAGCACCCGGGCCCGGCCGGTGAGCCGCCCGAGCCGGGGGAGGGGATCGGCGTCCAGCACGAGAACCGTGGGCAGAGCTGCGGGGACGGCCATCCGGTGCCCCCTCCGTCCGTGACCAAGTGCCTGACGTGCGCGGATTGACCACGTTCGCACCCGAACCTACCGTCGTCAACACGGCCGTTCGTGCGGCTCGTTGCGCATCCTGTCTCCCGGTGAGGGCGGTGCCCGCAATGGACGTCACCTTTCTCGGCGGCCCCCGCGCGCAGCGCGGCCTCGGTGTCGTCGCCCCCTTCGACTTCGCACTGGACCGTGAGCTGTGGCGGTGGACGCCGGACGACGTCTCGCTCCACCTGACCCGCACGCCGTTCGTGCCCGTCGAGGTCAGCCTGGACCTCGCCCGCCGGGTGAGCGAGCACGAGACCCTCAGGGACGCCGTCCGCGCCCTGATCGCGGTCGCCCCCGAGACCGTGGCCTACGCCTGCGCGTCGGGCAGCTTCGTCGGCGGGCTCGCGGGGGAGCGGGCCATGTGCGAGGCGATGACCCGGGCCGGTGCGACGCCGTCCGTGACCACCTCGGGCGCGCTGGTCGAGGCCCTGACGGAGCTGGGCGCCCGCCGGGTGGCCCTGGTGACGCCGTACACGGAGTCGGTGACGCGGTCGCTGGAGGAGTACGTGGCCGAGGCGGGCGGCACGGTCACCGGACGCGCGTTCATGGGTCTGACCCGGCACATCTGGAAGGTGCCGTACCGGGAGGTGGTGGAGATGGCCCACCGGGCGGTGCCCGCTCCCGCGAGCGCCGACGCGCTGTTCATCTCCTGCACCAACCTGCCGACCTACGACGTCATCCCCCAACTGGAGGCCGAACTGCGCATGCCGGTGATCTCGGCCAACCAGGTGACCATGTGGGCGGCGCTGCGCCGGCTGGGTACCCGAGCGGTGGGACCGTATCAAGCGCTGCTGGACACGACGGCGCGCGTGTGGCCCCCCGGGCTGCCGGACACCCGGGTACCGCGGGAACTTCCCGTGCCGCAGGAACCCCCGGTCCTGCCGGACGAAGAGCAGCAGGAAGGCTGGACATGACCGCACTCGGTTTCCTCTACCCGGGCCACTCGGCCGAGGACGACTACCCCCGGATCGAGCAGCTGCTGGGCAGTGACATCCGGTTGGACCTGGCCCACACGGACATCGGCGAGGACGCCCACCGGGTCGACGCGCTGCGCCAGATGGGCGCGCCGGAGCGCCTGGCGAAGGGCGTCGAGCAGCTCCGGCTGGCCGGCGCCGAGGCGATCGTGTGGGCCTGCACCAGCGGCGGCTTCGTGCACGGCTGGGAGGGCGCCCAGGAGCAGGTGCGCGCCCTGGCCACCACGGCCGGGATGGCGGCCTCCTCCACCTCCTTCGGGTTCGTGCACGCGGCCCGGGAGATCGGCGCCGGGCGGGTCGCCGTCGGGGCGACCTACCCGGACGACGTGGCGGCGCTGTTCGCCGGGTTCCTGCAGGCCGGCGGCGTGGAGGTGACGGGCGTCCACAGCGCCGGGATCGTCACCGCGGCCGAGGTCGGCACCTGGGGCGAGGCGGAGGTGTTCGCCCTCGCGCGGGCGGCCGACGCGCCCGACGCCCGGGCGGTCCTGCTGCCGGACACCGCCCTGCACACGGCCGCGTTCCTGCCCGCCCTGGAGAAGGAGCTCGGCAAGCCGGTCCTCACCGCCAACCAGGTCACGGTCTGGGAGGCCCTGCGCCTCACCGACCGCCGGGTGAACGCCCCCGGCCTGGGCGCCCTGTTCACCCGGGAGCCGATCGTGCAGGTGTGACCGGCCGGCCGCCCCGGCGGGCCGGCCGGGAATAAACGGGGACACCCTCCTGTTATCCGCCGACGACAGTGCACGGTCGACGAGCAGGAGGACCCCCGTGGCGGCGGACGAGACGGTGAGCGATGTGACGGCGCGGGACGAGATCCGAGGGACGGCCCTGGGCGGCGCGCCGGCGCCCCTCTCCGTGCTGGACCTGGTCACCGTGGGCTCCGGTCGCACCGCCACCGACGCCCTGCGCACCAGCGTCGAACTCGCCCGGTACACCGAGTCACGCGGCTTCCACCGCTACTGGGTCGCCGAGCACCACTCGATGCCGGGCGTCGCCTCCTCCTCGCCCGCGGTGATCCTGGCCCACCTCGCCGCCCACACCGACCGCATCCGGCTCGGCTCGGGCGGCGTGATGCTGCCCAACCACGCGCCCCTCGTCATCGCCGAGCAGTTCGGCACCCTGGAGGCGCTGGCCCCCCACCGGGTCGACCTCGGCCTCGGCCGCGCCCCGGGCACGGACGGCGCCACCGCCGCCGCCCTCCGCCGCACCGCCACCCTGCACGAGGGCGCCGACGACTTCCCCGAGCAGCTCGCCGAGCTCACCCGCTTCCTGGACGACGACTTCCCCGACGGCCACCGCTACCGCCGCATCCACGCGATCCCCGGCCCGGTCCAGGGCACGTCCCCCGGCGGGGTGCAGTCGCCGCACCGGCCGCCGATCTGGCTGCTCGGCTCCTCCGGCTTCAGCGCCCGGCTGGCCGGTGTGCTCGGCCTGCCCTTCGCCTTCGCGCACCACTTCTCGGCGCAGAACACCGTCCCGGCCCTCGACCTGTACCGGGAGTCCTTCCGGCCGTCCGAGGTGCTCGCCGAGCCGTACGCGCTGATCGGCGTCTCCGTGCTCGCCGTCGACGACGAACGGGAGGCCCGCCGCCAGGTCCTGGCCACCGGCCTCAACATGATCCGGCTGCGCGGCGGCCGCCCCGGCCTGTTCCCCTCCCCCGAGGAGGCGGAGGCGCACGCATTCAGTGCGCTGGAGCGGGAGTTCGTCGACTCGTGGGGCGCGAACATCATCCACGGCACCGCCGACGAGGTCCGCACCGGCCTCGACGACCTCCACAAGCGCACCGGCGCCGACGAGTTGATGCTCACCAGCCACGCCCACCGCGGTGAGCTGCGCCTGCGCTCCTACGAACTCGTCGCGGACGCCTACGGGTTGCCGACGGCGTAGGTCTCGGTACCCAGCAGTTCGGAGATACGATCCGGCGGCACCGGACGGGAGTACAGCCACCCCTGCCCGGTGTCGCAGCCGATGCTGCGCAGCCGGGTCGCCTGCGCGGAGGTCTCCACGCACTCGGCGGTGACCGTCAGCCCCAGCCGGTGGGCGAGGTCGATCATCGCCTCGACGACGACCTGGTCGGCCGGGTTCGGCGGGGAGCCCGCGCCCTCGTACTGGAAGCCGCGCACGAAGGACCCGTCGAGCTTCAGCACCGACACCGGCAGCCGGCTCAGGTAGGCGAGGTTGGAGTAGCCGGTGCCGAAGTCGTCGATGGCGATGCCGACGCCCATGTCGCTGAGCGCCTGGAGCGCCTGGAGCGGCCGCCCCGCCGAGCCCATCACGGCGGACTCGGTGAGTTCCAGCTGCAGCAGGTGCGGCGCGAGCCCGGTCTCGGCGAGGATCTCCGCCACATCCGCCACCAGGTCGGAGTCCCACACCTGACGCACCGCCACATTGACGCTGACGAACAGCGGCGGATCGTCCGGATTGTCCAGCTGCCACCGCCGGGCCTGCCGGCAGGCGGTGGCCAGAACCCATCGGCCGAGCGGCACGATCGAACCGTCCTCCTCGGCCAGCGCGACGAACCGATTCGGCGACAGCAGTCCGAACCGGGGGTGGTCCCAGCGGACCAGCGCCTCCACGCCGCGCAGCCGGCCGTCCGACATGCCGACCAGCGGCTGGTAGTCGAGACGGAACTCGCCGCGCTCGATGGCCGGCCGGAGCGTGGAGGCCAGCGCCTGCCGGGTCATCAGATGGGCGTTGCGCTCGGGGTCGAACAGCGTCCAGCGGTCCTTGCCGTCCACCTTCGCCCAGTACAGGGTCGTGTCGGCGGCCTGCATCAGGCCGGTCGCGGTGGTGCCGGCCGCGTGCCGCTCCACGACCCCGATCGACGCGGAGACGTTCAGCCGGTGCCCGGCCAGGTCGAAGGGGGCCTGGAGCGCCTTGAGCACGGACTCGGCCAGGTCGGCCAGCTGCTCGGTGCCGGTGGAGTCCTCGACCAGCAGGGCGAACTCGTCGCCGCCCAGCCGGGCGACCAGCGGCACGCTCGGCCGGGTCTGCCCCGCCTGCTCGGCGCACTCCGTCAGCCGTTCGGCGACGGCGGCCAGCAGCAGGTCGCCCACCCGGTGGCCGAGGGTGTCGTTGACCGCCTTGAAGCCGTCCAGGTCCAGGTAGCACAGGCCGATCCGGCCGGTCCCGCTCTGCTCGTACACCTCCGCCTCCAGTGCGGCGGACACCCGCTCGAAGAACAGGGTCCGGTTGGGCAACCGGGTGACCGGGTCGTGCATCTGGAGGTGCCGCAGCCTCGCCTGGAGGTCACGGTGCGCGCTCACGTCCGCGACCGACAGCAGGACGCCGGGCATGTCCGCGTCGAGCGGGGAGACGGTGACCTGCGCCCACAGCGAGTGCCCGTCGGGCTGCTTCAGCCGCCGGGTGCAGCGCAGTTTCGCCTGCCGGCCGCGCAGCACCTCACGGTAGGCGTGCCAGGTGCGCGCGTCGGAGGCCAGGTCCAGCAGGTCGGAGGCGACCCGCCCGACCAGGACCGCGCTCTCGCCGCCGAGCAGCGCGCCGAGCGCGTCGTTGGCGTCGACGATGCGGCCCTCGCCGTCGACCACGGCCATGGCGAGGGGCGCCGCCGCGAAGACGGAACGGTAGGCCGGTGGTCGATGGACCTGGAGCCCGCTTTCCGTACTGTCGATGTCACTCTCTGTGTCGGCTGACCGGTCGAGGTCTGCCGCGGGCGTCGGCCCTTCGGACGTTCCGCTCACCGCTCGCTCCCGCAGTGCACTCGATCGCTGTCCGTGCAGGAAAGTCTGCCGATCATAGAGGCTGCCCCCGGACCCGCGCAGCCACTGCCCAGTGTCCCCGAACAACCGGCCTTTCTGACAGATCGTTTCTGCCCGCACCTGGCCCGGTTCTGTGGGGGGACGACCGCTTGTGACGTTCCGTGAGAATTCCGGGGGTGTCGAGGTGATGCCCGCTTTCCGCCTCCTCACTCGTCTGGGGCAGACAAACAGGGCGTAGTACGACAATTTCACACAGGCTGGGTGGCGGTGTCCCGTGAACCGCCTTCCGGAGGTCCCTGTGCCGCGACTGCCGCGACGTGTGCGACTGCTTCCGCGCCCCCGACTGCGCAGTACGGCCGCCGTGTTCACCACCCTTTCGGCACTGGTCGCGAACTCGCTCGTCGGCGGCCCCTCGGTCGCCGAGCCGTTCTCCCCCGCCCCGTGCGCCCTGACCCGCACCACGGCCCACCACTCGGAGGGCGTGGACACCTGGAACAGCGCCTATCCCCGGCCCGCCCGCTCCCTCGACGCGGTCATGGTCTTCCTGTCCTTCCCGGACCGGTTCCCGACGACCACCCCCGACGAACTGGCCGCCGACCACTTCCCGGCCACCAGCCGCTTCTTCCGGCAGGCGTCCTACGGGAAGTTCGCCCTGCGCGCGCATCCGCTGAAGCGCTGGATCCGCATGCCGAAGCCGTCCACCGCGTACGCCATACAGCGCGACTGGAACGCCGACAGCCGGGCCGCCTATCTGCACGACGCGCTGGCCGCCGCCGACCCCCACGTGGACTTCTCCCGCTACGACGTCGTCTACTTCGTGGCCGACCCGGACGCGCCGGGCGTCGACTCGGACGCCACCAAGGTCGTCAATCTGGACGCCCCGCTGCACGCCGACGGCACGGACATCCGCCGGGTCGTCACGGTCTTCGAGCAGCATCCCCCGGACCGTCTCGTCCTCGCCCACGAGACCGGCCACGTCTTCGACCTGCCCGACCTCTACCACCGCCCCGCCGACGGCAAGGGCGACTGGGACACCTATGTGGGCGACTGGGACCTGATGGGCAGCCAGTTCGGTCTGGCCCCGGACCTGTTCGCCTGGCACAAGTGGAAGCTGGGCTGGCTGCGGGAGCGCCAGGTGGTGTGCGTACGGGGGCCCGGCCCGACCCGGCTGACCCTGGAGCCGCTGAGCGCCGGGCCGGGCGTGCCCGTCGCCGGGGCCTCCGGGGCGCCGGCCTTCGGGCTCGGCAACGGGCCCAAGCTGGCGGTGGTGCGCACCGGCCCCGACAGCGCGCTCGCCTTCGAGGCGCGCGAGCCGGCGGGCAACGACCGGGCGGCCTGCCGCACCGGCGTCCTCGTCTACCGCGTCAGCAGCGGCGCCCGGTCCGGCCGGGGGCCGGTCGAGGTGATCGACGCCCATCCGCGCACCGAGGCCTGCTGGGAGAACTCGGTCTACCCGCCGCTCGCGGACGCCCCGGTCGCCCTCGGCGAGAGCTTCACGGTGCCGGGCAACGGCGTACGGGTGGACGTCGAGGGACGCACGGCGTCGGGCGCGTGGACGGTGAAGATCACGCCGGGCACGAAGCTGTGACTGCCGGGGAATGACAAGAGCGGGGGGGGGGGGGGGGGGGGGGGGCGCCCCCCCCCCCCCCCCCCCCCCGCTCTCGACGTCGTGCGCCGCCAGGGACTCGAACCCCGGACCCGCTGATTAAGAGTCAGCTGCTCTAACCAACTGAGCTAGCGGCGCCTGCTGACGTCGTAGACCTTAGCATCCTGATCCTGGGGAGGAGAAATCGAAATCCGCACGGCCGAACGGGCCGCCCTGACGGCCGCCCACAGCAGGATCTCCGGGCCCGGCAGCCAGGGATGACGGGTGTCCGGGGCGACCATCCAGCGCGTCGAGGCGCCCTCCCCGGCGGGGGTGAGCGCGGGCACGGTCACCGCGTCCCCCGTGCCGTGGCACAGCAGCGGCGGCACCGTCGCCGTACGGCCGTCCCGGCGGCCCTCGGCGCTCCACTCCTCCCACTCCAGCAGGGAGGGCAGCCGCCGGGCCGTGCCCGGCGCCGCGAACAGCAGCATCCGCCCGCGGAACGCGGCCACCGGACCGGAGCCCGGGCCCTCGCTCCACAGCCGGTCGAGCATCAGCCGCCCGAACATCGTCGGGGCGCTGACGATGTCGAACACCGAGCCGCAGGGGAGCACCACCGGGGCCTGCGGCCGCTCCTCCCAGAAAGCGAGCGTGCTGCGCGGATAGGTCCCGGCGGAGGCCAGCCAGGCGGCGCCGTCCGGGGTGACGCCGATGGGTTCGTCGCATG
The DNA here is from genome assembly GCF_031456635.1 of Streptomyces sp. 3330. NCBI lineage: Bacteria > Bacillati > Actinomycetota > Actinomycetes > Kitasatosporales > Streptomycetaceae > Streptomyces > Streptomyces sp. 3330. The sequence goes on from NZ_JAVDVA010000017.1 coordinate 133,543, forward strand.
CGCTGCTCATACCTCCAGGTCTACCGGGGGTGAGCGGACGATTTCACAGGGTTGCCGGAAAACGGGACGGGAGGGGACGGGGAGGAGTATCTTGCCCGCCCGGCATATGCCAGGCGCAGCGCCGTGCGGGGCGGGCGGGACAGCGGCGGGGCGGACGCGGCAGCGGCGGGCGGGCGCGGCCCGGTGTGGCCTACGGGCCCGCGGCGGCGCTCAGACGGGGTCGGCGTGCCCCCGCCCCTCGGTGTCGCCCCGCAGCAGATCCCGGCCGAACTCGACCATCTTCTTCGCGTAGTCCTCGGTCCACTCGGCCCGCTCGCCGATGTCCGCCGGCGTCAGCCGGTCGAAGCGGCGCGGATCGGCGAGCTGTGCCGCCGCCATGGCCTGGAACTCCACCGCCCGGTCGGCGGCCGCCCGGAAGGCGAGCGTGAGCTCCGTCGCCCGCGTGAGCAGCGCGGCCGGATCGTCTATCGACTCCAGGTCGAAGAAGTGCTCCGGATCGCCGGCCGCCTCGGCGGGCTCGAAGAGCAGGGGCGCGGGGCGTAGCCGCGGTTCGTTCCGACGCGGCGTGGGCTCCGCCATGTCTTCTCCTCCTCGTACGTTCGGATGACTCCACGGGCGGACAGCACCGGTGGAGTGGACCACCCTCCATTGTCCCCCGGCAGCGCAAGAGGCCCTCGGCCCCGCACTCTCAAGGCTCCCGGCCTCCCCGATGTTCCCGCCGGGCCGGGATCTGCGGGGCGTGGTGTCCCGGCCGGGTCGTGGCGTCGGGTGCCCGGCGCCCGCGTCGGGTCAGGGTCTCCAGGGCACCCGGTGTTCCGCCAGGTGCGCCAGGACCGCGTGGTTCGCCTCCCAGCCGTCCGGGAACTTGACCAGGGTTCCCAACTGGACCGGCTCCGTCGACGGGTAGGCGTCCAGCAGGTCGCCGACGCCCGCCCGGCACACCACCACGCACGCGTGCCGGTGGCGGGAGGCCAGGACGCACAGGCGGCCCGTCTCCAGGTGGAAGGCGGTGGCGTCGGGGCGGCCGGAGAGCGGGTGGAGGATCACCGTGACGTCGAACTCCATGCCCTGGAGCCGGTTCGCCGTGTCGACGGTCACGTCCGGGACGCCCAGCTCCGCAAGCGCCGCCCGCACCGCCGCCGCCTGGTCGCGGTGGGCCGTGCCGACGGCCACCCGGTCGGCGGTCAGCGGGGTCGGGTCGGGGGAGAGCTCCGAGGTCGCCGCGCCGCCCCGGTCCAGCAGCCGCCGGACGACCGTCGCGACGGCCCGCACCGCCTCGGGGTCGGTCCGGGGCGTGTGCCGGGCGGGCAGCTCCAGCAGACCCCAGCCCGACCGCGCCGCCTCGTCGATCACCCGGTCCGTGCCGGAGCCGTCCGCGGGCACGGCGAAGGACAGGCGCCGGTCGCCGTGCCCGGTGCCGCTGCGGAAGGGGGTGTACGGGTAGAACGCGTCGGAGACCAGGGGCGCCGCCGACGCCGGGAGCCGCCAGGACACCGGCAGCCGGTGCTGCGGCAGCTCGGGGTTGTGCGCGAGCAGGGTGCTCACCGCCGAGGCCGACGGATCGTAGGACAGGCCCGCCCACTGCTCGCCGCCGACGATCGAGAACGGGTCCAGCTGCCCCGGGTCGCCCACGAACAGCGCCCGCTCGAACAGCCCGGCCACGGCCAGCAGCCCGTCCGACCGCATCTGGTACGCCTCGTCCACGATGGCGTGCCGCCACGGCTCGTCCACCTTCACATGCGCCCACTTGGCGGCGGTGGAGATCACCACCGGCAGGCCCGCCAGCTCCGCCGCCTTCGCCGACTTCCGTACGTTCGGCAGCTCGTCGAGCGCCTTGTCGTAGGGGTCGGCGTCGCTGCTGTGCAGCCGGCCCACCGGCAGCTCGGGGCTCTTCGCCGCGAGCCGCGCCACCAGGTCGTCGACCTGCGCGTTGGTCTGCGCGACCACCATCAACGACCGCCCCGCGTCGGCCAGTTCCAGCGCCGCGCGGACGACGAGCGTGGACTTCCCGGCGCCGGGCGGGGAGTCGACGACCACCCCGCGCGCGCTGCCGTGCAGCGTGTCGCGCAGGATCGCGTCGGTGGCGCGGGTGGCGGCGGTACCGGGGTCGAAGGCGGCCTCGGTGGTCACAGCACGTCCTCCTGGGTGACGGAATCGGGGGCTTCGATCGCCTGCTCGCCCGGCGGGCCGCCGTGCGTCCACGGCGTGTCCTCCGGATCGGGCAGCTTCGCGCCGCCGCGCTGCTCGTGTTCGAAGAGCGTGAAGCAGAGCCGGTCGCCCTTCTCGGGCACGGACCCGGCCTCGGGCTCCTTGCCGCGGCCCATCTTGTCGACGATCCGGAGCACCAGCAGGCCGTCCTCCTCCTCGCCGTCCCGGCCCACGAACTCGGCCGCCTGCGGCTTCCCGCCCAGCGACCGGAACACCTTCGCCCGCTCCCCGAGATGCGGCCGGTCGTCCGTCCGCACGGTGACCAGCGGGCGCGGGCTCGGCCGCTTGCTCTCGCTGTACGCCATGACCACGTCCACGACCTCGCCCGCGAACGCCTCCCCGGCCAGCCGCCGACCCGCCATCACCAGCGGGTCGTCGAGCGCCTCCTGCGCCTCCAGCCGGGCCTGTTCGCGCTCGCGGGTGGCGAGCTTGTTGGCGGCGGTGACGGCGTCGTCCCGGCGCGGCTGCGGGGGCTCGCCCGCGACGACCCGGTCGCGGTGGCCGGTGAACGACCAGCGGTCGCGCGTCCACCGCTCCTCGACGTGCGCGCCCTCCGGCAGCGCCCGCAGCAGGTCCAGGCCCTCCCACACCTTGTTCCAGGTGGGCAGCGTCCGGCTTCTCACCAGCTCGCGGATGTCCTGCTCGGCCGCGGTGAGGGCGCCCAGCCGGTCGTCGGCCTGGAGGCCGTCCTCGGCGGCGGCCAGGGCGGTGCGCGCGCGGTCGTAGCGCTCGATGGCCGGGGCGAGCAGCTTGTTGTCGAACGCGGGGTCGGTCGCCGGACCCGCCGGCGGGCACAGCAGCTGTCCGGCCGCGTCCCGCGCGAGTTCCGCGCGCAGCGCCGCCTGCGCGCCCGTCGCGCCCGGCGGCGGGGCGATCCAGGCGAGCTGGGCCCCCAGGTGCTGGTCCTCCAGGCTGGACTGCCCGGTCGCCCAGTGCCGGCCCAGGACTTCGGTCATCGCGGTCAGCAGCGAGGAGCCGGGCACCCGGGACCGCTCCCCGAAATGGGTCAGCCAGCGGCCGAGCAGCGGCACGCGCGGAGGGGCGGGATACGGCGTCTCCGGGTCCTGCTCCGCCGTCCGCCTGAAGCGCATGGAGCGGCCCAGGAGGCGCACGAAGTCGACGCCCGCACGGCTCGGGACGATCAGCTGGGGCGCATCGGCGCACAGTTCGACCTCGACCTTGACGCGTTTGCCGGTCTCCGGGTCGGTCTCGCTGCGCTCGGCGGCCTCGACGACGTCGGCGTAGGAGTCGACGTACGGCAGCACGATGTCGGCCAGTTCGGCGAGGAACGCGAACCGCAGCTCACGGTCGCGCGGCTGCGGCACGACGAGCAGCCGCGGCGCGTCCCGGTCGGTTCCGACCAGCGCGCCCAGCGGGGCGCCGGCCTCGCCGGCCGTGGTCAGCGGCACGAAGACCAGCGGCCGTGCGGACAGGTGGCGGTGCCGGACGGTGGCGGTGGGCTGGGCGCGGCCGGTGGTGACGGCCTCGAGGCGCGCGAGGGTGGTGATCAGCGACACATCGTCCCCAGGGCGTCGGCGCGGAGAACCGCGGCCCGGCGCAGGGCGGCCACCGCGGGGTCCCGCGGATCGCCGCTCTCGCCGCGCGCCGCCGCCAGGACGTCCTCGACGGTGGTCAGCCCGCCCAGTTCGGCCCGCACGGAACGGCCCAGGGAGGTGACCGCGCCGGCCTCACGGGACCGCTCACGGCAGTGGAACGCCAGCTCGCAGGCGGCCAGGCACTCGGGCGCGTACGCCGCCGGGACCGCCTCGACGGCCGCCGTGAGCCGTTCGGCGGGCAGGTCGGGGGAGAAGCACGTGCCCTCGGGGAGGGCGTCGGCGATGTCCTCGATGCGGGTGAGGCGGGCCAGCTGGCGGCTGGTGACCGCGCGCTGCTTGCGCACGTCCACCGCGGAGGCGGTGGGCAGGTTGGAGAAGTCCTTGGGGCAGACCAGGAGCACCCGGTGGCGCACGCGCGGGGCCGGGTCGAGACGGGCGGCGACCGCCTCCAGCGCCAGCACGTACACGGCGGCCTGCCGGGCGGCGGCGCCGACCTTCGCCGGGTCCGCCGAGCCGTCCAGCATCGGGAACGACTTGATCTCGACGACCGTCCAGCTGCCGTCCGGGTGCACCACCACCGCGTCCGGCTCCAGGAAGGCGGGGGAGCCCGCGACATCGAGCGCGATCATCGGATGGTCCAGGAGCGTCCAGGTGCCGGTCGCCCCGGTGGCCTCGCGCAGCGCCAGCGCGGTGCGCGCGGTGCGGCCCTCGGGGCCGACCGCGGACAGGTCCGGAAGCGCCGCGCCGACGGGCGGCTCGGCGCCCGGGTCCAGCCGCTCGTGCACCAGCCGCAGCAGTTCCGCGCCGCCGTCCGCCTTCACCTTCGCCTCGAACGCGTTGCCGCGCGTCAGGGCGAACTGGGACTGTCCGAAGGCCGAGGGCGAGCCCAGCGCGTCCGCCAGCGTCGTCTTGTCCACCCCGGCGCCGTCGAGGATGGCCCGCCGCTCACAGCCCGGGTTGGCCGCCAGCGCCGCGAGGGCGCGGGCGTCCAGCGGCTTGGCCGGTACGTCGGGGCCGCGCAGCTCAGCGAGCCGCTGCCGGAGCGCCGTCCCCCGCGTCCGAGGGGGTGGCACCCGGCTCGGCTCCGGGGCCGAACCGTGACTCGCGCTGCCGTGGAATTCGCTCACCCGTCGAAGTCTGGCATCCGCCACTGACAATCGGGGTCGATGTGCCCGCAGAGGCGGCCGCGACCACCGGGACACGGGCCGCGAACCACACCCGGGCCCGGTCCGCGCCGCGCGTCACCAGCGGCGTCAGCAGCAGCCCGACGCCCATCACGGCCGCGCCGGCGACCGCGTCGAGGAAGTAGTGGTTGGCGGTGCCCATCACCACGAGCGTCGTCACCAGCGGGTAGACGACGCCGGCCGTCTTCGCCGTACGCGTGCCGCCGTAGCGCCACAGCATGACGCCGCACCACAGGGCCCAGCCGACGTGCAGGCTGGGCATGGCCGCGTACTGGTTGGTCATGCCGCCCATGCCGCGCGGGGCGCTCGCCTCGCCGCCCCACCAGCCGTACGAGCTGTACTGGGCCATGGTGTCCACGAAGCCGTGGCCGGCCGACAGCAGCCGGGGCGGGCAGGTGGGCATCAGGGTGAAGCCGATGAGGCCGATGAACGTGGACGTCATCAGCCAGGTGCGGGCCGCGCGGTAGAGCTGGGTCCGGGACCGGAACAGCCAGACCAGGATCACCGGTGTCACCAGGTAGTGCAGCGACGCGTACCAGAAGTCGGCCGGCACGCCGATCCACGCCTGGGTCCTGAACAGCCGGTTCAAGGGGTGCTCGGCGTTGATGTGCAGGAACTTCTCGATGCGCAGCAGCGCGAGGCCGTGGTCGACGGCGGTGGTCACGTCGCCGCGCGCGAGCAGTCGGCCCGCCGAGTAGCAGGCGTACACCAGCAGGATCAGCGGCAGCTCCGTCCACCAGCGCAGCCGTGTCCGCGGGGCCGCCTCGGTGCCTGGTGTCTCGGTCTGCGGCATCCGATTGCCTCCCCCTTCTTGTCGCTGTCTCGTGGCTGCTGTGCCGGTGGCTCGGGACGGGCCACTTTACGGCGCGTGCGCGCGTCCCTGATGGCCGCCCCGGCTCTCAAAGACGCTGAGATCGCCCATCGGGTTGCCCCTGTTCAGGGTGAGCGATGATGGAGGGGATCCGCCTCTGGTTTCTCCCCCGATCCCTCTCAGGGTCTCCCCGGAAAGGTCCCCCATGGCACCGCGCATCCTGCTGGCCCGGCACGGACAGACCGAGTGGTCCCTGTCCGGCAAGCACACCGGCAGGACCGATGTGCCTCTCCTGGAGGAGGGCCGCCGCGGCGCCAAGCTGCTCGGCGAGCGGCTGCACCGGGCCCCGTACGACGGCCTGACGGACGTGGAGATACGCACCAGCCCGCTGGCACGCGCGCGTGAGACGTGCGAACTCGCGGGCTTCGGCGAGCGGGCCACCGCCTGGGACACGCTGATGGAGTGGGACTACGGCGCGTACGAGGGCATGACCCCCGCCGAGATCCAGGCCGCCCGGCCCGGCTGGCTCATCTGGCGCGACGGCGTCCCCGAGGGCGAGACGCTCGCCGAGGTGACCGCCCGCGCGGACGAGGTCGTGGCCTGGGCCCGCTCGGCCGACCGGGACGTGCTGGTCTTCGCCCACGGGCACATCCTCCGCTCCATCGGGGCACGCTGGCTGGGGCTGCCGCTGGACTTCGCGGCCCGGATCCGGCTGAACCCCACGTCCCTGTCGGTCCTGGGATGGGCTTACGGCGAACCGGCGATCGAGAGCTGGAACGACCTCGGGCACCTCGGGTAACCGCGGGCGCCCGCGGCAATCGTGGACGAGGGCGTGGGCCGGGTCTCACACCGTCCGCGGTGTCGAGGCGTGCCGCTCCAGGAAGGTGGAGACGCCTCCCGCGCGCCGGTGCGGCAGCAGCACTCTTGCGGTACCGGCCAGCATCGTCTGGATCCGGGACGACTGGACCTGGTCCAGCAGGTCCAGGACCCGCATCCCGGCCACCGCCGCCTCGTCGGGGTGGCCCCCGCGCGCGAGGTCGTCCGCCAGTTCGGCCGTGTACAGCGCGATGTTCCGCGAGAAGTGCGGGTCCTGGAGGTCCGCCGCCCGCTTCGCGTGCCGGGCCGCGCGCGGCCAGTCGCCCAGGGTCGACCAGCACTGCGCCTCGAGCCCCTCGAGTTCGGCCTCGCCGTAGAAGCTCATCCACTCGGGATCGCTCTCGCAGGGGCCCCGGTCGTAGAGGGCCTGCGCGCGCACGAGGGCCTGTTCGCAGCCGGTGCGGTCGGCGAGCCCCGCCCAGCCGCCCGCCTCGCGCAGCGCCAGCAGCGACATCAGCCGGGCCGAGCCGAGGGGGCGGGCGGCGCGCTGGGCCGCCTGGGCGGCGCGCACGGCCTCGCGCGGCCGTCCCGCGTCCCGTGCCAGGAACGCGGTGTTGCAGAAGGCGTGCGCCTCCAGTCCTTGGTCCCCGGTCACCCGGGCGGTCGCCAGCGCCTCCGCGTAGTGCGAGCGGGCGTCGTCGAACCGGCCCGAGTCGTGTGCGAGCCAGCCCACCGAGATGGCGAGTTCCCCGGCGCCCGAGTGGAGCCGGTCGGCGGTCGACTGCCGGGTCGTCCCGGCGTCCAGCAGCGCGTAGGCGGCGCGCAGCGGGGCGGCCGCGCGCCGGTAGAGGCCGTCGGCCCCGTGCCGGTCGTCGAGCAGCCGGATGCGGCGGACCGCTTCTTCGAGGGCGCCGGCCTCGCTCGCTCCCGCGCGGCGCACGGGACGATCCGCCGACGCGTCGTGGGCGAGCCGGAGGGGGCCCAGCGTGACGGCGGCCATCGTGGCACCTCCGCCGGTCATGAATGCGCGACGCAGCACGTCGCTCTCCTCGTGGTTGTGGTGGTGCGTGTCGTACGGGTCCTGCGTGTCATACGGCTCGGGCGCCCTGCCCGTCTCAGCCGTGTTCTGCTCGTCACTGGCAGTGCGCTCCGGTCTTGTGGTGGGTGCGCAGGGCGCGTCCTCGGGGGCGCGCGCTCCTCGTCCGCGCACGGACGCGCGGGGCGCGAACCCCAGATCGGTGAGCGTGCGGCCGGGGAACATATGCAGGAACACCCGCTCGTACGCGTAGTTGGGGCAGCGGATCTCGCCCGCCTCGACGCGCCCGATGTAGCGGGCGTCACAGCTGACACGCTCGCCGATCTCACGGGCGGCCCGCCGCACGAGTGCGGCGAACTCGGCGGGTGAGCGATGTCCGCGCAGGTGGCGGAAGGCGAGGTTGGGCCGTGCCGGCCGGTCTGGCCGAGGTGGGGTCACCGTTGACGACGCCATGGCCGGGTCCTCTCGTGCGAACCGTCGAACCATGCCGGAATAGGGATGAGTTGTCCGTGTGGCACCCTTGTTCCCGGCGGGCAAGAACGTACCTGTTGCGGTCGGGCCGCCATGCGGTGTTTGGCTACAAAACGGATATCTCATCCATGATCTGCCATGAACTGCCATCCTTTGCGGCGGACTTCCGCCGTAGCCCTTGACGCCGTGAGCCGTTGAGCTTTGCGGACTACAGGCGGGCTGCGCGGTGGAGGCCGGGATGGAGACCAGCCAGAGCAACGTTCCTTCTACGACGTCGGTGGCGGCGTGCGACCTCGTGACGGTGCCGACCCGTCAGGGGTTGGAGGCGGTCGACATCCTGCGGAGGGCGACGACGGGGGACGGGGTGGGGCCCGTCCTGCACGACGACGGCGGCGACACGCTCGGCTTCGTGGTGCCGGCCGGGACGGCGGCCGCCTGGGACATGCCCGGCAGCACCTGCACGCAGACCGACGGCAGGGGGCTGCGACTCGCCCCCGAGTCGTCGGCCGAGGGCTCGGACTGGCTGGTGCCCCCCGGCGAGGCGGACCTGGCGACGGATCCGGCGGTGCTGCGGCGGGCGCTGGGCGAGGCGGCCCGGCTGATCGAGGCGGCGGACAGCTGCCGGTGAGCACGCGCGCGGGGTGACCGGCGCGGCACTCCGTCCCGCACGGCCCCGTCCACGCGCGTGCGCGAGCGGCACTCCCTCCCGCACGGCCCCCCAGCACCCCCGAGCGTCCGCGCGCGTCCGCGAGCGGCACTCCGACCGCCGTCCGACTCCCCCCGGACTGCCCGGCCCGCCCGCCCGCCGTCCGCCCGCTGCCTGGTCGCTGCCTGGCCCCCGGCCCGGTCGCCGTTCGCCTCCTTGTTCGGGTGGGTGCGCGGGGAATGTCCGTGGGCTGCGAAAATGCGGGCATGGCAAAGTCCAGGAACACGCGGCGCGAGCGGGACGCCGACGCCGTCGTCGAGACCGTCGACGGCGGGCTCGCCCAGCTCGTACCCGACCGGGACCGGGCGCGGGCCTGGACGCTGCTCATCGACGGAGCCCCGCAGTCGCACGTCGACCTCGACGATCCCGGCTTCCTCTCCTTCGAGTACCAGCGGCGGCTCGGCCATGTCATCGACCTCCTCGCGCCGCCGGGCAAGCCCCTGCACGTCGTGCATCTCGGCGGCGGCGCGTTCACCCTCGCCCGGTACGTCGCCGCCACCCGACCCCGCTCCACGCAGCAGGTCGTCGAACGGGACGCGGCCCTCGTCCGGCTGGTGCGCCGGGAGCTGCCGCTGGACCCGGGGGCGCGGATCAGGGTGAGGTCGGTCGACGCGCGTGAAGGTCTCGCCAAGGTGCCCGACGGGTGGGCGGATCTGGTGCTGGCCGACGTGTTCAGCGGCGCCCGCACCCCCGCCCACCTCACCTCGACCGAGTTCCTCGACGAGGTCCGCAGGGCGCTCAAGCCCGGTGGGACCTACGCCGCCAACCTCGCCGACGGCCCGCCGCTCGCGCACCTGCGCGGCCAGATCGCCACCGCAGCCGCCCGGTTCCCGGAACTCGCGCTGGTCGCGGACCCGACCGTGCTGCGCGGCAAACGGTTCGGCAACGCGGTGCTCGTGGCCTCCGACCGCCCGCTGCCCACCGCCGAACTGACCCGCAGGGCCGCGTCCGACCCCCACCCCGGCCGGGTCGAGCACGGCAGGGCGCTCACCGACTTCACCGGCGGCGCGGTACCGGTCGTGGACGCCTCGGCGGTGGCCTCACCGGCCCCGCCGCCCTCCGTCTTCCGCTAGCCCGGCCGTCAGTACGTGCCGACCTCCACCCGGGGCGGCCCGTCGTGCCAGGTGCAGAACACCGACACCCGGTCCGCGCCGGAGCTGAACTCCACCCGGATCCACGACTCCGTCTTCCACACCTGCATCGACCAGCCCGCGCCCGGGGTCGCCGAGACCAGCGACGCGGAGACCTTGCCCAGGTCGAAGACGACCAGCCCGCCCTCGGTGTCGTAGCTCTTCACCGTGCCCCGGGAGCCGGCCCGGGGCGTTCCGGAGGCGCTGGGGGAGGGGGTGGCGTCGGCCGCCGTCCGGGAGGGGGACGGGGACGCCGGGGTCCGGCTCGGCTTCGGGGACGGGCTCCGCGACGCGGACGGGCTGCCCGTCGGCGAGGCCGACGGCTGCTTCGACTCCCGCGTGATCGCGTCGCCCGCGGTGAGCGGCAGGGCGCGCGGCGGATCGTAGGCCGTGCCCGCCATCACCGTGTGGACACCCCACCACGACAGCGTGACCGCCGCGCCCGTGGCGAGCGACCAGGCCAGTACGTGTACGAGTCCTCTGCGCATCGCTGGCCATCTTGCCCCACGCGCCTCATCCGTGTCGCACGGACGTCGCCCCGCCCGTCCGCCCCGCGCGCACGGCCGCCTCACCGGCCGTCCACAGGGGCCGAGTTGTCCACAGGCCCGAATGACCCCCGCCCGCATGGCGTAGGTTGCGGCGCATGGCAAGTGTGCTCGTGGTCGAGGACGACCAGTTCGTACGCTCGGCGCTCATCCGGCAGCTGACCGACGCCTCGCACCTCGTGCGCAGCGTCGGCACGGCACTGGAGGCGCTGCGCGAGGTCGCCCATTTCCGTTTCGACGTGGTCATCCTCGACCTCGGCCTGCCCGATCTGGACGGCTCCGAGGCCCTGAAGATGCTGCGCGGCATCACGGACGTGCCGGTCATCATCGCCACCGCGCGCGACGACGAGACGGAGATCGTCCGGCTGCTGAACGCGGGCGCGGACGACTACCTGACGAAGCCGTTCTCCGTGGAGCACCTGTCGGCGCGGATGGCGGCGGTGCTGCGGCGGGCCCGGTCCGGCGCCGCGGAGGCCTCGCCCTCCAGCGTCATCCGGGTCGGCGGTCTGACCGTCGACCCGCTGCGCCGCCAGGCCGAACTGGACGGCGTACGGCTCGACCTCACCCGTCGCGAGTTCGACCTGCTGGCCTTCCTCGCGGGCCGGCCGGGGGTCGTGGTCCCGCGCCGCGAACTGCTGGCCGAGGTGTGGCAGCAGTCCTACGGCGACGACCAGACCATCGACGTCCATCTGTCCTGGCTGCGCCGCAAGCTGGGCGAGACCGCGGCGCGGCCGCGCTATCTGCACACCCTGCGCGGTGTCGGCGTGAAGCTGGAGCCGCCCGTCTGCGACTCCGGGGGGACGGTACCGATCCGATGAGATGGGCACTGGTCAAGGTCTGTCTGGCGGTCACCACGATGGTCGTGGTCGCCTTCGCCGTCCCGCTGGGCCTCGTCGTCAAGGAGATGGCCCGCGACCGCGCCTTCTCCAACGCCGAGCGGGAGGCCGCGGTCGTGGTCCCGGCGCTGTCCATCACGACCGACCGCGAGCAGCTGGAGCGGGTCGTCGCCTCGGCGGGCTCCGACGACGGCATGGCGGTGCACCTGCCGGCGAGCGACGGCCGGGCCGCCGTCGACCTCGGCCGGCAGCGCGCCGCGGACGCGGACATCGCGGCCGTACGCAAGCTGGGCCGCGCCTCCACCACCGAGGTCCCCGGCGGCTCCGCACTGCTGCAGCCGGTCGCGCTGAGCCTGGGGACCGTGGTCATCGAGGTGTACGTCCCCGAGTCCGAGACGAGCAACGGCGTGGGTACCGCCTGGGCGGTGCTGGCGGCGGTCGGGGCCGCGCTGGTCGTCGGCTCGGTCGCGGTCGCCGACCGGCTGGGCGTACGGATGGTGCAGCCCGCGAGACGGCTGGTCGAGGGGGCGCACGAGCTGGGGGAGGGCAAGCTCGGGGCGAGGGTGCCCGAGGAGGGGCCGAGCGAACTGCGCCTCGCGGCGGTGGCGTTCAACTCGATGGCGGACCAGGTGGTCCAGCTGCTGGCCAACGAGCGGGAACTGGCGGCGGATCTGTCCCACCGGCTGCGCACCCCGCTGACCGTGCTGCGGCTCAACGCGGCCTCCCTGGGCGAGTCCCCGGCCGCCGAGCAGACCCGGACCGCCGTCGCCCAGCTGGAGCGCGAGGTCGACACGATCATCCGTACGGCGCGGGAGGCCAAGCCGCAGACGGCGGCCGCCGGTCCGGGCGCGGGCTGCGACGCGGCGGAGGTGGTCCGGGAGCGGATGGCGTTCTGGTCGGCGCTCGCGGAGGACGAGGGCCGCAAGGTGCGCACGGCAGGCGTGGACCGTCCGGTCCGCATACCCGTGGCCCGCGCCGACCTCGCCGCCGCCCTGGACGCCCTGCTGGGCAACGTGTTCCGGCACACCCCGGAGGGCACGGCCTTCGCGGTCGACGTGCACAACGGCGAGGACGCGGTGATCGTCCTCGTCTCGGACGCGGGCGCGGGCATCGCCGACCCCGAGGCGGCGATGGCGCGCGGCCGGGGCTCGGGCGCCGCGGGCTCGACCGGCCTCGGCCTGGACATCGTGCGCCGGCTCGCCGAGTCGACGGGCGGTGACGTCCGCATCGGCTCCTCGGTGCTGGGCGGTACCGAGGTGCGGCTCTGGATCCAGCTGGACGGGCGGGAGCCGGTGCGCCGGGGGCACCGGGGAGCTGTCCGCAGACGGCGGCGGGCGCTCGTCGGCCGCTCCTGAGAGGGCGAATTGGTCTCGACCTTTAACCGTCCCCGATGTGTTCCTTAAGCGCTCCCTAAGAACGGCAACGGCCGTCCCTGTCAGGCGTTTTGCCCGGTTCGGGCTCGCTAGCGTGCTGCCGCACCCCCCTCGGGATCCCCGTGAGCAGTGAAAGCAGGCACGTGATGAGCACGCATCGGCGCAGGATCAGTGGCAGGAACAAGTTGATCGGCGGCGCGGTCGCCGCGGCCGTGGTGGGCGGCGGGGCCGTGCTGCTCGGCGGCACCGCGCAGGCGGCCGGGGTCGGGGCGGCCTACACCAGGACCAGCGACTGGTCGACCGGGTACACCGCGCAGTACGTCGTGACGAACAACAGCGGTCAGGCGAAGACGTCCTGGAAGCTGGAGTTCGACCTGCCGGCCGGGGCGAAGCTGAGCTCCCTGTGGAACGGAGAGTCCGCCGTCAGCGGGCAGCACGTCACCGTCTCGCCGCCGAAGTGGGACACCGACGGGCTCGCCGTCGGGGAGTCCGTCGCCGTCGGCTTCGTCGTCAACGGCAGTGCGGATCCCGTGGGTTGTCTCGTCGACGGCGCCAAGTGCTCCGCCGACGGCGGCGCCACGCCCGAGCCGAGCGGTCGGCCGACCGCGACCGCGACTTCCACCGCAGCCCCCGGCCAGAGCGCCACCTCCTCGCCCTCGGCTCCCGCGACCTCCTCGTCGCCTGCCCCGAGCACCAGCGCGAGCACCGGTACCGGCACCACGGCCTCCGCGGGGTTCGCCCCCTACGTCGACACCTCCCTGTACCCGGCCTTCGACCTCCTGGCGAGCGTGAACGCGACCGGCGTGAAGGACTACAACCTGGCGTTCGTCACCGACGGCGGCGGCTGCACCCCCAAGTGGGGCGGGGTGACCGACCTCGCGAGCGACGCCGTGGCCGCGCAGATCGGGGCCCTGCGGGCCAAGGGCGGTGACGTGCGGGTGTCCTTCGGCGGCGCCTCCGGATCCGAGCTGGCGACGACCTGCTCCTCGGCGGACGCGCTGGCGGCCGCGTACGGGAAGGCGGTGGACGCCTACGGGCTCACCAAGGTGGACTTCGACATCGAGGGCGGCGCGCTGCCCGACACGGCGGCCAACGCCCGCCGCGCCCGGGCGATCGCCGAGCTGCAGCAGCAGCACCCGGATCTGAACGTGTCGTTCACCCTCCCCGTCATGCCCGAGGGGCTCACGCAGGACGGGGTGAACCTGCTGGCCGGCGCCAAGTCCGCCGGGGTGGGCATCGACACCGTCAACATCATGGCGATGGACTACGGGCCGGCGTACAGCGGGGACATGGGGACCTACGCCGAGCAGGCCGCCACCGCCACCCAGGCGCAGGTCAAGAGCGTCCTCGGGCTCGGTGAGAGCGCGGCCTGGAAGACGGTCGGGGTGACCCCGATGATCGGCGTGAACGACGTCGCGTCCGAGATCTTCACGGTCGACGACGCCACCCAGCTCGTCGCCTTCGCCAAGGCCAAGGGGCTCGGCCCGCTGTCGATGTGGTCGGCCACCCGGGACAAGCAGTGCGCGGGCGGGGCCAAGAACTACGCCGACGCGACGTGCAGTTCGATCGTCCAGACCGACTCCGCGTTCTCGAAGGCCTTCGCCGCCTACAAGTGACGCGTCGGCCGGAGACGGCCGACGCCCGCCAGACCGGAGACGGCCGGGCCCGGCCGACCGGCCCCGGCGGACGCGGGGCCCCGCGCCCGCCGGTGGCCGGGGCCCGTTCGGCCGCCACCTGTGGGCACGGCCCGGCTGCCGCCCCCAGTCGGCACGGCCCCTCCGGTCGGAGCGGGCCGGTGTCGGTCGGGCGGAGCCGGAACCGCGGGCGGTGCCGGGGCCGGGGCCGGAGCCGCGGTCGGTTCCGGCGGATGCGTCGGCGGGGTACGGCGGCGGGGTACGGCGGTGAGGTCTGGCGGGGAGGTCTGCCGGGAACCGCCGTCGTCCCAGGTCGGCTCGGCGTTCGGATGGCCTTCGGCGCTCGTCCGGGAACGATCGACGGCGAAGGGCGCGGCAGGCCCCCCGGCCCGCCGCGCCCTCTCCCCGCCCCCCGGGTCAGGCGGTCTCGGTCGGCGCCAGCGCGCCCGTGCGCGCCGCCTTGCTGTACCAGAGCGCGCTCGACTTCGGCGTGCGGGTCAGCGTCGCGTAGTCCACGTACACCGCGCCGAACCGCTTCTCGTAGCCGTACGCCCACTCGAAGTTGTCCAGGAGCGACCACAGGTAGTAGCCCCGCACGTCCGCGCCGTCCGCGATCGCCCGCCGGACCGCCGAGAGGTGGCCGTGCAGGTAGGCGATGCGCTCCGGGTCGTGGACGCGGCCGTCCGAGTCGGGCTTGTCGTCGTAGGCCGCGCCGTTCTCCGTGATGTACAGGGGCAGGCCGGGCGCCTCCGCCGTGTAGCGCATGATCAGCTCGTGCAGGCCGGTCGGGTCGATGGACCAGCCCATCTCCGTGCGGTCGCCGGGCGTCAGGTGGAACGCCACGTCGTCCGCGCCGGGCCACGGCGAGTGGTCGCTCGCGCCGTGACCGTCCGAGCGGGGGCCCCGCACCGACGCGTCCGCCGCCGAGACCAGCGTGGGCGTGTAGTAGTTCAGACCCAGCGCGTCCAGCGGCTGGTGGATGGCGCCCAGATCGCCGTCGTGGACGTACGACCAGTCCGTCAGCGACGAGGTCGCCGCCAGCAGCGTCTCCGGGTAGGCGCCCCGCAGGATCGGGCCGTGGAAGACGCCGTTGGCCAGGTCGTCGATCTTCCGCACGGCGGCCAGGTCCGCCGGGTCGCCCGGGGAGAGCGGGCGCACCACCGAGGAGTTGAGGCTGATCGCCACCGAGTTGCGGGCCGGCATGGCCGCGCGCAGCGCCGACGTGCCGAGCCCGTGCGCCAGGTTCAGGTGGTGCGCCGCCTTCAGCGACGCCACCGGCTCGGTACGGCCCGGCGCGTGCACTCCGGACGCGTAGCCCAGGAACGCGCTGCACCAGGGCTCGTTCAGCGTGATCCAGTTCTCCACGCGGTCGCCGAGCGCCTCGCCGACGATCTGCGCGTACTCCGCGAACCGGAGCGCCGTGTCCCGCTCCGGCCAGCCGCCCGCGTCCTCCAGCTCCTGGGGGAGGTCCCAGTGGTAGAGCGTGACGGCCGGCTTGATGCCCGCCGCCAGCAGCTCGTCCACCAGACGGCGGTAGAAGTCCAGGCCCACCTGCACCGCGGGACCCCGGCCGGTCGGCTGGACCCGGGACCAGGAGATGGAGAAGCGGTACGCGGACAGGCCCAGGTCCGCCATCAGCGCCACGTCGTCGCGGTAGCGGTGGTAGTGGTCGACAGCGATGTCACCGGTTTCACCACCGGCCGTCTTGCCTGGCGTATGGCTGAAGGTGTCCCAGATCGAGGGGGTGCGGCCGCCCTCGCGCACCGCCCCCTCGATCTGGTACGCGGAGGTCGCGGCACCCCAGAGGAAGGCGGGCGGAAAGGTCACCGGAGTAATGGGCTCAGGCATGGAAGCGCTCCCATGGGAGGTCGTCGAGACCGACGAGGTCGGGGGGGGAAGAGGTGCGAGGGGGCCGGGGCGGCGGTGACCCGGCCCCCGTGAAGTCGCGGACTGATGGACGGGAGGGCGTGGCAGGACGTCGTACGGAGGCGCGTCGCGCCCTCAGCCCTTGACGGCGCCCTGCATGATGCCGCCCACGATCTGCTTGCCGAAGACCGCGAAGACCAGCAGCAGCGGCAGGGTGCCCAGCAGCGCACCCGCCATGATCAGCGACTGGTCCGGGGTGTACCCGCGGCCCAGGCCCGCGACCGCGACCTGCACGGTCGGGTTGCCGGTCTGGCTCAGCACCAGGAACGGCCACAGGAAGTCGTTCCATGTCTGGACGAACATCAGCATGCCGAGCACCGCCATCGCCGGGCGCGCCGCGGGGAACACCACGTGCCACACCACGCGCCAGCTGCTCGCGCCGTCCACCCGGGCCGCCTCGATGATCTCGTCGGGCAGTGCCTGGATGAGGTACTGCCGCATGAAGAACACGCCGAACGCGCTCACCAGCGACGGCAGGATCACCGCCTGGAGCTGGTCGGTCCACTCCAGCTTGGCGACCATCATGTACAGCGGGATGATGCTCAGCTGCGGCGGCACCATCATGGTGCCGATCACGATGAGCATCAGCGCGCCACGGCCCCGGAACCGGAGCTTGGCGAAGGCGAACCCGGCGATCGTCGACAGGAAGACGATCGTCGCCGCCGACGTCCCCGCCACGATCGTCGTGTTGACGAACGCCTTGCCCAGGTTCGCGTCGTTCCAGGCCACGTCCAGGTTGTGGAAGAGGTTCGAGCCGAACACGAACGGCGGCGGGTTCTGCGCCAGCCGGTTGTTGTCGCGGGACGCCGCGATCGCCGTCCACAGCAGCGGGAACAGCGAAACGATGGTGAACACGCCCAGGACGATGTAGGCGATCGGGCCGCCGTGCATCTGCCCGCCGGCCCGCGCGGACTTGGGCCGGCGCACCTTCCTGGCCGTCGGTACGGCGTCCTCGGGGTCCACGGACTTCGCGGTCGTTGTCGTCGTCGTCACGGCCGGTACTCCTAACTACTGGCGCGCAGCCGGCGCGAGATGACGTAGTTGACGATGCCGATCACGATCAGGATCAGGAACATCGTCCAGGCGATCGCCGAGGCCCGGCCCAGGTGCTGGTTCACCCAGCCCTGCTCGTACAGGTACAGGCCCAGCGTCTGGAACTGGTGCTCCGCTCCGCCCGACGCGCCCTTGTTGGCGTCGAACAGCAGCGGTTCGCCGAAGACCTGGCTCGCGCCGATCGTCGAGACGACGACCGTGAACAGGATCGTCGGCCGCAGCGACGGCAGCGTCACGTGCAGGAACTGCTTCCAGCGGCTGGCGCCGTCCAGCGCCGCCGACTCGTACAGGTCCTGCGGGATCGCCTGCATCGCGGCCAGGTAGATCAGCGCGTTGTAGCCGGTCCACCGCCAGATGACGATCGACGAGACGGCGATCTGCGACGGCCACTTGTCGTTCTGCCAGTCGATGGCGTCGATCCCGACGAAGTGCAGCGCCCAGTTGATCATGCCGTAGTCGCGCCCGAAGAGCAGCACGAAGACCAGCGAGGCGGCCGCGATCGAGGTCGCGTACGGCGCGAGCATCGCGACCCGGTAGAAGGTCGAGGCACGCAGCTTGTAGTTGAGGATGTGGGCGAGGCCCATCGCCATCAGCAGCTGCGGAACGGTCGAGATGATCCCGATCGTCAGGGTGTTCTTCGCCGCGTTCCAGAAGAAGTCGTCGTCGAAGATGCGCGTGTAGTTGCGCATCCCCACCCACGTCATGTCGGTGGGCGCGGTCAGCTCCACCTGGTGCAGCGACGCCCAGCCGGTGTAGACCAGCGGGAACAGGCCGAACGCGAGGAAGAGCAGGAAGAACGGCGAGACGAAGGCGTACGGGCTCCAGCGCTTGTCCCGCTGCCAGCGGCGGGAGAGCCGGGCCCGATGCCGCTGCTCCGCCTCCGTGGGAACGGCGGCCGGGCGGCCCGGGGCCGCGCCCCCCTCCTTGGCGGGGGGCGCGGCGGTGTCGTGGCGGGTGGCCATGCGGGTCACTTGTCCAGGTTGTTGTCGATGGTCTTGGTGGCCGTCTTCCAGGCCTCCGCCGCCGACTTGCCCTTCGTCACGAGGATGACGCCGTTGTCGGTCAGGCCCTGCTGGATGATCTGGTCCTTCGGGCCGATCACCTGCACCGGAGCCGTCTTGGCGGCCTCGGAGAAGACCGTACCGATCGGCGAGTCACCGGTCATGTCGTTCTTCGCGCCGGTCACCTCGGGCATCGTGTACGCGCTCGGGGTGCTCGGGAAGGAGCCCTGCACCTTGAACAGCTTCGCCTGCTGCTCGGGCGCGGTCAGCCAGGTGATGAACGCCTCGGCCTCCTTCACGTGCTTGCCGCTCTTCGGCACACCGAGGAAGGAGCCGCCCCAGTTGCCGGACTTCGGCGCGACGGCGACGTCCCACTTGCCGGCGTCCTCGGCCTTCGCCTTGCCCTTGATGGTGCCGAGCATCCACGGCGGGCAGGCGATGGTGGCGAACTTGCTGTTGGCGATCGTGGTGTCCCAGGCCGGCTGGAACTGCGTCTGGGCCTGGACCAGGCCCTCCTCGGCGGCCTTCGCGGTCAGGTCGAAGGCGGCCTTCACGGCCGGGTTCGTCTTGTAGATGATCTCGCCGGAGGAGTCGTAGAACTTCTCCTTCTCACTGCTGAGGATGGCGTTGATCAGGCCACCGGGGGAGTCCATGAAGAAGGTGCCTGCCTTGGCCTTCTTCTTGTACTGCTCGCCGGTGGCGATGAACTTGTTCCAGTCACCCGCCCACAGCTTGCCGACCGCCTCGCGGTCGGTGGGCAGACCGGCCGCCTGGAAGAGGTCCTTGCGGTAGCAGAGGGCCATCGGGCCGACGTCGGTGCCGAGGGCGATCGTCTGGCCGTCCTTGGTGGTGCCCTGCGACCACTTCCAGTCCAGCCACTTGCTCTTGTCGACGCCCGAGACCTTGGACATGTCCTCGAACTTGGCCGCCTGGGTGGCGACGACCTCGGCGATGTTGCCGACCTCGATGGCCTGGACGTCCATCAGGCCGCTGTTGGTCGTGAGGTGGTTGAGGAGCGCCGGGTAGTAGTTCTCGTTGCGCTCCGTGACATTCTCGGCGATCTTGATGTCGGGGTGGAGCTTCTCGTACTCGGCGTAGAGACCGGCCTCCTTGAAGCCCATCGTGCCGAACAGACCCAGCGTGATCGTCGTCTTGCCCTTGCCGCTGCCCGACGACGAGCCGTCGGAAGCGTCGTCGTTGCCGTCGTCGGCACAGCCGGCCAGCAGCCCGGCGCCCAGCGACGCTACGGCCGCGAGGACCACCACCCGGCGGGTGGTTCGGGTACGTGCTCGCATTGCGTCCTCCTGTTGCCCTGACGTGCCGACCCCCCGGCCAACTGCATTGTTGGGCCCGTTAGTTACTCGCTGCGGCTCGGGCGGGGAACGTGCGGGATGTGTATGTGTCAGGTACCGTGGGAGCGCTCCCACAGGTGATGTGTTGAAGAGTCGTCGGTTCGGGCGGGGGTGTCAAGAGTGGCGGCGGCGCGATACCGCTTCGAGATGTTTCTTTCATCGAATCCATGCCGTCGAGGCTCTGGACGGCGGTGCCGAGGCGGTGGTCGACGGACGGAGATCGCGATGTCGATCACCCTTTCCCGGGAGGCGTTCCTGTTCGTGTGCAACGCGCCGAGCATGAGGGACGGCGGCCCCGGTGTGAAGCCGGTTGTGCAGGTCACACTCCTGCCGGCGCCTGTCCGGGCGACGGCGGCGGGGGCGACGCAGGCGCCGGTGACGAAGCCGCCTCGGGGGGTGCCGACGGCGTCCGGTTCCATGCGGCGTACGAGAAGCGCGCCCCGCGCGGGCGCCGCCGCTCCGGGGCCGGCGGGCGCCGGGGCGCGGCCGCGCGGGAGGCTCGCCGGGGGATCGGGAAGAGGGCCGGTGCGTACACAGTGTTGCGTGCAAGCTTGAAGGCACGGGGCTCCGGCGGGAGGGGCCCGAAGCGGAATCCCGGGGAGGCGCCCCGCCCCGTCGCGTTGCGCCGGGACCCGGCGCGGCCGTACGCCGACCGGACGCCGTCCCGGCAGCTGGAGGTTCGCACCGCCTCCGTGGGACCGTCGAAGGAAGGCGCGGGGGCGCCGTGTTCGCGGGCGGCCCCGGGCAACCGGAAGTGCCGGCCCGCCACCCCGGGGGCCGGCCGGACGCGGGTGGAGCGTCATCGCCGGTGATGTCCGCGAAGCGAGTCCTGTCGCACCCGCGGCGGACGGCCGGTGTACCGGCCCGTGCGCCGGGCTCTGCCCGCGGGGGCGGGGCTCACCAGGGGCGAGCGGGCCCGCCCGGTGGTCGGAAGGCGCTCTCCGGAGGAGTTCACCCCGGTCACGGCTGTTAGATTCCAGGCCAGCGTGAACGACGGCGGGAAGGCGGGGCCCATGGCAAGCCACGGAGCGCGGAGCCGGAGCGGAGGGCGGCCGACTCTCGAAGAGGTGGCCGCGCGCGCCGGTGTCGGCCGCGGCACGGTCTCCCGGGTGATCAACGGCTCCCCGAGGGTCAGCGACGCGACCCGCGCGGCCGTCGAGGCGGCCGTCGCCGAGCTCGGCTACGTCCCCAACACCGCGGCCCGTGCCCTGGCCGCCAACCGCACGGACGCGATCGCGCTGGTCGTCCCCGAGCCGGAGACCCGGTTCTTCGCCGAGCCGTACTTCTCGGACATGCTGCGCGGCGTGGGCGCGGAGCTCTCCGACACCGAGATGCAACTGCTGCTGATCTTCGCGGGTAGCGATCGCGAACGGCGCCGGCTCGCCCAGTACCTGGCGGCGCACCGCGTCGACGGGGTGCTGCTGGTCTCGGTCCACGCGGACGACCCGTTGCCCGATCTGCTGGCCCAGCTGGAGATCCCGGCGGTGATCAGCGGTCCGCGCTCGGCCGCGGAGACCCTCCCGTCGGTGGACTCCGACAACTACGGCGGCGCCCGCTCGGCGGTGGAGCACCTGCTCTCCCGGGGCCGCACCCACATCGCCCACATCACGGGCCGCCTGGACGTCTACGGCGCCCAGCGGCGCGTCGACGGCTACCGGGACGCCCTGCGCGACGCGGGGTATCCGGCCAACGAGGGGCTGATCGCGCCGGGCGACTTCACCGAGGAGGGCGGACACCGCGCGATGGGGGAGCTGCTCGCCCGCAACCCCTCCCTGGACGCGGTCTTCGCGGGCTCCGACGTCATGGCGGCAGGCGCCCGCAGGGCGCTGCGCGAGGCGGGCCTGCGCATCCCGGAGGACGTGGCGATGGTCGGCTACGACGACTCGGCGATCGCCCGGCACATGGACCCGCCGCTGACGAGCGTGCGCCAGCCCATCGAGGAGATGGGCCGCAGGATGCTGGACCTGCTCCTCACGGAGATCGCGGACCGCCGTCCCGCGGCGTCGCGGGGCCTGGAGCGGCGGCAGGTCGTGCTGGCGACGGACCTGGTGGAGCGCTCGTCCTCCTGAGCGCCCCGCGCGTTCACGGGGCGGCGGTCAGCCGCCACCGCACCTCGCCGTCCTGTCGCTCCGCGGTGGCCGAGAGCCCGGCGGAGCGGGCCACGGCCGCGGACGCGTGGTGGTCGGGGTGGATGTGGGCGACGATCGTGCGCACCCCTTGCTCCCGCAGCCGGCCGACGAGTCCCGCAGCGGCCTCGCGGGCGAAGCCGCGGCCCTGCCAGGGAGTGCCGACGACCCAGGCGATCTCCGCGATCTCCGCGTGCTCCTGCCCGGTGACGGTGGCCTGCACGGTCCCGACCGGCCGGCCGGCGTCGCGTACCCGCAGCACCCAGTTGCACCAGGAGACGGACGGATCCGGCGAACCGGCGACGAGCCGTTCGTAGCGGGCGCGCAGGGCCTCGGGTGTGGCGGGGGCGCCGCCGATGAAGGTGTGCAGCGCGGGATCGCCCAGGACGACCGCCATCTCCGCCGCGTGGGCGACGCGCAGCGGCAGGACGTCGAGCCGGGCGGTCGCGAACGGCTCGGCGGTGACGGTCGGGCGCATGGCCCCTCCCCGGGAAACACATCAGCCGGTGACCTCCCTTGCGGGAAGTCACCGGCTGATGACTCAGGGTGAGTGACGGGACTCGAACCCGCGGCATCCTGGACCACAACCAGGTGCTCTACCAGCTGAGCTACACCCACCACGCCCGGCAGTTGGACTTTGTGGTCTCCCTACCGGCCGAGAAAAAGTGTACAGGGTCCGAAGGGGTGCTCGCGCACGCCTTTCACGGGGCCCGTCAGCTGCTGGGCAGGACGTGCTTCGCGGCGATGGTCCTGGCGGTGTCGGAGTCGGGCCCGGGCTGCGGCACGAAGACGGCCTCGCGGTAGTAGCGCAGTTCCGCGATGGACTCGCGGATGTCGGCGAGGGCGCGGTGGTTGCCGTTCTTCGGGGGGCTGTTGAAGTAGGCCCGCGGGTACCAGCGCCGGGCCAGCTCCTTGATCGACGACACGTCGACGATCCGGTAGTGGAGGTAGCCCTCGAGGGAGGTCATGTCCCGCGCCAGGAAGCCGCGGTCGGTGCCGACGGAGTTGCCGCACAGCGGCGCCTTGCCCGGCTCCTTCACGTGCTCCCGTACATAGGCCAGCACCTGGGCCTCGGCCTCGGCGAGGGTCGTCCCGCCCGCCAGCTCGTCGAGCAGCCCGGACGCGGTGTGCATCTCGCGCACCACCTCCGGCATCGTCTCCAGGGCCCGGGCCGGCGGGCGGATGACGATGTCGACACCGTCCCCGAGCACGTTCAGCTCCGAGTCGGTGACGAGGGCGGCAACCTCGATGAGCGCGTCGTCCGACAGCGAGAGGCCGGTCATCTCGCAGTCGATCCACACCATGCGATCGTTCATGCGACCACCCTAAAGCTGACGTCGGCCTTTGAGGTGCCCCCGTGGGCGCTCTCGTGCCCGGACACCGGCCGGGCCCGTGGGCCCGGCCGGTGCGCGAGAGGTTCCGTCACCGGCTCAGGAACTGCTGCGCTGTCCCGGCAGACTCGCGCGCGAGGTCGCGTACGCCTCGCGCGCGTGCTCGGACGGCAGGGACGCCGACGAGCCCATCGCGCCGGCCGTCGCCGAGGCCGTGCGCCGCAACTGCGGCGGCACCGGCCCCGGGGAGTCCGGGTGCAGCGCCGGGGGCGGTGGCGGCGACGGTTCGTTGTCCGTCTGCCGCTCGCCCTGCGGCCTGCGGGCCCGGTACGCCGCCCGGTACGCCGCCGGGGACGAGCCGAGCTGCCGGCGGAAGTGGCCGCGCAGCGCCACCGGCGAACGGAAGCCGCAGCGCCCCGCGACCTCGTCCACCGAGTAGTCCGACGTCTCCAGCAGGCGCTGCGCCTGGAGCACCCGCTGGGTGATCAGCCACTGGAGCGGCGCGCTGCCGGTCAGGGACCGGAAGCGGCGGTCGAACGTGCGGCGGCTCATGTAGGCGCGTGCCGCCAGCGTCTCCACGTCGAACTGCTCGTGGAGATGCTCCAGCGCCCAGGCGACGACCTCGGCGAGCGGGTCGGCGCCGATCTCCTCGGGTAAAGACCGGTCGAGGTAGCGCTCCTGGCCGCCCGACCGGCGTGGTGGGACGACGAGCCGCCGGGCCAGCGCGCCCGCCGCCTCGTTACCGTGATCCGTCCGCACGATGTGCAGACAGAGATCGATTCCGGCCGCCGTCCCCGCCGACGTCAGCACATCGCCGTCGTCGACGAACAGCTCGCGTGGATCCACGTGGACCGACGGATAGCGCTTGGCCAGCGTCGGCGCGTACATCCAGTGGGTGGTGGCCGGGCGGCCGTCCAGCAGACCCGCGGCGGCCAGCACGAACGCGCCGGTGCACAGGCCCACGATGCGGGCACCCTCCTCGTGCGCCCGGCGCAGCGCGTCGAGCGCTTCCTCCGGTGGCGGCGAGGTGATCGAACGCCAGGCGGGCACGACGACCGTGCCTGCCCGTGAGATCGCCTCCAGGCCGTGTGGCGCGGTGAGTTCCAGGCCCCCTGTGGTCCGCAGCGGGCCTTCTTCGCCACCGCACACCAGCAAGCGGTAGCGCGGTACGCCGGCGTCCTGGCGGTCAATCCCGAACACCGACAGCGGAATGGAACTCTCGAAAATGGGGCCGCCGCTGAACAGCAGCACCGCGACGATCTCCTTGCGGCGTCGCCCGGAGAGTTTCCGGGCCGCGGCTTCCGGCGCGGCAGTGGAGTCGTGGCTCATCCTGCTAAGCCCCCCTCGGTGGTCGCGGCTCCTCGGTTGTGTCGCTCCTGCACGTTTCCCCTCGGTCCTGCACGAGTCCCCCGCCGTAGACAGTCAAGATCGAATCTAACGTGTCGCACGATGCCGGCGTGGCCAGTTCGCCACCCGGCAGATTGTCGACATGGCAACTTGGCGTGAAGCATTCGATCACGAAGCGTTGCACTCGTGGGCCGTGCAGGGAAGTGCGCCTCGGTGTGGTGGCCAATCCCCGTAGGGTGCGCAGCACCCCTGAGGCCCTTTCCGTGCAGGTGGAACGGGGGGTGGGGGGTGGTGGGGGCAAGGGATGCGCCATCACCGGAAGTTGGCTGAAAAGAAGCGGGTCCGTGCGTGAAAACCGGTCAACTGACCGGTGAGTTTCCCCCGGAGTGACGACCGCCACGATGTGACCCCGTTCCGGTGCGCTGATGGCGCCCCCGGGGGTGCGCCCGGGGCGCGGGCTCCTCGTCGAGCAACCGGGCCGCGCACCGCTCGGACCGGCGCAGCAGTACCCGGCAGACGGCCGTGACGGCGGCGAGGCCCAGGGCGGTGCCGGTGGCGCCGGCCAGGGAGCTGCCGTACCAGAGGAGGACCACCGGGACCAGGAAGCAGCTGAAGGCCGCCCAGCGGATCAGGTCGGTCGACCGGTCGTCGCCGGGGCGGGGCTCGGGGGTGGCGCGGGGCGAGGGCACGAGGGGGCTCCTTCCTGGGGCGACGGCGCGGGGGCGGCGGGGGGGCGGCGGCGGGGTGGCGGCGGGACGGTCCGGGGCTGGTCGGGGGACGGCGGTGCACGGGGTTCAACGCCTGTTCGAGCGGTCGGTCACTGCCGGAGCCGGTCCCGCGTCAGGGAATCCTGTGCAAACCGCCTGTACGGGGCAGCAACCATTGCGTTACGGGCGTCCGCTCGTGCATGCTCCCTGGAACCCCCACCGGGGGCGTGCGGGATCTGGGCCCAGGAGGCGTGCCGCCGTACCCTTGGGGGTATGGGGTTGGGAAGATGATTCCCGGACAGCTCCGTAGCTCACCGCCGCGTCCCACCCGTATAAGGATCAATACGCCGAGACAGCCATGGCCGGTCACGAATTCTTCGAACCCGCGGACCGCAAGCGGCCCGTCGCCGACCCCACGGCGGCCGAGCCCCTGGCGGCGGAAGACGCACGCCACTCCTGCGATCCAGCTTTCAAGCACGGGGTGGTCGTCGGCTTCGACGGCTCCACCTCCAGTGAGCGCGCGCTCGCGTACGCCATCGGTATGGCCCACCGCTCCGGCTCCGGCCTGATCATCGTCCATGTCGCCAACCGGCTGCCCACCACGGTGTGGGCCGGCTGCGAGCCGCCTGTCTTCGTCGACGTGCCGGACCACCGCACCGAGGTGCTCGGTCTGGAGCTCGCCTGCGCGGAGTACCTCGCCGAGGTGCCCTGGATCCTGGTCGAGCGCGGCGGCGACATCTGTCACGAACTCGAAGAGGTCGGGCGGGAGTACGAGGCGGACGCGATCGTCGTCGGCTCGACCCACGGCATCGTCGGCCGGATCTTCGGCTCGGTCGCGGGCCGGCTCGCCAAGCGGGCCAAGCGGCCCGTCGTCGTCATTCCGTAACTCGCGGTTCTCCCAGGTGAGATGAGATTCCGGGTACGCCCGGTCCCCCTTGTCGCGCGGTACGAATCTACTGGCGCGTAGGGGTGTTTGTGCTTTTGTGAAGGGCATATACCGCTCACACAACTGCACATGCATGAAGGGAGCCCGCCGTGGACAACGACGTCTCTGCGGGAAGCAGCACCACCACGATCGCCGGCCGACTCGCCCTGGGCGTCACCCTGTTGGCCTTCGGGCTCGGGTACACCGACCTCATCGACGGTGTGACGGCTGCGGACGCCGTATCCATCGCCCACTACGTCGGCGGCGTCGCGCTGTTCGTCGCCGGCCTGTTCGCCCTCCGGGACCGCGACGCGGCCACCGGCACCGCCTGCACCGTCCTCGGCGCCTTCTGGTTCACCTGGGCGGTCTCCGCCGGTACCCAGGTCTCCGACAACGCCGCAGGGCTCTTCCTGCTCCTGTTCGCCCTCGTGGCGCTCTCCCTCACCCTCGCCGGTGGCGACCGGCTCGGCCAGGGCGTCCACGGGTTGTTCTGCGTCGGACTCGTGCTGATGGCCGTCGCCCGGTTCGCCGACAGCGACGGGCTCACCAAGATCGGCGGCTGGTTCGCCGTCGCGGCGGGCGCGGTGGCCTGGTACGCGGCGACCGCGGCACTGGCCCACTGGCCCACGACGCTCTCTCGGCGTGCTGCCCGCCCCGGCGTGACGGCCACGGGCTGATCGGCAGCCGGCGCCGGGGAGTTGGGCGTCCCCGGCAGGAGAACGGCCCCTCACGTGCGGGTGGCACACGTGGGGGGCCGTTCTCGACCGACGGGGGACCGCTCGGGAGGACTACTCCACCGTCACGGACTTCGCCAGGTTGCGCGGCTTGTCGATGTCACGGCCGAGTGCCTTCGCCGTGTAGTAGGCGAGGAGCTGGAGCGGGATGCCCATCAGGATCGGGTCGAGCTCGTCCTCGTTCTTCGGGACGACGACCGTCTGGTCGGCCTTCTCCTGCTCGCGGTGGGCGACCGCGATGATCTTTCCGCTGCGGGCCTTGATCTCCTCCAGGGCGGCGCGGTTCTTCTCCAGCAGGTCGTCGTCCGGGACGATCGCGACCGTGGGGAGCGCCGGCTCGATGAGGGCCAGCGGACCGTGCTTGAGCTCGGAGGCCGGGTAGGCCTCGGCGTGGATGTACGAGACCTCCTTGAGCTTCAGCGAGGCCTCACGGGCGACCGGATAGCCCCGGACGCGGCCGATGAAGAGCATCGAGCGGGCCTCGGCGAGCGTCTCGGCCAGCTTCTCGATCTCCGCCTCCTGCTCCATGATCTCGGCGATCTGCGAGGGCAGCTTGCGCAGGCCCTCGATGATCCGCTTGCCGTCGCGCACGGAGAGGTCGCGGGTGCGGCCCAGGTGCAGGGCGAGGAGCGCGAAGGCGACCGTGGTGTTGGTGAAGCACTTCGTCGAGACCACGCAGACCTCGGGGCCGGCGTGCACGTACACGCCGCCGTCCGCCTCGCGGGCGATCGCCGATCCGACCACGTTGACCACGCCCAGCACCCGGGCGCCCTTGCGCTTCAGCTCCTGGACGGCCGCCAGCACGTCGTAGGTCTCGCCGGACTGCGAGACGGCGATGTACAGGGTGTCGGGGTCCACGACCGCGTTGCGGTAGCGGAACTCGGAGGCGGGCTCGGCGTCCGCGGGGATGCGGGCGAGCTCCTCGATCATCTGGGCGCCGATCATGCCCGCGTGGTACGAGGTGCCGCAGCCGAGGATCTTCACCCGGCGGATCTGGCGCGCCTCGCGGGCGTCCAGGTTGAGGCCGCCGAGGTGCACGGTGGAGAAGCGGTCGTCGATGCGGCCGCGCAGCACGCGGTCCACGGCGTCGGCCTGCTCGTGGATCTCCTTGTGCATGTAGGTGTCGTGGCCGCCCATGTCGTACGAGGCGGCCTCCCACTCCACGGTGGTCGGCTCGGCCGTGGTGCGGGTGCCCTCGGTCGTGTAGGTGCGGAAGTCGTCGGCCTTCAGGGTGGCCATCTCGCCGTCGTCGAGGGTGACGATCTGGCGGGTGTGGGCGACCAGCGCGGCGATGTCCGAGGCGACGAACATCTCCTTCTCGCCGATGCCGAGGACGACCGGGGAGCCGTTGCGGGCGACGACGATGCGGTCGCTGAAGTCGGCGTGCATGACGGCGATGCCGTAGGTGCCCTCGACCACGCGCAGCGCCTCGCGGACCTTGTCCTCGAGCTTCTCGGCCTGGGCGCGGGCGACGAGGTGCACCAGCACCTCGGTGTCCGTCTCGGAGAGGAACTCGACGCCGTCGGCCTCGAGCTTCTTCCGCAGGTCGGAGGCGTTGTCGATGATGCCGTTGTGGACGACCGCGACCTTGAGGTCGGCCGACATGTGCGGGTGGGCGTTCACGTCGGAGGGGGCGCCGTGGGTGGCCCAGCGGGTGTGGGCGATGCCGGTGGTGCCCTTGAAGCGCGCCGGGACCTTGGCCTCCAGGTCGCGGACCCGGCCCTTGGCCTTGACCATCTTCAGACCGGCCGTCTTCGGCGAGGTGACGACGATGCCCGCCGAGTCGTAGCCGCGGTACTCGAGCCGCTGAAGGCCCTCGAGCAGCAGCGGGGCCACGTCACGCCTGCCGATGTATCCGACGATTCCGCACATGTATAGGTATCCCCAAGCTTTCGATCACCCGTAGACGATGCGTCGCAGTTGCCTGAGCGTGAGCTCGGGCGGCGCCACCGCACGGTATTTCAGGTCCGCCTCGACCCGTTCGAAGATCTCCGCGTTCACCAGACCCTGGGCCTGGAGCTCGCGGTGGCGGCGACGGACGTAGTTCTCGGTCGTCTCGTCGAAGTAGGCGAGCACGTCCTGGATCACCCGTAGTGCCTCGCCCCGCTGGAGGGGCGTGGAGCGCGTCAGGTGATCAACGAGTTCGTCGTGCACCCGGTAGATCCTGGGGTACGCGAGCCGGTTTCGCAAGAATCGTGCCCGATTTCGGGCAGGCGCCTGTCAAGGAGCCTTGGGGGAACCTTGAATGTGTTATGAGCCGCTGTTCCCCGGGCGTCCATGCGGCGGCTCGCGGCTCGTCGCCCGAGGCGACGAGTTTCAGACGTCATGGACACTCCTCGCATGGGCGTACCCGAGCAGCTCGCCGACCGCATGAGCATGGCCGAGCAGCACGAGTACCTGCGCGCCACGTTCTCCCGGCGCACGATGATCAGAGGCGGCGCCGTCACCCTGGGCGCCGTCACGGGTGGCGCGTTCGTGACCGGCGCCACGGCACAGGCCGCCGTGCCGGCGCGGACCCCGAAGGCCACGCCGGCCGCCGAGCAGGTCGACGGCGCGCTCGTCGCCCCCTTCGGCCGCCACCTCGCCTACGGCAACGACCCCCGCACCGAGATCTCGGTCTCCTGGCAGGTCCCCGTGGCGGTGCGCAAGCCCTTCATCCGGATCGGCGCCCACCCCTGGGACCTCTCCCGCAGGATCGAGGCCGAGGTGCGCACCCTCCACACCCCGGCCGGTGTCGGGGCGGGCGGCGACCACACCCAGTACTACCTGCACGCCGAACTCACCCGCCTCAAGCCCGGCAGGACGTACTACTACGGCGTCGGCCACGCGGGCTTCGACCCGGCCGCCGCCCACCTCCTCGGCACCCTCGGCACCTTCACGACCGCCCCCGACCACAAGGCGCCGTTCACCTTCACCGCCTTCGGCGACGAGGGCGTCGGCTACCACGGCCTCGCCAACAACAGCCTCCTCCTCGGCCAGAACCCGGCCTTCCACCTGCACGCGGGCGACATCGCCTACGCCGACCCGGCCGGCGCCGGCAAGTCCACCGACACCGGCTTCGACTCCCGGGTGTGGGACCAGTTCCTCGCCCAGACCGAGTCCGTCGCCAAGTCCGTCCCGTGGATGCCCGCCTACGGCAACCACGACATGGAGGCGTGGTACTCGCCCAACGGCTACGGCGGCGAGGACGCCCGCTGGAACCTCCCGGACAACGGTCCCGACGCGAAGAACCTCCCGGGCGTCTACACCTTCGTCCACGGCAACACGGCGGTGATCTCGCTCGACGCCAACGACATCTCCTTCGAGATCCCGGCCAACCTCGGCATCTCCGGCGGCACCCAGACCAAGTGGCTGGAGACGCAGCTCAAGAGGTACCGGGCGTCGAAGGACGTCGACTTCATCGTGATCTTCTTCCACCACTGCGCCTACTGCACCTCCACCGCGCACGCCTCGGAGGGGGGAGTGCGCCAGGAGTGGGTGCCGCTGTTCGAGAAGTACACGGTGGACCTGGTCATCAACGGCCACAACCACCAGTACGAGCGCACCGACGTCCTCAAGAAGGGCGCCGTCGTCAAGAAGCTCCCGATCGGCGGCACGGCGTACCCGGAGACGGAGGGCGTGGTGTACGTCACGGCGGGCGCGGCCGGCCGCAGCCTGTACGCCTTCAGCGCCCCGCAGTCCTACGAGGGCCACGAGAACGAGGTCGACTCCGTCGCCTCCTTCGTCAACACCGCGGACGGCAAGGCCGACGAGACGGTGACCTGGTCGCGGGTGCGCTACCTCGACTACTCGTTCCTGCGGGTGGACGTCACCCCGGCCGCCAAGGGCCGTACGGCCACGCTGACCGTGCGCGGCATCGCCGAGACCGGCGCGCAGGTCGACCACTTCACGGTGGCCCGCAAGGCGAAGTAGCGCCGCGGGGAGCACCCGGAAGGCGGGGCGCCCACCCGTCCGCGCGCCCACCCGGCCCACCCGCCCGGCACCCACGCGTGCGCCGGCCGCGCCGCCGCTCGCCCGGCCCGTCGGCAGGCGGTCCTCGTCCGCGCTACAGGCGCTTGAGGACCGCCTGCTTGGCCATCGTGAACTCCTCGTCCGTCAGGACGCCGTCACGGCGCAGTTCGCCCAGCTCGCGCAGGCGGCGCAGCAGCGCGTCGTGGTCGTCGTCCCCGCCGGCGGAGTCCGGTTCGCGCGGCGCGGGCACGGCGTCCCGGGGGCCGGCCGCCGGATGGGGCAGCCTGGCCTGTACGGCGGCCGCGACGAGCGCCATCAGCGGATCCTTCCTGAACCCCCACAGCTCCACGGCGTTGGGGTCGTACTTGGCCGGCGCCTTCGTGGGCGCGTGCCGCAGCCGGAAGCGCAGACAGCCGTTCTCCAGGCCGACCGCCGGCTGCCACTCCACGGTCTCGATCTCCGCGATGCCGAGACTGCGGGCGCCCGCGGAGGCCTTGGACTCCTCGGTCTTCCAGTTCCACTCCAGGCGGACCCGCTCACCGTCGAAGCTCGCGCTGCCGTCCCCGGCTGAGGCGGACAGCGGCACGGAGGGGCCGGGCAGCAGATACGCGTCCACCGGGCCGGTCGGCACCGCGTCGAGGAGCAGTGCCCGGCGCACCTCGTCCACCAGGTACTCGGCGACCCCGTAGCGGTCGGATTCGACGATCAGCTGGTACGGATCGTGCGGCTCGGTCAGCCGTCCGCCGGTCGCCTGGAGCAGGGGATCGGCGCCGTCCCGCAGTCGCAGCCGCAGCCGTCCGGTCTTCTTCCCCTGCTCGAACGACAGCCCGGCCGACGCGCGCAGGGGGACGGTCAGTTCACCCAGTTCCCTGCGCAGCGGGCTGAC
Organism: Streptomyces sp. 3330; assembly: GCF_031456635.1. Lineage (NCBI taxonomy): Bacteria > Bacillati > Actinomycetota > Actinomycetes > Kitasatosporales > Streptomycetaceae > Streptomyces > Streptomyces sp. 3330. Next base: position 165,188 of record NZ_JAVDVA010000017.1, read on the forward strand.
GTTCTTGTCCCGGCCCGGGGTCAGCCGCAGGGCATCGCCGTCGAAGACCCAGGTGCCGTCCTTCTGGATGATTTCCGCCATGGGGCGATTCTTCCAAAGACGGCGGCGGGCGCCCCCGGGGACCGTACCCGGGGGCGCCCGCCGCCTGGATCAGAACCCTGTGACGGGATTCTTCAGGGTTCCGACCAGCTGGAGGGCGCCCGACGGGTCGGCCAGGTCCACCATCTGCCGGTTGTCGCGCAGCTGGAGACGGTTGAGGCAGGACAGGGCGAACTCGGGGGCGAACAGGTCGTACTGGCGGAACTTGTCGGCCAGTTCGGGGTTCGCCTCCTGGTAGGCGCGGGTGACCTCGGCGACCGTGCGCCAGAAGTCGTCCTCCGCGAGGATCCCCTCGGCGGCGAGGCCGGCCGCCAGGAAGCGGAAGAAGCAGTCGAAGACGTCCGTGAAGACGGACAGGAGCTTCTTGTCCTCGGGCACCTCGACGCGGATGCGCCGGACCTCGGGCGGCAGCACCGCGTCCGGGTCCATGACGGCGATCTCCTCGGCGATGTCCTTGTAGATCGCCCGCTGCACCGCCCCGTCCTTCAGCACCAGGATGGTGTTCTCGCCGTGCGGCATGAACACCAGGTCGTAGGCGTAGAAGCTGTGCAGGAGCGGGGTGTAGTACGCCTCCAGATAGCCGCGCAGCCACTCCGTCGGCGGCAGGCCCGACTGCTCGATCAGCGCGCCGGCCACCGAGTCGCCCTCGTGGTCCACATGGATCAGGGAGGCCATGGTCGCGAGCGACTCGCCGTCGCGGAGCGTCGGGACCGGGCTCTCCCGCCACAGCGCGGCCAGCATCTTGCGGTACGGCGAGTAGCGGTCCGTCGCCGCCTCGTACTCCAGGTGCCGGTAGCCGACGGCCGCGCGCTCCCGGATGATCGACAGGCCCGTCGACCGCAGCACCGGGTCGTTGTCGATGAGCTGGGCCAGCCAGTCGTTGATGGCCGGGGTCGCCTCCATGTACGCGGCCGAGAGACCGCGCATGAAGCCCATGTTGAGGACGGACAGGGCCGTCTTCACATAGTGCTTCCCGGGGTGCGAGGAGTTGAAGAACGTCCGGATGGACTGCTGCGCCAGGTACTCGTCGTCGCCCTCGCCCAGGCAGACCAGGTTCCCGCGCGCGATCTCGGCGGCGAAGGTGACGCTGAGCTTGTTCCACCACTGCCAGGGGTGGACCGGGATGAGGAGGTAGTCGTCCGGGTCCCGGTCCCGCTCGCGCAGGATCCCGTCGAACCGCTCGACCGTCTTCTCGCCCAGCTCCTCCCGCACGAACGACGCGTACTCGATGCCGGCGCCCGCCGTGAACGCGGCCCGCGACCGGTGGGCGGCCAGCCACACCAGCCGGACCGGGCTCGCCGTCTCCGGGGCGTACGACAGGTACTCGTGGATGCCGAAGCCGAGGCGTCCGTTGTTGGCGACGAAGCAGGGGTGGCCCTCGGTCATCCCGGTCTCGATGGCCTGGAAGCCGCTCCTGGCCAGCTCGGCCGAGGTGATCCGCGGTTTCGTCAGCTTGTAGCAGGTGCCGGACAGGGTGGAGGAGATCTCCTCCAGGTAGACCGGCAGGATCTCCTCGCTCAGGCCCAGCGTGTTCTTCAGCTCGATGAAGAAGTCCAGCGCGGCGAGCGGGAGTTCGGCGCCGTCTCGGGTGCGGGTGATCGAGTCGGCGTCCACCTGCCAGTGGTCGAGGGCGCGCCGGACGGCGGTGAAGCCGTAGGAGGTCAGCCCGTCGTCGCTGCGGACGACGAAGCGGCCGTCCTTCTCCTCGGGGGTGATCAGGCGCTCGTGCGCGAACTCCGCGAGGGCTTTGCGGACGAGCAGACGGTTGGCCTGCTCCCAGCGCTCGGGGGAGAGGTGGGAGACGGCGTCGGCGAGGCTCATGCCTGCACCCCCGTGGCCGCGGCGAACTGCTCGCGGGTGCAGAAGCTCAGCAGGGCCCGCTTCTCCGGCTTCTGGATCTCCCGCTCGGGCACGAAGCCGACGGCCTCGTTGAGGGCGTGCACGGCCGTGTTGGAGACGTCCGGCTCGACGACGACCCGGGAGGTGGCCGGGTCGTCGAAGAGGCGGGCCATCACGGCGGTGATCACGGCCCGGGTGAACCCGTGCACCGGCCGGTCGGTGGGGGCGACCAGGAAGTGCATGCCGACGTCGCCGGGCCGCGGCTCGTACAGGCCGACCAGCTCACGGTGGGCCGGGTCGTAGTGCTCCATCAGGAAGGCGGGCTCGCCGTCGTGCAGGCCGATGAGGGCGTGGCTGTGCTCGTCGGCCGTGATGTCCATGTAGGCGCGCTCGACGTCCACCAGCCGGGCGTTCTGCATCATCCAGTACGCGGCTTTGGGGTGGGTGACCCAGCGGTGCAGCAGCTCGGCGTCCTCGAGGGGGTCGAGGGGCCGGAAGGTCAGTCGGCCGACGCCGGCCGTGGTCGTGCTCATACGGAGAACTCCTGGAACGCGATGGTCTTCTCGACCGGGTAGTACTCGCTGCCGAGCAGGTCGCGGATGATCGAGCTGTTGCGGTACGCGCCCATGCCGAGGTCGGGGGAGGTGATGCTGTGGGTGTGCGCGCCCGCGTTCTGGAGGAACACGCCCCGGCCCGTGGTGTCGATGGAGTAGTTGCGGGCGATGTCGAAGTTGCCGTGGGAGTCGTAGCGCAGTCTGTCCCGGACGGGCGCGAGGAACTCCGGCTCGGTGTACCGGTAGCCGGTGGCCAGGACCAGGCCCTCGGAGCTCAGCTCGAAGTCCTTCTCCTGCTCCTCCTGGCGGAAGGCGAGGGTGTAGGCGCCGTCGGCGTGACGCGCGGCGACCAGCGAGGAGTTGGTGAGCAGCCGGGTGGGCACCGGGCCGCCGAGGTTCTTCTGGTAGAGCAGGTCGAAGATCTCGTTGATGAGGTCGCCGTCGATGCCCTTGTAGAGGTTCTTCTGCTCGGCCGTCAGCCGGTAGCGGGTCCGCTCCGGCAGCTCGCGGAAGTAGTCGATGTACTCGGGGGAGGTCATCTCCAGCGTGAGCTTGGTGTACTCGAGCGGGAAGAAGCGCGGGGAGCGGGTGACCCAGTTCAGCCGGTAGCCGTGGACGTCGATCTCGCTGAGCAGGTCGTAGTAGATCTCGGCGGCCGACTGGCCGGAGCCGACCAGCGTGATCGACTCCTTCTTCTGGAGTTCCGCCTTGTGCCGCAGGTAGCGGGAGTTGTGCACGAAGTCGCCGCCGAGGTCCGCGCAGGCCTCGGGGAGGTACGGGGGAGTGCCGGTGCCGAGGACCAGGTGCCGGGCGCGGTAGCGCTCGCCGGCGGTGGTCCGCACGACGTACAGGTCGTCCTCGTACGTCACTTCGGCGACCGTGGTCGAGAAGCGCACGCTGCTCAGCTTGCCGGCGGCCCAGCGGCAGTAGTCGTCGTACTCGACCCGCAGCGGATAGAAGTTCTCGCGGATGTAGAACGAGTACAGCCTGCCTTTCTCCTTCAGGTAGTTGAGGAAGGAGTACGGCGAGGTCGGGTCGGCCAGGGTGACCAGGTCCGACATGAACGGCGTCTGGAGGTGCGCGCCGTCGAGGAACATGCCCGAGTGCCACTCGAAGTCCGGCTTGGACTCCAGGAAGACGCCGTCGAGCGTGTCGATGGGCTCGGTGAGGCAGGCGAGGCCGAGGTTGAAGGGGCCGAGCCCGATCCCCACGAAGTCATAGGTGCGGCTGGCTTCAGGAAGCGCGGTCAAGGGAGTCTCCCAGGTACTGCTCGGCGTGGCCGGCGATCAGGTCGAGGACGGCGGCGATGTCGTCGGTGGTCGTCTCGGGGTTCAGCAGGGTGAACTTCAGGTAGTGGCGGGCGCCGACCTTGGTTCCCGCGACCACCGCGTCACCGGAGGCGAACAGCGCCTTGCGGGCGTACAGGTTGGCGCGGTCGATCTCGGCCGGGTCCGTGACGGCGGCGGGGATGTAGCGGAAGACGAGGGTCGAGAGCGAGGGCTGGACGACGACGTCGAAGCGGGGGTCGGCGGCCAGCAGGCGCCAGCCCTCGACGGTCAGGTCGCACACCTCGTCGAAGAGCTGCCCGATGCCGTCGGCGCCCATCACGCGCAGGGTCATCCACAGCTTGAGGGCGTCGAAGCGCCGGGTGGTCTGCAGGGACTTGTCCACCTGGTTGGGGATGCGCTCCTGCACCATGCGGCGCGGGTTGAGGTACTCGGCGTGATAGGTGGCGTGCCGGAGCGTCGCCGCGTCGCGGACCAGGACGGCCGACGAACTCACCGGCTGGAAGAAGGACTTGTGGTAGTCGACGGTGACGGAGTCGGCGCGCTCGATGCCGTCGATCCGGTCCCGGTACTTCACGGAGGCGAGCAGGCCGCAGCCGTAGGCCGCGTCGACGTGCATCCAGGCGCCGAACCGGTCGCACAGTTCGGCTATCCCGGGCAGCGGGTCGATGGAGCCGAAGTCGGTGGTGCCGGCGGTGGCGACCACGGCCATGGGCGTCAGACCGGCCTCCTCGCACCGCTCCAGTTCGCGGGCGAGCGCGACGGTCTGCATCCGCTTGTCGCTGTCCACCGGGACGGACACCACGGCGTCCGGGCCGAGGCCCAGCAGTTTCGCGGACTTCTTCACGCTGAAGTGGCTGACCTCGGAGGCGAAGATGCGCAGCTCGGCGAGGTTCTCCGTCTTGGCCTCCTCGCGGGCCAGCAGCAGCGCCTGGAGGTTGGACTGGGTGCCGCCGGAGGTGAACACGCCGTCGGCGGCCGGGCCGAGGCCGATCCGGGCCGTCGTCCAGTCGATCAGTTTGCGCTCGATGAGGGTGCCGCCGGCCGACTGGTCCCAGGTGTCGAGGGAGGAGTTGACGGCCGACAGGACCGCCTCGCCCAGCACGGCGGGGATGACGACCGGGCAGTTGAGGTGCGCGAGGTAGCGGGGGTGGTGGAAGTAGACCGCGTCGCGGAGGTAGACCTCCTCCAGCTCGTCCAGGACGGCCGTGGTGTCGTACAGCGGCTTGTCCAGGTCGATCCCGTCGATACGGGGCGCGAGGGCGTCGACCGAGACGCCGGTGAACGGACGGTCGGTGGCGGCGATTTTGGCGGCCACCCGCTCTACTCCTTCGGTCACGGAGCGGCGGTACTGCTCCGCGGTCGTGTCATTGAGCAGGTGCGAGCGCATGGTGGGGGTCCTCCGGGGGGTGGGGACGAGGTCTGCTGCGGGACGGGCTCGGGGACGGAGCCTCGGCTTGAACTTAGGTTAGCCTAACCTAAGTTCTACGGAGCGGGGCCTGCCTCTTCCGTGACCGTGATCACGTCGGCGCCCCCGCCCGGTGGGCAGCGGGGGCGCGGGGGGTGGCTACTCCGCCGCGCGGAGCTGTTCCTCGTTCATGCCCTGCCGCCAGTACCCGACGAAGGTGATGCGGCGCCGGTCGAACCCGCGCTCCCTCACGAAGTGGCGGCGCAGGGCCTTCACGCACCCCGACTCGCCCGCGATCCAGACGTACGGGCGCTCGGCGGCGGGGAGCCGGGCCTCCCGGAGGGCGTCCACGGAGCCCGCCCCGACCACCCAGGTGACCTCGGCGTCCGCCGCGGTCGTCAACTCCTGGACGTCGCCGGCGTCGTGGACCTCCAGCCAGACCCGGACGCGCTGTCCGGCCGGCAGGGACTCCAGGATCGACGCGATGGCCGGAAGGGCGCTCCCGTCGCCCCACAGCACGATCAGGTCGGTGTCGCCGGGCGGCCGGAACCGGATCGCCCGGTTGTCGGCCAGCGCCGGGCCCAGCAGGACCACCCGGTCCCCGGCGCCGGCGCCCGCGGCCCAGGCGGAGGCGGGTCCGGCGGGGGTGTGCAGCACGAAGTCGACGTCGATCTCGTCGGGATCGCGCCGCAGCGCCCGCAGGGTGTACGACCGCATCACGGCCCGTACGCCGTCCGGCAGTTCACGCCAGGCCTGCCACCAGCCGTCCCCGAGTTCGTGGGGCACCCGCGGCTCGCTCTGCCCCGGATGCGGCAGGAACAGCGAGAGCGACTGGTCGTGCCCGTCGGAGAAGAAGTGCTCGAGGTCCTGCCCGGCGAAGGTGACCCGGACCAGGGAGGGGCCGAGCCGCCGGGTCCGGACGACGTGGAGGGAGAAGAACCGAAAGGGCGCGACGACGGCGGTGGTCACGGGGGTGCTCCTGTGGGTGCGGGGAGGACGTGCCGGCCTTCTTGTTCAGGGGCGCGGGCGACCGCGGGCCCGGTCACGGCCGGGCCCGCGGTCGCCCGCGGCGCTCGCGTCTCCGGGTCAGGAGACCTTCTTCGCCTTCTCGAGAGCCTCGGCGAGGTTCTCCAGCAACGGCACGCACTTCGCGTAGGAGAGGATCGGCTCCGGCGACCGCGCGATGACCTGACCCGCCTTCACCGCGGGCAGCTTCTTCCAGGTCGCCTCGGTGATGTCGGCGGGCTGGATCGTCGAGGAACGGTCGTCCATCATGATGATGTCGGCCGCGTACTTGTCGACGTTCTCCCAGCTGAGCGACTCGTACCAGCCGCCGCCCTCGGCCTTCGCGCTCTCCGGCGGCTCGACGAAGTTCACGCCGAGGGCCTTGAAGTACTCCAGGTCGATGGAGAGGTTGGTGCCGGAGACGTAGAAGAGCGCCTCGCTCGCGGAACCGGCCAGCACCTTGATCTCGGGCTTGGCCTTGGCGGCGGCCCGCAGCCGGGCGGCCGCCGCCTCGAACTTCTTCTTGGCGTCGGTGACGGCGGCCGCCGTCATGTCGGCGCCGAGCGACTCGGCCAGCTCCCACATGCGCTGGAGCGGCGCGGTCAGCTGACGGTCGTAGACGGAGACGCCGACGCTCGGGGCGAGCTTGGCTATCTTGTCCTTGGAGGCCTCCGGGACGTACCAGAGGGTGCCGGCGCTGTCGAACATCGTGGAGATGAGCACGTCGGGCGCGAGAGCCGCGTACTTCTCGACGTTGAACTCGTCCCAGACGTTGCCGATGACCGTCACCTTGCTGACGTCCATGTCGCCGGCCTGCACGTCGGCCTTGCCCGCGGCGGTCTTGGTCGGGCCGAACACGCCCTTGACCTGGATGCCGTAGTCGTACAGGGCGGCGCCGACGCCGGTGAAGGCGACGATGTTCGCGGGGATCTTGTCGAGCTTCACCGTGGTGCCGCGGTCGTCCTTGAACGTCCAGGAACCGGACTTGGCCGAGGAACTCGCCGACGAGGAGCCACCGCTGCTCGCGTCGTCGTCCCCGCAGGCGGCGAGGGCGGCACCGAGGCCCAGTGCGCCACCGACGGCGAGGATGCCACGGCGGGTGGGACGAGCGGCTCTGGCGTTGGACATGTCTCTGGCTACTTTCGAACGGGGCGGATCACCCGTGGACGGTTCGAACGTAGGTTAGCCTAACCTCAGCTCGTGTCCAGGGGGTGGTTCCGGGTTGTGGAACGCCCGCGTCGGCGCATGCCCGCTTGCTGTGCCCCTCCTGTGGATCAAAGGTGTACGGGATGTCAGGAAGCCGATTGAGGGCCGGAGTTGCCGTTCGCGCCGAGGAGATGTGCGCGGCGGCCGCACCGTCGCAGGGCGCGCCGTGGAGGCCGCCGCACCGGCCCGGACGGAACGGCACGGCGGCCTCGTGCGCGCGGCCTTCGCGCGGTCGGACCGGCTTCCGGCCCCCGCGCGGGCGCGTCACCGGGGGCCCGGGCGCCCCGCTGCGGCGCTCGGGCCCCCGGCCCCGGTCTCAGACGGGCAGCCCCAACTCGCGGGCGACCAGCATCCGCTGGACCTCGCTCGTGCCCTCGCCGATCTCCAGGATCTTGGAGTCGCGCCACATCCGGGCGACCGGGTACTCGTTCATGAAGCCGTAGCCGCCGTGCACCTGGGTGGCGTCACGGGCGTTGTCGACGGCGATCGTCGACGAGTACAGCTTGGCGAGGGCGGCTTCCTTCTTGAAGGGCTCGCCGGCCACCAGCCGTGAGGCCGCGTCCCGCCAGGCGAGGCGGGCCGTGTGGGCTTTCATCTCCATGTCGGCGATCTTGAACTGGATGGCCTGGTTGGCGCCGATCGGACGACCGAACGCGTGCCGTTCCTTCGCGTACTTCACCGACTCGTCCACACAGCCCTGCGCGAGGCCGGTGGCCAGCGCCGCGATGGCGATGCGCCCCTCGTCGAGGATCCGCAGGAACTGCGCGTACCCGCGGCCCTCCTCGCCCAGCAGGTTCGCCGCCGGGACGCGCACGTCCGAGAAGGACAGCTCACGGGTGTCGGAGGCGTTCCAGCCGACCTTCGAGTACGGGCCGGCGACCGTGAAGCCCGGGGTGCCGGACGGGACGATGATCGCCGAGATCAGCGGCCGGCCGTCCGGCTTGCGACCGGTCACCGCCGTGACCGTGACCAGCCCCGTGATGTCCGTGCCCGAGTTGGTGATGAAGCACTTGGTGCCGTTGATCACCCACTCGTCCGTCCCGGGGTCGAGCCGGGCCGTCGTGCGGGTCGCGCCCGCGTCGGAACCGCCGTCCGGCTCGGTCAGCCCGAAGGCGCCGAGGATCTCGCCGGAGCACAGCCGCGGCAGCCACTCGCGCTTCTGCTCGGGCGTCCCGAAGAGATGGATCGGCATGGCGCCCAGCGAGACGCCCGCCTCCAGGGTGATCGCCACGGACGAGTCGACGCGCGCGAGCTCCTCCAGCACGATGCCGAGGGCCAGGTAGTCGCCGCCCATGCCGCCGTGCTCCTCGGGGAACGGCAGCCCGAACAGGCCCATGCGGCCCATCTCGCGGACGATCTCGTACGGGAACTCGTGGCGCTCGTAGAAGTCACCCATCTTGGGCGCGACCACGTCGTGCGCGAACTCCTCGACGGTGCGGCGGAGTTCTTCCAGTTCGGGGGAGAGACGGTGGTCCATTTCGGGTCACTGCTCCTTGTGGGACTGTGCCGTGCCGAGTGCTCGGACGGTGCGGGAAGGGCTGGGTCGGCCCAGTCGGCCGGCCATCCACTCGCTTGTGGCGACGAGACGGCCGAGGTCCACCCCCGTGTCGATGCCGAGGCCCCGCAGCATCCACACGAGGTCTTCGGTGGCGAGATTGCCGGTGGCGGACTTGGCGTACGGGCAGCCGCCGAGGCCGCCCGCCGAGGCGTCGACGGTGGTGACGCCGTGCTGGAGCGCGGCGAGGGTGTTGGCGAGCGCCTGGCCGTACGTGTCGTGGAAGTGCACGCCCAGCGCGTCCGTGGGTACGCCCTGGTCGTTCAGCGCGGTCAGCAGGGCCCGGACGTGACCCGGGGTGGCCACGCCGATCGTGTCGCCCAGGCTCAGTTCGTCGCAGCCCAGGTCGAGCAGGGCCCGGCAGACCCGGACGACCTGCTCGATCGGGACCGCGCCCTCCCAGGGGTCGCCGAAGCACATGGAGAGGTAGCCGCGCACATGCACGTCCTGCGCCTTGGCCCGGGCCACCACCGGCCCGGACATCGCCAGCACCTCGTCCACCGAGCGGTTGAGGTTGGCCTTGGCGAAGGACTCCGTGGCGCTGGCGAAGACGGCGACCCGGCGGGCGCCCAGGGACAGGGCGCGGTCCAGCCCGCGTTCGTTCGGCACCAGGACCGGGAGCGCCGCCCCGAGCCCGCTCACCCGCGGGAACAGCTCCTCGGCGTCGGCGAGTTGGGGGACCCAGCCGGGGTGCACGAAGCTGGTGGCCTCGATGGTGGTCAGGCCCGCGTCGGCGAGGCGGTGGACGAACTCCGCCTTGACGGCCGTCGGCACGGTCGCCTTCTCGTTCTGCAGACCGTCGCGCGGGCCCACCTCGTGGATACGCACCCGCGTCGGCAGGCCCGCGGCCGGTACGGCCATCGGAAGTGTCACTGTTCCTCCTGTGCCTCTGCCTCGGCCGGGGCGATGACGGCCAGCACCTGGTCCATGGCGACCGTCGTGCCCGGCGTCACGTCCAGCTCGGCGACCGTGCCGGCGTGCGGGGCGGAGATGACGTGCTCCATCTTCATCGCCTCGACCACGAGCAGGCTCTGGCCCGCGGCCACCTCGTCGCCGACGGCGACCTTCACCACCGTGACCGTGCCGGGCATGGGCGCGGTGAGCGAGTCGGCGCCCGCGTGGGCCCCTCGGGAGAGGGAGTCGGCGACCGGATCGTGGTCGCGCACGTTCCACGCGTCGCCGTCCCGGCCGAGCCAGGTGCCGTCCGGCACCGCTGCCCAGGACCGGGCGACGCCGTCCAGCCGGCAGTCGAACCGGGGATCCGCCCCGGGCGCCGGGAGCGGGCCCCCGGCGCCGCGCAGCGGGGTGTCCGCCCCGTCCACCAGCACCTCGGCCGTGCCGTCCGCCGCGCCGCGCACCCGGACGGTCACCGGGTCGTGCCCCGGCACGTGCAGGTGGTGCGCCGTCCAGGCGGGCTCGCCGCCCAGCCGCCAGCCGTCCGCGACGGCGAACGGGTCCACCCAGCCCGTGCCGGACGCGGGGGTGAGCGCGGCCTGGCGCAGCAGCGCCGCCGCCGCGTAGACGTCCTGCGGCACGTCGGCCGCGACGAGCGTCGCGGCCTCCCGCTCCACCAGGCCCGTGTCCAGGTCGCCCGCCACCACCGCCGGATGGGCCAGCAGCCGGCGCAGGAACCCGGCGTTGGTCTGCACGCCCAGCGTGACCGTCTCCGCGAGGGCCGCCCGGAGCTTGCGCAGCGCGGTCTCCCGGTCCGGTCCGTAGGCGATCACCTTGGACAGCATCGGGTCGTAGAGGCTGCCGACCTCGGTGCCCTCGCTCAGCCCCGAGTCGGTGCGTACGCCGTCGCCCCGGGGTTCGCGCAGCCGCAGCACCGTCCCGCCGGAGGGCAGGAACCCGCGCGCGGGGTCCTCGGCGCAGATCCGCGCCTCGACCGCGTGCCCGGTCAGCCGGACGTCGTCCTGGCCGAAGGACAGCGGCTCGCCGGCGGCCACCCGCAGCTGCCACTCCACCAGGTCCACCCCGGTGACCAGTTCGGTGACCGGGTGCTCCACCTGGAGGCGGGTGTTCATCTCCATGAAGTAGTACGAGGACGGGTCGGTGCCCGGCACGATGAACTCCACCGTGCCCGCGCCCCGGTACCCGCAGGAACGGGCCGCCTGGACCGCCGCCTCGCCCATGGCCGCGCGGGTCCTCTCGTCCAGCAGGACCGAGGGCGCCTCCTCGACGATCTTCTGGTGCCGGCGCTGGAGGGAGCACTCGCGCTCGCCCAGGTGCACCACGTTCCCGTGGCCGTCCGCCAGCACCTGGATCTCGATGTGCCGGGGCCGGTCCACCCACCGCTCGACGAGGAGCGTGTCGTCCCCGAAGGAGGCGCGGGCCTCCCGGCGGGCGGCGGCGATCTCCTCCTCCAGCACGGCCAGGTCCCGCACCAGGCGCATGCCCTTGCCGCCGCCGCCGGCCGACGGCTTGAGCAGGACGGGCGCGCCCAGCAGGTGGGCCGCCTCGGCCAGCTCGGGGTCCCGCCCGCCGGGGACGACCGGCACCCCGGCCGCCTGCACGGTCTCCTTGGCGCGGATCTTGTCGCCCATCAGGGAGATGGCGTCGGCGGGCGGTCCGATGAAGACCAGCCCGGCGTCGGCGCACGCGCGCGCGAAGCCGGCGTTCTCCGCCAGGAAGCCGTAGCCGGGGTGGACCGCCTCCGCGCCGGTGCGGGCGGCCGCCTCCAGCAGCCGCTCCACCGACAGATAGCTCTCGGCGGCCGGCGCGGGACCGATCCGCACGGCGGTGTCCGCCTCCCGGACGTGCCGGGCGTCCGCGTCGGCGTCGGAGAAGACGGCCACCGAGCGCACGCCCAGCGCGCGCAGGGTGCGGATCACGCGGACGGCGATCTCGCCCCGGTTGGCCACAAGCACGGTGTCGAACATCAAGGCTCCCCTCCTCACATCCGGAAGACGCCGAACTGGGGGTCACCCAGCGGCGCATGGGCACAGGCGGTCAGGGCGAGGCCCAGGACCTGCCGGGTCTCCAGCGGGTCGATGACGCCGTCGTCCCAGAGGCGGGCGGTGGCGTAGTAGGCGTTGCCCTGGCGCTCGTACTGCTGCCGGACCGGTGCCTTGAAGGCCTCTTCCTCGTCCGCGGACCACTCCTGGCCCCGTGCCTCGAGCTGGTCCCGCTTGACGGTCGCGAGGACGGAGGCGGCCTGCTCGCCGCCCATGACGGAGATCTTGGCGCCCGGCCACATCCACAGGAAGCGGGGCGAGTAGGCCCGGCCGCACATGGAGTAGTTGCCGGCGCCGTACGAGCCGCCGACGACGACCGTCAGCTTCGGCACGCGCGTGCACGCCACGGCCGTCACCATCTTGGCGCCGTGCTTGGCGATGCCGCCGGCCTCGTAGTCCCGGCCGACCATGAACCCGGAGATGTTCTGGAGGAACACCAGCGGGATCCCGCGCTGGTCGCACAGCTCGATGAAGTGGGCGCCCTTCTGGGCGGACTCGGAGAACAGGATGCCGTTGTTGGCGACGATGCCGACCGGGTGGCCGTGGATCCGGGCGAAGCCGGTGACCAGGGTCTGCCCGAACTCGGCCTTGAACTCCGCGAAGCGGGAGCCGTCGACCACGCGCGCGATGACCTCGCGCGCGTCGTAGGGGGTACGGGAGTCGACGGGCACCGCGCCGTACAGCCCGTAGGGGTCGACCTTCGGCTCGACGGAGGGCTTGACCTCCCAGGGCAGCGCCCCGCGCGCGGGCAGCGTGGCGACGATGTTCCGGACGATGCGCAGCGCGTGCGCGTCGTCCTCCGCGAGGTGGTCGGTCACGCCGGACACCCGCGCGTGCACCTCGCCGCCGCCCAGCTCCTCCGCGGTGACGACCTCGCCGGTGGCGGCCTTCACCAGCGGGGGCCCGCCCAGGAAGATCGTGCCCTGGCCGCGGACGATGACGGCCTCGTCGCTCATGGCCGGGACGTAGGCCCCGCCGGCCGTGCACGAGCCCAGCACCGCGGCGATCTGCGGGATCCCGGCCCCGGACATCCGGGCCTGGTTGTAGAAGATCCGCCCGAAGTGCTCCCGGTCCGGGAACACCTCGTCCTGCATGGGCAGGAAGGCCCCGCCGGAGTCCACCAGGTACAGACAGGGCAGCCGGTTCTCGAGGGCGACCTCCTGGGCCCGCAGGTGCTTCTTCACCGTCATCGGGTAGTACGTGCCGCCCTTGACGGTGGCGTCGTTGGCGACGATCACGCACGCGCGTCCGCCGACCCGCCCGATCCCCGCGATGACCCCGGCCGCCGGGGCCTGCCCCTCGTACATGCCGTCTGCGGCGAGGGGGGCGAGCTCCAGGAAGGGCGAACCCGGGTCCAGGAGGGTGTCGACCCGGTCCCGGGGCAGCAGTTTCCCGCGCGCGGTATGGCGCGCCCTCGCCTTCTCCCCACCCCCCAGCCGGGCCGCGGCCAGCTTGCCGCGCAGCTCTTCGACGAGTGCGCGGTGCGCCGCCTCGTTGGCCCGCCAGGCCTCCGACGCGGGGTCTGCCGCGCTCGTCAGCTCCGGTGCCTGCTCCATCCTTGCGGTCCCCTCACCCAGTGATCGACTGTTAATGAGCGTTAACCATTTCCATCAGGTTAACGACCGCTAACCTCCCTGTCTAGAATTGCCTTCATGGCCACGAGAACCGACGCCCCCACCCGTCGCGAGCAGATCCTCAGGGAGGCCGCGCGGCTGTTCGCCGAGCGCGGGTTCCACGGCGTCGGGGTGGACGAGATAGGCGCCGCCGTCGGCATCAGCGGGCCGGGGCTCTACCGGCACTTCCCGGGCAAGGACGCGATGCTCGCCGAGTTGCTGGTCGGCATCAGCGGCCGGCTCCTGACCGGGGCGAAGCGCCGCCTCCAGGAGGCCGACGGCGTGCCGCCCGAGGCCTTCCTCGACTCGCTCGTCGAGGGCCACATCGACTTCGCCCTCGACGACCGTCCTCTGATCACCCTGCACGACCGTGAGCTGGACCGCCTCCGTGACAGCGACCGCAAGCTGGTCCGCCAGCTCCAGCGGCAGTACGTCGAACTGTGGGTGGAGGCCCTGCGTGCCGTGTATCCCGGCCTCGCCGAGCCGACCGCCCGCTCGGCGGTGCACTCCGTCTTCGGTCTGCTGAACTCCACCCCGCACCTCGGCCGTCCGGGTTCCCTGCCCGGCCGCGCGGCCACCGCGGCCCTGCTGCACCGGATGGCCAGGGGGGCCTTCGCGGCGGCCGTGGAGTGACGAGCGTTACCCCCGTCCCACCCTGGACGCTCTTCGTACTCGCCGGTACGGTTGTTCTCTGAGCAAGCGCTTAGCCAATGAGGGCCGCAACCATCACTTGAGCACCCCGACGGCGAGCAACCAGGTACGCGAGAGCGGCGCCGGTTTAGGCGCAAGAAGGGTGGCGGCGGTGCGCCGTACGGTGTTCAACGAGGATCACGAGGCGTTCCGGGAGACCCTCCGGGCCTTCATCGAGGCCGAGGTCGTCCCCGTCTACGACGAGTGGTTCGCGGCCGGCCAGGCGCCGCGCGACTTCTACTACAAGCTCGCCGAGCTCGGCGTCTTCGGCATCCGCGTCGACGAGGAGTACGGCGGCGCCGGCATCGACTCGTACAAGTTCGAGGCCGTGCTGTACGAGGAGACCGCCCGCGCTGGCGTGTCCTTCGGCGGCTCCGGGGTGCACGTGCTGCTCGGTCTGCCGTACATCAAGCTGCTCGCCACCGACGAGCAGAAGAAGCGCTTCCTGCCGAAGTTCGTCTCCGGCGAGGAGATGTGGGCGATCGCGATGACCGAGCCGGGCACCGGCTCCGACCTCGCGGGCATGAAGAGCACCGCCAAGCTCTCCGAGGACGGCACGCACTACGTCCTCAACGGCTCCAAGACCTTCATCACCGGTGGCGTGCACGCCGACCGCATGATCGTCTGCGCCCGCACCTCCGCGCCCACCGCCGAGGACCGCCGCCACGGCATCTCCCTCTTCGTGGTGGACACCAAGGCCGAGGGCTACTCGGTCGGCCGCAAGCTGGACAAGCTCGGCCTGAAGACCTCCGACACCGCCGAGCTGGCGTTCGTCGACGTCAAGGTGCCCGTCGAGGACCTGCTCGGCGAGGAGAACAAGGGCTTCTACTACCTCGGCCACAACCTCGCCTCCGAGCGCTGGGGCATCGCCTACGGCGCGTACGCGCAGGCCAAGGCCGCCGTCCGGTTCGCCAAGCAGTACGTGCAGGAGCGCGTCGTCTTCGGCAAGCCGGTCGCGCACTTCCAGAACACCAAGTTCGAGCTGGCCGCCTGCCAGGCCGAGGTCGACGCGGCCGAGGCCGTCGCCGACCGCGCCACGGAGGCCCTGGACGCGGGCGAGCTGACCCCGGCCGAGGCCGCCAGCGCCAAGCTGTTCTGCACCGAGGTCGCCCACCGCGTCATCGACCGCTGCCTCCAGCTGCACGGCGGCTACGGCTTCATGAACGAGTACCCGATCGCCCGCCTGTACGCGGACAACCGCGTCAACCGCATCTACGGCGGCACCAGCGAGATCATGAAGTCGATCATCGCGAAGGACATGGGCCTGTAAGCAGTCCGCAATCACGGACCGCTACAACCGGATGCCATGAGCCAGGCACTACAGGATCTCCTCGATCTGCTCGACATCGAGCAGATCGAGGAGAACATCTTCCGCGGCCGGTCCCGCTCCGCCGTCGTCCCGCGCGTCTTCGGCGGGCAGGTCGCGGCGCAGGCGCTGGTCGCCGCCGGACGGACGGTCCCCGAGGACCGTCTCGCCCACTCCCTGCACGCGTACTTCCTGCGCATGGGCGACCCGGGCGCGCCCATCGTCTACACGGTCGACCGGATGAACGACGGCCGGTCCTTCACCGCGCGCCGCGTCGTCGCCGTCCAGCACGGACAGCCGATCTTCGCGCTGTCCGCCTCCTTCCAGCGGCACGAGGAGGGTTTCGACCACCAGGCCCCCATGCCGCCCGCCCCGGACCCGGCCACGCTGCCCACCTCCGAGGAACGGCTGCGCGGCTACGCCCATCTCGATCCCGAGGTCGTCGAGAGGTTCCTGGAGGCCCGTCAGGCGGTCGACCTGCGCTATGTCGACGAGCCGCCGTACGGCCGGTTCGGCGCACCGCGCGAACCGCACTCCCAGGTCTGGTTCCGCGCCAACGGCAAGCTGTCCGACGACCCGCTCCTGCACGTCGTCCTCGCCACCTACGTCTCCGACATGACGCTCCTCGACTCGGTCCTCCTCGCGCACGGGCGCGGCGGCTGGGCGGTCGGGGACGTGGTGGGAGCGTCGCTGGACCACGCGATGTGGTTCCACCGCCCGTTCCGCGCCGACGAGTGGCTCCTCTACGACCAGGAGTCGCCGTCCGCGCACGGCGGCCGGGGCCTCGGCCAGGCCCGCATCTACACCCAGGACGGGCGGCTCGCCGTCTCGGTGATCCAGGAAGGCGTGGTCCGCGCCCCCCGGGGCGGCTGAGCACCCGGGCGCCGCACCGCGCGTGCGGCGCCCCTCCCCGGGGTCTTCTCCCCGCCCTAGTCGGTCAGCCCCGCCCCGGCCAGCAGGTACGCGGTCATCACGTCGTAGTGGCGCGGGCTGACGACATGGTCGTCGAGGGGGACCGCGACCTGGACGGTGCCCTCCGACTCGGCGAGGAACAGCGCCGGGTCGTTGCAGTCGGCGTAACCGACGGAGTCGACGCCGTGCTGCCCGGCGTAGCCCGCCCAGCCGTGGTCGGCCACGACCAGGTCGGGCAGCGGCCGGCCCTCGCGCTCGAGCGCGGTGAGGATGGCCTTCATCGGCTCGCCCGAGTGGGTGTGCCAGAGCGTGGCGCCGTGTTCGAGGACCGCCACGTCGGCCAGCTGCCAGACGTACCCCTCGTCCGTCTGGAGCCCCTCCGGGATGACGACGATCTCGCAGCCGGCCGCGCGCAGGGCGGCGGCGGTGGCCCGGTGCACGTCGAGGAGACCACCCGGGTGGCCGGTGGCGAAGAGGACCCGCTGCCGGCCCTCGGCCGCCTTGCGCAGCCGGGCCGCGAGCCGGTCCAGGCCGTCGGCCGTCAGCTCGGGGTCGATGGTGTCCTGGCCGTAGCGGTACTCGGGATCGTCGTTCACGCCGACCCGCTCGGCCATCACCGCGAGCACGTCCTGCTCGTCGGTCCAGCGGTCGCCGAGCTCCAGGCCGAGCCAGAAGTTGCGGACGCCGTTCGCGAGCTGGCGGTAGTGCGAGAGGTTGTTCTCGCGGGGCGTGGCGACGTCCCCGGCGATACGGGTTCTGACGAGGTGGTCGACGAGTTCGGCGCGGCTGGGCGTCCCGGGTATCGGCATGGTTTCCATTGTGAGGCAGCGGGCTGTGCGCGTCCGTGCTGTTCCGGACGCTGGGACACGCGTCACTCAGTGGTGTTTCAGCGAGAACCACAGCTCCGTCCGGACATCCGGATCGTCCAGGTCCGTCCCCAACAGGGCCGCGCAGCGGGCGATCCGCTGCCGCACGGTGTTGCGGTGCACGGTCAGGGCCACCGCCGTGCGGTCCCAACTGCCATGCAGGGAAAGCCAGGTGCGCAGCGTCTCGAGGAGCGCGGCGCTCGTGGTGCTCGCCTCGATCGGGGCGAGGAGCGCCCGCGCGTGGGCCCGGGCCTCGTCGTCGGGCACCAGGTCCAGCAGCCCGGCCCCGGAGCCGTGGCGGACGAGCGCCGTGCGGGTGGCCCGCGCCCGGGCCAGCGCGCGGGCCGCCTGCGCGTCGGCGGCCGGCCAGTCGGCGGGGGCCGCGTCCGCGCTGACGCCGAGGGTCCAGCCCGGCTGCGGCTGCGGCGCGCCGTCGGCCGGCACGAGGACCCGTACGACGTCCTGCGCGAGGTCGACCAGCGGTGACCCGAGTCCGGCGCCGAGCGCGGAGGCCGCCACCGGGTCGGGCGCCTGCGCGTCCGGCCGGGCGTGCACCACGCGCCACCGCTCGCCCCCCAGCAGCGGGGCCACCTCGGCGGGCGCGGCCCCCAGCAGCAGCCGCACGAGCGCCGACGAGCGGGCCGCCCCCGAGCCGCTCTGGTGCTCGCCGGTGAGGAGCGAGAGCAGGACGGCGGCGACGGAGGCGATGGTGTGGTCCCCGGGGTCGCGCCGGGGCGCCGCCACCCCGAGCACGAACCCCCGGCCGGTCCCGAGCGCGTAGGCGGCGAGGTGGGTCCCGTCGGCGGTGGTGTCGCTGGCGGTGGCGGAGGCGCGGGAGAGGAGGAGGCGGGCGAGCCCGGCGAGCGGGGCGTCCGCGGACGTCTGCCCCGCCCCCGCGATCTCCGTCCCCTCCGGCCCGTACAGCACCGCGCGTCCCCCGATCCGCTGGGCGAGCTGGCGCAGGACGGACGGCACCGGGTCCGGGCGTGAGGCGGCGGCCGCGAGGCTCTGCTGGGCCTCCGTCACCCGGCGCAGCTCGGCGGTGCGGGCCCGCTCCAGCAGCTGCCAGACGGCGCGGGCCACGGCCGAGAACGTCGTCTGCTCGGGCACCTCCAGGAGCGGCAGCCCGTACGTCTCGCAGGCGGCGACCAGCGCCCTCGGCACGGTGTCGTGCACCGGCGCGACCCCGAACCCGAGCGCCGCGCCGCCCGCCGCGACGATCCGCGAGACGTAGTCCTCGAAGTAGGTGCCCGACCCGGCCGCCTCCGGGATGTGCACGCCGGCCGTCAGCAGCAGCTCGCCGCCCAGCAGGTACGGGTACGGGTCGGACATCTCCGAGGTGTGCGCCCCGTGCAGCACGGCGCCGGGGTCGGCGGGCCCGGCGATCTGCCGCAGGGCGAGGTCCTCGCGGGCCAGCAGGGCGGCGAGGGGGACCGGTGGCGTGGGGGGTGCGGCGAGCTCCGGCACGGTGGACGTTCCCTCCACTGAGCATGGATCGAGTGGATGAAACGTACACTTCCAGGGCACTTTTCGGCCACCTAGGGTCAACTCCCGAACCACCTCAGCCATCGAGAAGGGTGGGCCCCATGGCCGTCGACTACACCGTGATCGTCGTCTATCTGGCCGGCATGCTGGCCATGGGCTGGTGGGGCATGCGCCGCGCCCGCTCGAAGAGCGAGTTCCTCGTCGCCGGGCGTCGCCTCGGGCCGGTCATGTACTCCGGCACCATGGCCGCGATCGTCCTCGGCGGCGCGTCCACCATCGGCGGCGTGGGTCTGGGATACCAGTACGGACTGTCCGGCGCCTGGATGGTGTTCACCATCGGCCTGGGCCTGCTCGCCCTCTCCGTCTTCTTCTCGGCCCGCATCGCCCGCCTCAAGGTCTACACGGTCTCCGAGATGCTGGACCTGCGCTACGGCGGCCGGGCCGGCGTGATCTCGGGCGTGGTGATGTGGGCGTACACCCTGATGCTCGCCGTGACGTCGACCATCGCCTACGCCACCATCTTCGACGTCCTCTTCGACATGAACAGGACCGTCGCCATCGTCCTCGGCGGCTCCATCGTCGTCGCCTACTCGACGCTGGGCGGCATGTGGTCGATCACCCTCACCGACATGGTGCAGTTCGTGGTGAAGACGATCGGCGTGCTCCTGCTGCTGCTGCCGATCGCGGTCGTCAAGGCGGGCGGCTTCGGCGAGATGAAGGCGAAGCTGCCGACCGGCTACTTCGACCCGCTGGGCATCGGCGGCGAGACGATCTTCACCTATGTGCTGATCTACACCTTCGGCATGCTCATCGGCCAGGACATCTGGCAGCGCGTGTTTACCGCCCGCGGCGACCGGACGGCGAAGTGGGGCGGCACGGTGGCGGGCACCTACTGCCTCGTGTACGCCCTCGCCGGCGCCGTCATCGGTACCGCGGCCAAGGTCCTCTACCCGGACCTCGCCTCCGCGGACGCCGCCTTCGCGACGATCGTCAAGGACGAACTCCCGGTCGGCGTGCGGGGACTGGTGCTGGCCGCCGCGCTCGCCGCGGTGATGTCGACCTCGTCGGGCGCGCTGATCGCCTGCGCGACCGTCGCCAACAACGACATCTGGTCCCGGCTGCGGGGCGTGGTGAGCGCCGACGGCGGGGAGCGCGACGAGGTCAGGGGGAACCGCCTGTTCATCCTGCTGATGGGCGTCGCGGTGATCGTCACGGCGATCGCCCTGAACAACGTCGTCGAGGCGCTGACGGTGGCCTACAACCTGCTCGTCGGCGGACTGCTGGTGCCGATCCTCGGCGGGCTGCTGTGGAGGCGCGGCACGGTGCAGGGCGCCCTCGCCTCGGTCGTGGCCGGCGGCGTCGCGGTGATCGGCCTGATGGCCGGTTACGGCATCCTCGCCAACGAGCCGGTCTACTACGGCCTGCTCGCCTCCCTGGCCGCCTACCTCGCGGTGTCCCTGGTCACCCCGGCCACCGACCCCGCCGTCCTGGCCGCCTGGCGCGAGCGACTGGCCGGACGGACCCCCGAGAACGCCGGGCCCTCGCCCGTCCCGGTGTCCCAGTAGAGTCGTACGAGAAGTAGTACATACGCGATGAAGCGTAAGAAAGAGAGCATGTGAGCATGAGCGGCAACGAGACGCCCCGCGGCCCCGTCGACTCCTCCCGCATCCCGCGGTACGCCGGTCCCGCGACCTTCGCCCGGCTGCCCCGCCTCGACGAAGTCGGCCGCGCCGACGTCGCGGTGGTGGGTGTGCCGTTCGACTCGGGCGTCTCGTACCGCCCGGGCGCCCGCTTCGGCGGCAACGCGATCCGTGAGGCCTCCCGGCTGCTGCGGCCGTACAACCCGGCGCAGGACGCCTCCCCCTTCGCCCTCGCCCAGGTCGCGGACGGCGGCGACATCGCGGTCAACCCGTTCAACATCCACGAGGCCGTGGAGACGATCGAGGCCGCGGCCGACGACCTGCTCGGCACCGGCGCCCGCCTGATGACCCTGGGCGGCGACCACACCATCGCGCTGCCGCTGCTGCGCTCGGTCGCGAAGAAGCACGGCCCGGTGGCCCTGCTCCACTTCGACGCGCACCTCGACACCTGGGACACGTACTTCGGCGCCGAGTACACCCACGGCACGCCGTTCCGCCGGGCCGTGGAGGAGGGCATCCTCGACACCGAGGCCCTCTCCCACGTCGGCACCCGCGGCCCGCTGTACGGCAAGCAGGACCTGACCGACGACGAGAAGCTGGGCTTCGGCATCGTCACCTCGGCGGACGTCTACCGGCGCGGCGCCGACGAGGTCGCCGACCAGCTGCGTCAGCGCATCGGCGACCGCCCCCTCTACATCTCCATCGACATCGACTGCCTCGACCCGGCGCACGCCCCCGGCACCGGGACCCCGGAGGCGGGCGGCATGACCTCGCGCGAGCTCCTGGAGATCCTGCGCGGCCTGGCCTCGTGCCACCTGGTCTCCGCGGACGTCGTCGAGGTGGCCCCCGCGTACGATCACGCGGAGATCACGTCGGTGGCCGCGTCCCACACGGCGTACGAACTGACCACGATCATGTCCCGACAGATTGCCGAGGCTCGCGCGAAGTGACTCACGACCACGACCTGGTGCTCCGCCCGACGGAGGCGCAGACCGCCGCTGCTCTGAACCCTCCCGCCGGTCGCAACGGCGGAGACCTGGTCGTGGAGACCCTGGCCGGGCTCGGCGCGACCACCGTGTTCGGGCTGCCCGGCCAGCACGCGCTCGGCATGTTCGACGCGCTGCGCCGCTCCTCGCTGCGGTACATCGGCCTGCGGGTGGAGAACAACGCGGGGTTCGCGGCGGACGCGTACGGCCGGATCACGGGCGAGGCGGCCCCGCTGCTGCTGTCGACGGGTCCGGGCGCGCTGACCTCGCTCGCGGCGCTCCAGGAGGCGGCGGCCGCCTCGGCGCCGGTGCTCGCGATCAGCAGCCAGGTCCCGACGGCCGGCCTGGGCGGCGGACGCCACGGCTATCTGCACGAACTGCCCGACCAGGCGGCCTCGTTCCGGGGCGTGGTGAAGTCCGTCCACACCGTCCGCACCCAGTCCCAGATCCCGTCCGCGATCGAGGCGGCCTGGAAGTCCGCGCTGAGCGTGCCGCACGGACCGGTGTGGGTGGAGATCCCGCAGGACGTGCTCCTCGCGCAGACCGGGATCCCGGTGGTGACCGGTGGCGACGCCTTTCCCGAGGAGCTGCCGCCGCGCCCCGAACTGACCGCCGTGGCGGCCGATCTGCTGGCGAAGGCCGTTCGTCCGGCGATCATCGCGGGCGGCGGGGTCGTACGGTCGGACGCCTCGGGCAAGCTGCGCCGGCTGGCGGAGGCCCTGCAGGCCCCGGTGGTCACCACGCCCGGCGGCAAGGGGGCGTTCCCCTGGACGCACCCCCTCTCGCTCCAGTCCTGGATCGAGGACCGGCACACCACGGACTTCCTCGAGGACGCGGACGTCCTCCTGGTCGTCGGCTCGGGGCTCGGCGAACTCTCCTCCAACTACCACACGTTCAAGCCCCGCGGCCGGGTCGTCCAGATCGAGGCGGACCTGGGGAAGCTGGAGTCGAACCATCCGGCGCTCGGCATCCACGCCGACGCGCGACTGGCGTTGCAGGCGCTCCTCGAGACCGTGGAGCCGGTGGAGGAGCGGGCGCGGCCGGAGGCCGCCGAACGCGTCCGCGAGGTCCTCGCCAAGGTCGCCGACCGCATCGCCGCCCAGGAACTCACCCTGGAGCAGGAGGTGCTGGCGTCGGTCCGCAGGGCGCTGCCGGCCGACTCCCCCTCCTTCTGGGACATGACGATCCTCGCGTACTGGGCCTGGTCGGCCTTCGACGCCAAGGGCCCCAACCACATGCACTCGGCCCAGGGCGCGGGCGGCCTGGGCTACGGCTTCCCGGCGGCGCTGGGCGCGGCGGCGGCCGACCCGACCCGCCCGGTGCTGGCGGTGTCGGGGGACGGCGGCGCCCTGTACTCGATCGCGGAGCTGGCGACGGCCAGGCAGTACGACCTGAACGTCACCTGGCTGATCGTCGACGACGGCGGTTACGGCATCCTGCGCGAGTACATGACCGACGCCTTCGGCGAGCCCACGGCCACCGAGCTGACCCGCCCGGACTACGTGGCCCTGGCGGAGTCCTTCGGCGTGCCGGGGGTGCGGACGTCCCCGGAGACCCTGGAGACGGACCTGGCGAAGGCCCTGTCCACGCCCGGCCCCTCGGTCGTCGTCCTCCCGGCGGTGCTGCGGATGTTCGCGCCCACGCACCTTCCCGCGTCCTAGGCGACCGGCGGGCCCGCGCGGGCCCGCTGCTACGGTCCCGGCATGTCTGAAGCTCTCGGATCACCCGGCCCCGTCACCGCCGACGACGTGCAGGAGGCGGTCCGGTCGGCGGTGGCCGCCCTGCGCGGCGCCGAGACGGCCGACTGGGACGCCAAGGCCGGTTCCCTGGACTGGAGTTGCTGGGAGACGGTCGAGCATCTGGCCGACGACCTGTTCGCCTACGCCGCCCAACTGGGCCCGCGGGGCGGGCCGCCGGACACCGAGGTGCCCTTCGTGTGGCGCGCGGAGCGGCCCGGTGCGCCGGCGAACGTCGTCTTCGCCGACCGGACGGCCGGGGCGGCCGGACTCGCGCGGGTGCTGGAGGCCTGCGGGGCGCTGCTGACCGCGATGGTGCGGACGACGCCGGCGAGCGTCAGGTCGCATCACGTCTTCGGGGCTTCCGACCCCGAGGGGTTCGCCGCCATGGGGGTCGTCGAGACGCTGGTGCATCTGCACGACGTCGCCGAGGGGCTCGGGGTCCGGTGGGAGCCGGACGCCGCCCTGTGCGACCGGGTGCTGGCGCGGCTCTTCCCGGACGCGCCGGCCGGCACCGGCCGGTGGCCCACCCTGCTGTGGGCCACCGGCCGGGGAGAACTCCCGGGTCACGCGCGTCTCACGCGGTGGCGTTGGTACGGCGCTCCGCGCGGCGAGGGCGGGCGGCGGTAGCCCGGGCCCGGGTTCAGCAGGCGCCCGGGCCCATCGCGTCGATCCGGCCCCCGAAGTCGCCCAGGTGGCGCGAGCGGTAGTCGGCGTGACAAGAACACCGACGCGCGCCCCGGAGATCGCCCGCTCTCCCTCTGCTCTCCCCGCGCGCCTCTCGTCCGGGCTCCGGCCCCCCACGACGGGAGGGGCTGCCGGCAGGGATGCCGGGGGAAACGCGGCTGGTGCGGCGAGAAGGGCTGAACCCCCCCGTCCGAGTGGGGAGTCCAGCCCTTCGCCGGTGCCTGCGGTCCTACCAGATCGCCTCGACCCACTCCGGGTGGTCGATGAACGGGTTGCGGTTGTGCTGGTAGGTGTCGTAGATGACCTGGTTGCGGTTCTCCTCGAAGGCGCTCGGCGGGTCCGCCTCGTTCCACGCCTTGAGCACGGAGAGCTTGCCCATGTACGGGTTGCTGCCGTTGCCGACCTTCTCGTTGGGCTCCAGGTCGGCGAAGCCGTCGTCACCCTCGTAGCGCACGGCCATGTAGAGGATCATGCGGGCCACGTCGCCCCGGTCCGCCGCGCGCGGCTGGAAGGAGTCGGAGTCGACGAGGCTGCCGCCGCCGTTGGTGACGGTGCTGCCGCCGTTGTCGAAGTCCAGGTTGCCGCGGATGCTGTTGACCTGTACGTCCGCGGGGCGCAGGTGGTGCAGGTCCGTGCCCGGACCGGTCACCTCGCCGAAGTCGCCGTGGGACTTCGCCCACGTGTGCTCGCGGTTCCAGTCGCCGACGTCACCGCCGTTGAGGGACTTGGCTCGCGAGACACCGCTGTACAGCAGGATCACGTTGCTGCTGTTGTTCGGGTCCTGGTCGGTGACCTTCAGGGCGTTCCAGACCGCGGAGTACGAGATCTTCGTCTGGCTGCTGATGATCGTGTGCAGCGAGGACTTCAGGCTCGTGCCCGTCTTGCCGACCGCGTTCTTGTAGTACGTCGCGTCGTAGGCCGTCGTGGTCGCCGCGGCGGGGGTCGCGGTGAGCGCGGGCGCGGTGAGACCGACCAGGACGGCAGTGGTGGCAAGCGCCACCGACTTCCATCGGCGTATACGTGTCGCCAGCATGTGGGGTGTCCGATCTACGCGGGTTGATTGGAGGCGGCAATCGGGAGAGTGACATGCACATGCGGCCATGGCAATGAATCTGACATGTCCATCGGATGACGGGAACCGGCAAACTGCCCCTTGTCCACGCGAGTTGAACGCGCTTTCTTACGCCGGAACGGCCCCCGACCGTGAAGTCGGGGGCCGTTCCGTCCTGTTGCGCCGTGGCGGTCAGCTCACGTCCGAGGCGTCCAGCCGGTAGACCGTCGACTGGTTGCTCTGCGCCGAGGCGTCCGTGCCCGAGGCGTCGGAGCCGGAGGTCTCCGTACCGGAGGTCTCCGCACCGGAATCCGACGCGGAACCCGAGCCGGACGTGGAGGCCGACGCCGAGCTGTAGGCGCTCTCCGGCACCGCCGTGCCGTTCTTCTGCACCCAGGCGGTGATCTCCTGGTTCAGGGTGCTGTTGCCGCCCATCCCGCCGCCGCCCAGCTGGATGTAGTGCAGCTCGCCCTTCTTCACCAGCTCCTCGAGCTTGGCGAGGGTCATCGCCTGGTCGCTGCCGGTGAAGCCCCACATGGAGATGACGGGCTTGCCGCTGCCGAGGATCATCTGACCCGCGCTCTGCGAGTTGGAGACCGCGATCAGCCAGATGGCGCCGTCCTGGTGCTTCTCCAGGTACGAGATCAGCTCGCTGTCGGCGCCGCCCGTCCCGCCGCCGCCCGTCCCGCCGCCGCCCGTCCCGCCGGGGCCACCACCCGTGCCGCCCTGGGCACCACCGGGGAACCCCCCGTTCGCGCCGCCCGGTTGGCCGCCCTCGCCGCCCTGGCCGCCAGGCGCGCCGCCGCCCTGCGGGAGGTCGCCGCCGCCCGGCATGGCCTGGCCGTTGCCGCCGCCGGGGAACTCCCCGCCCGCCTGGCCGCCCTGCTGCGTGCCGCCGGGAGCCTCGCCGCCGGGACCGCCGCCGAAGCCGCCCCGGCCGCCACCCGGGCCGCCCATGCCGCCGCCGGTGGACGGGCCCGCGGTCGGGTTGGTGCCGCCCATCATGCCGCTCGACGAACCGAAGGCCGGCGAGGCCGCGTACGCCGTCGGACCGGCGAGAGCGGCCACGAGCGCCGCGGCGACGGACGCGCCGAGCAGCCGGACCCCGACGCCCGCACGCGCGGACCGCAGGACGAACAGCCCCGCGATCGCGAGGACCATGACCACGCCGACGACCGGCCACAGCCAGGTGTTCCAGCCGGTGGCGCGCCGCAGCAGCACGATCGCCCAGATCCCGGTGACCGCGAGGCCGGCCGGCAGCACCCACGACCAGCGGGCGTCACCGCCGCGCAGGGCACGCCACAGCATGACCCCGCCGCCACCGCACAGCGCCGCGATCCCCGGGGCGAGCGCGGTCGTGTAGTACGGGTGCATGGTGCCCTCGGCCATGGCGAAGGTCAGATAGTGCAGCACCAGCCAGCCGCCCCACAGCACCAGCGCGGCGCGGGTGGGGTCGGTGCGCGGGGCCCGGCCGCGCAGCACCAGGCCCGCGACGAGCGCGACACCGGCGAAGGGGATCAGCCAGGAGATCTGGCCGCCGAGCACGTCGTTGAACATCCGGCCGATGCCCGCGGTGCCGGCGAAGGAGCCGCCGCCTCCGCCGCCCCCGCCGTTGCCCTCGCCGCCGAGGACCCGGCCCAGGCCGTTGTAGCCCATGATCAGGTCCCAGGCGCTGCCGTCGGTCGAACCGCCGATGTACGGCCGGTCGTCGGCGGGCACCAGCGACACGGCCGTCGCCCACCAGAAGCTGGCGACGGCCAGCGCCACGGCGGCCAGCGCCAGGTGCACCGCCTTCTTCCGCCGGCCCGCCCGTGACGCGTACAGGTACACGGCGAGGACGGCGGGCAG
Organism: Streptomyces sp. 3330; assembly: GCF_031456635.1. Lineage (NCBI taxonomy): Bacteria > Bacillati > Actinomycetota > Actinomycetes > Kitasatosporales > Streptomycetaceae > Streptomyces > Streptomyces sp. 3330. The sequence continues at coordinate 191,917 of NZ_JAVDVA010000017.1, forward strand.
GGCGATGTAGCCCTGGAGCATCTTGGTGTTGAAGGCGAGCCCGAAGCAGACCGCGGAGCCGAGCAGCGGCAGCAGCCGGTCCTCGCGCGTGGCGCGCAGGGCGAGGGCCGCTCCGGCGACCATCAGCAGGACGAGGAGGGTGTCCGGGTTGTTGTCGCGGTTGATGGCGACGGTGATCGGCGTCAGCGCCAGCACGAGCGCCGCGACGGCGGCGGCCGCGTGTCCGAAGACCCGCTTGACGCAGGAGTGCAGGATCCAGATCGTGCCCAGCGCCGCCGCGACCTCCGGCGCCATCATCTGCCAGGTGCCGAACCCGAAGATCCGGCAGGACAGACCCATGATCATGAGCGCGAACGGCGGTTTGTCGACGGTGATGAAGTTCCCGGCGTCCAGCGAGCCGAAGAACCACGCCTTCCAGCTCTGCGTACCGCTGTAGATCGCGGCGCTGTAGAAGCTGTTGAGGCTCGACCCGGACAGGTTCCAGGAGTAGAGCACCGCCGCCAGGATCATGATCGCGATCAGCGCGGGCAGCGACCAGCGCGGCGCCTTGTCCGGCGGGGCCGTCTCGGGAGTCGTCGGCGGAGCCCAGTCCGGGGACACGGCGGAGGGCTCGGCCGGGTGGGGGAGTGGATCGGTGGCAGATGTCACCAGTGCACCGTGCAGACGGCCGATGAGTGCGAGCTGTGGTCAGCCTTGGGGCAGCCTGTGGGTGGGTGAGATGTGGGTAAGAGAGGATCCGGGTCCGCCCGGTGATCACTCCTGCGGCCGTGCGGAAGGGCGCGCCTCACGCGTCGCGTGGAGCCGGCGGGCATCCCTCCGCCGGCCGGCGGACCTCACCGCGCGGGTGGCCGCCTCAGCGCGGCAGTACGCCGAACCTCTTCTGGTGGTCGGCGAGTTGCTTCTGGAATCCGGCGACGAAAGCCGTCTCCTCAGCGGGATCCATCGTGCTGCCGGGCAGGGCGGTCTGCAGGAAGTCCGGTATCTCACGGAACACTTCGACGGCCGCCTGCCATCGTTCTCCGCCCCGGTTCCTCGCGAGCAGGAGGTCCCTCGCCAGGGTCCTCAGGCCGTCGCTGACGAGCTCGGTGGGCACCTTCTTCCCTCGGAACCTCTTCACGTCGGGCACCGTCTCCTCGGGCGTGCCGAGATGGCGCAGCACCCACAGGGCGGCGCGCAGCTGCCCGGCTGTGAAGTGTCCGTTCGGTGTCTCGGTCGGCATCCCTCATGCATGCCCCGCGCTCCTGCGCGTTACGGACGTCCGCGCGCGGAACGTGCGTACAACTTTCGCTCATGTGTGTGAGTCAACACGTCATGACTCACCGGATACGAAGAAGGCTGCTCGGCGCCGGGCTCACCGCCGGCGTCCTCATTTCCGGCGTGGCGGCCGCCGCGCCCGCCTCGGCCGCCACGCCCACCGTCAGCTGCACGTCGGCCAGAACCGGGCTCGCGGCCAAGCTGAAGAAGGACATCACCGCCGCACTGGCGAACCGCAAGGGCACGGTCGCCGTCGGCCTCCACGACCGCACGACCGGCACCACGTGCACCCTGCGCGCCTCCACCGCCTTCGACTCGGCCAGCGTCGTCAAGGTCACCGTCCTGTCCGCGCTGCTGTGGGACGCGCAGAAGACCGGCCGGGCGCTGACCAGCCGTGAGAAGACCCTCGCCACGGCCATGATCACCAAGTCGGACAACGCCTCCACCTCCACCCTGTGGAAGCAGCTCGGCACCACGAAGATCAAGAACTTCCTGACGGCCGCGAAGATGACGCAGACCAAGCCGGGCGCGAACGGCTACTGGGGCCTGACCCAGATCACCGTCACCGACGAGCAGAAGCTGCTGAAGCTGCTCACCGCCAGGAACACGGTCCTGACGGACGCCTCGCGCGCCTACGTCAACACGCTGATGGGCCAGGTCGTCTCGTCGCAGCGCTGGGGCACGCCGTACGGGAGGCCCGCCGGGGTCAGCTGGCACGTCAAGAACGGGTGGCTGTCGCGTGCCACGAACGGCTGGCGGGTGCACAGCGTCGGCACCTTCAAGGGCGGCGGCCACGACTACGTCATGACCGTCCTCACCCACGGCAACAGCACCATGGACTACGGCATCACGACCATTCAGGGCGTCGCCAAGGTCATCCACAAGGACCTGGCCGCCTCCTGAACCGGCCTTCACGCGGTGTCCCACCGCACGTCACCGACCCGGCCTACGGTGACGGCCATGCGCCTGCGAACCGTACTCGCCACCCTGACCGCCGGCCTGGCGGCGGCCACCACCCTCGCCGCCGGGCCCGCGAACGCCCACCCGGCCGCCGGAGCGGCCACGAAGACGGCCACGGACACGGCCCTGGGCGACGCCTGCGGACCGGCCGTCTCCCTCGGCGGCTTCTCCGACGCCCTCGACAAGACGGCCTTCGACGGCACCTTCGTCGGAAACCTCTCCGCGCTCGCCCTGGACCGGGACGGCTCCCTCGCCGCCCTCTCCGACCGCTCCTCGCTCTTCGGCCTGGACGCGAGGACCCTCGCCCCCCGGTCGGTCGTCCCGCTCGCCGACGAGAGCGGCGCCGCGCTCGACAGCGAGGGTCTCGCCGTCGATCGTGACGGCACCCGGCTGGTCACCTCCGAGACCGAGCCGTCCGTGCGCCGCTACAGCCGGGACGGCGCACTCCTCGACCGGCTCCCGGTCCCGCCCTCGCTCCTCGTCGCCCCGGCCGGCCGCGCCACGGCCAATCAGACCTTCGAGGGGCTGACGCTGCTGCCCGGCGGACGCACCCTCCTCGCGTCGATGGAGTACGCGATCTCCGGCGACAGCACGGGCATCGTCCGGCTCCAGACCTGGCGGCGGCAGCACGGCCGGTTCGCGCTCTCGGCCCAGTACGCCTACCGCACCGACACCGGCCTCGGCGTCCCCGAGATCCAGGCCCTTCCCGACGGCCGGCTCCTGGTCCTGGAGCGGGGCTTCACCGCCGGCGTCGGCAACACCGTGCGTCTCTACCTGGCCGACCTCCGCCACGCCACGGACACCGGCGGCATCGCCGCTCTCACCGGCCAGGACGGCGTGCGCCCGGCCGGGAAGACGCTCCTCGCCGACCTCGTGAACTGCCCGTCACGGGGAGCGACCGCGAAGCAGCCCCAGCCGAACCCGCTGCTCGACAACATCGAGGGCATGGTGATCACCGGCCGGGCCCAGGGCCGCCTGACGGTCCTCCTGGTCAGCGACGACAACCAGAACGCGGTCCAGACGACCCGCTTCTACCGCCTGCGCGTCCGCGTCTGAGCGCCTCCGGACGCCTCCGGGCGCACGGGAACGGCGCCCACCGCGGTCCCCCGATTGTTGCGGAGGGATGAAATCCGCTTCCTTCGGCGTTGGTGCCTTCCGGCAGAGCAGGACGACGGGGACGACAGGAAGGCACCGGCGTGGCAGTGCAGCAGGGGGACCAGCGGCGAGGCTGGGCGCGCAGACTGGCCGGGTACGCCTGGCGGCACCCGGCCGACGTCGTGCTCGCCCTCGGCTCCTCGCTGGTCGGCATGGCCGTCCTGGCGCTGGTCCCGCTGGTCACCAAGGTGATCATCGACGATGTGATCGGCGACCACACCCGGGACATGGCGCCCTGGGCCGGGGCCCTGATCGCCGCCGCCGTCCTCGTCTACCTCCTCACCTACGTCCGCCGCTACTACGGCGGACGCCTCGCCCTCGACGTCCAGCACGACCTGCGGACCGAGATGTTCGAGACGATCACCCGCCTCGACGGCCGGCGCCAGGACGAGCTCTCCACCGGCCAGGTCGTGGGGCGCGCCACCAGCGACCTGCAGCTCATCCAGGGTCTGCTCTTCATGCTCCCGATGACGATCGGGAACCTGCTCCTCTTCCTGATCTCCCTGGTCGTGATGGCCTGGCTGTCCCTGCCGCTCACCCTGGTCGCCCTCGCCGTGGCGCCCGCCCTCGCGTACATCGCCCGGCGCAGCCGTACCAAGCTCCACCCCGCGACCTGGTACGCCCAGGCCCAGGCGGCGGGCGTCGCGGGCGTGGTCGACGGAGCCGTCAGCGGCGTCCGGGTCGTGAAGGGCTTCGGGCAGGAGGACCAGGAGACCGGCAAGCTGCGCGAGGTGGGCCGCCGGCTCTTCGCGGGCCGGCTGCGCACGATCCGCCTGAACTCGGCGTACACCCCGGCCCTCCAGGCCGTCCCCGCCCTCGGCCAGGTCGCCATGCTGGCGCTCGGCGGCTGGCTGGCCGTGCGCGGCCACATCACCCTCGGCACCTTCGTCGCGTTCTCCACCTACCTCGCGCAGCTCGTCGGCCCGGTGCGGATGCTCGCCGTGGTCCTCACGGTCGGCCAGCAGGCCCGCGCGGGCACCGAACGGGTCCTGGAGCTGATCGACACCGAGCCGTCCATGAAGGACGGCGCCAAGGCACTGCCCGCCGACGCCCCCGCCACCGTCGAGTTCGACGACGTGAGCTTCGGCTACGACCCCGGCCGGCCCGTCCTGGACGGCCTCACCTTCGAGATCCGCCCCGGCGAGACCCTGGCGGTGGTGGGCTCCTCCGGCTCCGGCAAGTCCACCGTCTCCCTCCTGCTGCCCCGCTTCTACGACGTCGGCCGGGGCGCCGTCCTCATCGGCGGCCACGACGTCCGCGAGCTCACCCTCGAATCGCTGCGGGCCGCGATCGGCCTGGTCCCCGAGGACTCGTTCCTCTTCTCCGACACCGTCCGCGCCAACATCGCGTACGGCCGTCCCGAGGCCACCCAGGAGCAGATCGAGGCGGCCGCCCGCGCCGCCCAGGCCGACCGGTTCATCGCCGAGCTGCCCCAGGGCTACGACACGACGGTCGGCGAGCACGGCCTCACCCTCTCCGGCGGCCAGCGCCAGCGGGTCGCGCTCGCCCGCGCGATCCTCACCGACCCGCGCCTGCTGGTCCTCGACGACGCGACCTCCGCCGTGGACGCGGCGGTCGAGCACGAGATCCACGAGGCCCTCAAGCAGGTGATGCAGGGCCGCACGACCCTGCTCATCGCGCACCGCCGCTCCACCCTCAACCTCGCCGACCGCATCGCCGTCCTGGACGCCGGCCGCCTCGCCGACCTCGGCACCCACGAGGAGCTCCAGGAGCGCTCAGCGCTCTACCGCCGTCTGCTCACCGACCCCGACGAGCTCGGCGGGGTCTCGCCCGGCCACACCCCGCAGGCGGCGCCCGGCGAGGACACGTCCGTCCGCGACGAACTGGACGCCGAGTTCGACGCCGAGCGGGGAGTGACCCCACGGCTGTGGACCGGCGACCGGGAGCCGAAGGACACCACCCTGTCCGGGATGCCGGCCACCCCCGAGCTGCTCGCCCAGATCGAGGCTCTGCCCCCGGCCACCGACACCCCCGACGTCGACGAGGAGCAGGCGGTCCGGCCGGAGGCGTCGTACGGTCTGCGCCGGCTGCTGCGCGGCTTCGGCGCGCCCCTTCTCGTCAGCCTCGTCCTGGTCGCCGTCGACGCCGGGACGAGCCTGCTGCTGCCGGTGATGATCCGGCACGGCATCGACCAGGGCGTGACCCGGGCGGCGCTGGGCGCCGTCTGGGCGGCCTCGCTCCTGGCACTGCTCTCCGTGCTGGTGCAGTGGACGGCGCAGACCGGGGAGATCCGGATGACCGGCCGGACCGGCGAACGCGTCCTCTACACCCTGCGGCTGAAGATCTTCGCCCAGCTCCAGCGTCTCGGACTCGACTACTACGAGCGGGAGCTGACCGGCCGGATCATGACGAGGATGACGACGGACGTCGACGCCCTCTCCACCTTCCTGCAGACCGGCCTCGTCACGGCCTTCGTCTCGGTCGTCACCTTCTTCGGCATCATGGGCGCCCTGCTGGTCATCGACGTACAGCTCGCGCTGGTCGTCTTCGCGACGCTCCCGCCCCTGATCGTCGCCACGTACTTCTTCCGCCGGGCGAGCGTGAAGGCGTACGAACTCGCCCGCGAGCGCGTGTCGACGGTCAACGCCGACCTCCAGGAGTCCGTGTCCGGGCTCAGGATCGTGCAGGCCTTCGGGCGCGAGCGGGACGGCGCGGCCCGGTTCGCCGAGCGCAGCGACAGCTACCGCAGGGCGCGGATCCGGGGCCAGTGGCTGATCTCCGTCTACTTCCCGTTCGTGCAGCTGCTGTCGTCGGTCGCGGCGGCGGCGGTGCTGATCGCCGGCGCGGGCCGGGTGGACGCGGCGACCCTCACCACCGGCGCGCTGGTCGCGTACCTCCTCTACATCGACCTGTTCTTCGCCCCCGTCCAGCAGCTCTCCCAGGTCTTCGACGGCTACCAGCAGGCGACCGTCTCGCTGGGCCGGATCCAGGAGCTGCTCCGGGAGCCGACGTCCACGAGGTCCGCCGACGAGCCCGAGCAGGTCCTCTCGCTGCGCGGCGAGATCGCCTTCGAGGACGTGCACTTCGCGTACGGCTCCGCCGAGGTACCCGAAGAGGCCCTGACCGGCATCGAGTTGCGCATCCCGGCCGGCCAGACCGTCGCCTTCGTCGGCGAGACCGGCGCGGGCAAGTCGACCCTGGTCAAGCTGGTGGCCCGGTTCTACGACCCCACCGGCGGCCGGGTCACGGTCGACGGAACAGACCTGCGCGCCCTCGACCTCACCTCGTACCGCCACCGGCTGGGCGTCGTCCCGCAGGAGGCGTACCTCTTCCCCGGCACCGTCCGCGACGCCATCGCCTACGGCCGGCCCGACGCCACCGACGCCGAGGTGGAGGCGGCGGCCCGGGCGGTCGGCGCGCACGAGATGATCGCCACGCTGGACGGCGGCTACCTCCACGAGGTCGCCGAGCGCGGCCGCAACCTGTCCGCCGGCCAGCGCCAGCTGATCGCGCTGGCCCGCGCCGAGCTCGTCGACCCGGACGTCCTGCTCCTCGACGAGGCGACGGCCGCCCTGGACCTGGCCACGGAAGCCCAGGTCAACCAGGCCACGGACCGTCTGACCGGCCGCCGCACCACCCTGGTCGTGGCCCACCGTCTGACGACCGCCGCCCGGGCGGACCGCGTCGTGGTCATGGATCACGGCCGGGTCGTCGAGGACGGCACCCACGACGCCCTCCTGGCCCTGGACGGCCGGTACGCCCGCCTCTGGCGCACGTTCGTCGGCGAGGACGAGCCCGCGGCGGTGTGAGGGCAACCATTCGGCGTGCGCCGTGCGTCCGTACATCAGTACGGCGATCGTGAGTACGGCGGATGCGGGAGGGGCGGGGACCGTGGGCACAGGTGCGAGAAGCGTGACAGTCCGGCGGCTGATGCTCGGGCTGGTCCTGCTGATCGTGTCGGCACTGCTCGCCGTCGTCGCTCCGGGCAGCGCCCTGGCCGCGACCTCCGCCGGTTCCTGCCCGGGCCGCAAGGTGCGGACCCTGCCCTTCTCCACCGGCTCCGTGCTGGTCTACAAGGGCAGCGGCTACGTCTGTGCCGTCACCGTCCAGAAGAACCCCGGGACCAAGCGGCTGATCTCGGTGAGCGTGCAGGCGCGCGGCCATGTCGCCGTGCCGAGGTCGAGGAAGCACACACGCAGTTCCCCGCCGGCCAGGGTCTACGCGGGGCACCGGTGCGTGCGGGTGACGGGCGCGGTGGCCGGCGGTTCGTACCGCTCGGGCTGGATCCTCTGCTGATCCTCCGGCCGGATCCACCGCGGTGGATCGACGGCGTGCGTCAATCCCCTCTGGTGTGACGGGTGTTGCTCCGATAGCTTCCGGCGACGCACATCTGTCTCACAGGGAGGGTGCACGCGCATGCGCAAGGCGCTCAGATGGCTGCTCGCGCTCACGGTGCTCATAGGCACCTTGGGTTCGGCGGCCACGGCAGGGGCGGCCACCGCCGCCGAGCCCAGGGCCACCGCCGGTACGGACATCAAGGACCGGCTCCTCGCCGTACCGGGCATGAGCCTGATCGAGGAGAAGCCGTACCCCGGCTACCGCTACTTCGTCCTGAACTACACCCAGCCGGTGGATCACCGGCACCCCGGCGGCGGCACGTTCCAGCAGCGCATCACCGTGCTGCACAAGGACACCGCCCGCCCCACGGTCTTCTACACCGGCGGCTACAACGTCTCCACCACCCCCAGCCGCCGCGAGCCCACCCAGATCGTGGACGGCAACCAGGTCTCCATGGAGTACCGCTTCTTCACGCCCTCCCGCCCCGACCCGGCCGACTGGTCCAAGCTGGACATCTGGCAGGCGGCGAGCGACCAGCACCGCATCTTCCAGGCGCTCAAGAAGATCTACTCCAAGAACTGGATCTCCACGGGCGGCTCCAAGGGCGGCATGACGGCGACGTACTACGAGCGCTTCTACCCCAGCGACATGGACGGCGTGGTGGCCTACGTGGCCCCGAACGACGTCGTCAACGACGAGGACTCCGCCTACGACCGCTTCTTCGCGGGCGTGGGCACCAAGGAGTGCCGCGACCGCCTGAACGCCGTACAGCGCGAGGCGCTGGTGCGCCGGGAGCCGCTGGAGAAGAAGTACGCGGACTACGCGGCGGCGGAGGGCTTCACCTTCGACACCATCGGCGGCCTGGACCGCGCCTACGAGGCGGTCGTCCTCGACTACGTCTGGGGCTTCTGGCAGTACAGCCTGCTGTCCGACTGCGCGACGATCCCGGCGAATGCGGCCACCGCGACCGACGACGAGATCTGGACGTCCGTCGACACGATCTCGGGCTTCTCGTTCTACACGGACCAGGGCCTGTCCCCGTACACCCCGTACTACTACCAGGCGGGCACCCAACTGGGCGCCCCCACCATCCACTTCCCGGCCATCGAGAAGCAGTACGTCCGCTACGGCTACCAGCCCCCGCGCAACTTCGTCCCCCGCGACATCGCCATGAAGTTCCAGCCGCGGGCGATGCGTGACGTCGACACGTGGGTGAAGAACAACGCCCACCACATGCTCTTCGTCTACGGCCAGAACGACCCGTGGGGCGCGGAGCGCTTCCGGCTCGGCAAGGGCGCGAAGGACAGCTACGTCTTCACCGCCCCCGGCCTGAACCACGGCGCGAACGTGGCCGGTCTGGTCGCCGACCAGAAGGCGCTGGCCACGGCCCGCATCCTGGCCTGGGCGGGTGTCGCGCCGACCGCCGTCTCGCAGGCCCGCCCGCTGGCGAAGTTCGACGCGAAGCTGGACGTCCGGGACGTGGAGCGGGAGCCCGCGCTGCGCCCGTGACATCCGCCGACCCGCCGCGCACAGCGGCCCCGACGGCCGGCCGGCCCCGTGCCGGCCGGCCCCGTGCCGGCCGGCCGTCGGGCCGTTCACCGCGGGGCGGGCCCTCGCCGGGCCCGCCCGCACCGGAGGCAGCGGGTCCCGCCCCGCGGGCGGACGGCGCTTCGCCGCGGACCGGGCCTAGTACGTCAGGCCGTGTCCGATCGGGTACAGCACCCGCGCCGGATCGTCCGCCCGCCGCACGGGCACCGGCAGCCTCCCGCGCGGTCCGACCGTCCCGGCGATCACCCGGGCCGCGGCCCGCAGTTCGACGTCGGTCCAGGAGTAGGCCGCAAGGAAGGCCCGGACGGCCGGGAGGTGCGCCACGTCGTACGGGTTGCGGACGGCCACCGCCACCACCGGCCGTCCGGTCGCCGCCAGTTGAGCCACCAGCGTCCGCTGCGCGTCCGCCGCCGTGACGTTGCAGGTCGCGACCACCACGGCGTCCGCTCCGCCCGCGGCCGTCACCGCCGCGGCGATCGTCTCGGCGGAGGGCGCCGTGCCCGTGGCCAGGGCCGTCGCCGTGAACCCCAGTCCGGTGAGGGCGGCGGCCAGGACACCGGTGGGCGGGCCCGTGGTGCCGGTGGGGGAGGCCGGGTCGGCGCCGACCACCAGGAGCCGGGGGTGGGTCCTGGGCGAAAGCGGCAGCAGCGGACCCTCGTTGACCAGCAGCGTGGTGGTCCGCTCGGCCATCCGGTCGGCGGCGGCGAGGTGCTCCGGCGCCCCGACCGTCCGTTCCGCTTCGCCCGGGCCGGTGTACGGGTCGTCGAACAGCCCCAGCCGCGACTTCAGCCGCAGGATCCGCAGGACCGACGCGTCGAGCCGCTCCTCCGTGAGCTCGCCCTCCCGTACGGCCTTCAGTACGGCGTGCCAGGCCACGTCCAGGTCCGGCGGGTTGAGGAGCTGGTCGACGCCCGCCTTCAGCGCGAGCACCGGCACCCGGTCGTCGCCGTACTTCGTGCGCACGCCCGCCATGTCGAGGGCGTCGGTGACCACGACCCCGTCGAAGCCGAGCCGCTCGCGCAGGATGCCGGTGACGATGGGCCGGGAGAGGGTGGCGGGGTCGCCGGAGGCGTCCAGGGAGGGCACCAGGATGTGCGCGGTCATCAGGGAGTCGACGCCGGCCGCGATCGCCGCCCGGAAGGGCGCCGCGTCCAGCGTCTCCCACTCCTCGCGCGAGTGGGTGATGACGGGGAAGCCGGTGTGGCTGTCGACGGCGGTGTCGCCGTGCCCGGGGAAGTGCTTGGCGGTCGCCGCCACTCCCGCCGCCCGGTAACCCTCGGCCTCCGCCGCGACCAGGGCGGCCACCGCGGCAGGGTCGGCGCCGAAGGACCGCACGCCGATGACCGGGTTGGCCGGGTTCACGTTGACGTCCGCGACGGGGGAGTAGTCCTGCCGGACGCCCATCGCGCGCAGCTCACGGCCGGCGAGGCGGCCGAGGGTACGGGCGTCGCCGCGGCTGCCCCCGGCGCCGATCGCCATGGCGCCCGGGAAGAGGGTGGCCGGGCGGCCCACCCGGCAGACGGCGCCGTGCTCCTGGTCGGTGGAGATCAGCACCGGCAGGCCGCGCGGCTGCCGGAGGGAGGCCCGCTGGATGCCGTCGGAGAGGTCCGCGATCTGTCGCGGGTCGCGGACGTTGTGCGCCCAGCCGAAGTAGACGATCCCGCCGAGCCGGTAGCGGGCGAGCAGCTCGGCGGCCGTGCGGACGCCGAGTTCAGCGAGGTTGGCGTCGACGTCGGCCTGGTCGGGCGCGGTCGCCGAGTGGCCGTACACCCGCGAGACGAAGACCTGGCCGACCTTCTCCTCCAGGGTCATACGGGCGAGGAGTTCGCCGGGACGACGGTCGTCCGCGTGCGCGGGGCCGCCGACGGCGAGGGCGGCGGTGACGCCTGCGCCGGCGGCGAGGACGGTGCGTCTGGAGGGCATGGGCGCTCCTTCCGGTGGGGGGCCGGTGGCGCACGCTACCCGTGGAAGGCGCCGTCATCGGCGCATGGAAGGGGGGCGCGCCGATGAGGGCCGGGTCGCCGGGCCGCGGTGCGGCGGAGAGGCGGTTCGGCGACCGCCGTCGGCCGCGGCTCCGCCAGAGGGGCCGATCAGCGAGGGGTCGGTGGGTGCGGGGTCGGTGGCCGGGGGCGGGGACGCAGGGCCGGCGGCCGAGGGGCCGAGGGGCCGAGGGGGCGAGGGGGCGAGGGGGCGAGGGGCCGAGGGGGCGAGGGGGCGCAGGGTCGGTGGTCCAGGGGCCGAGGGCGCAGGGCCGGTGGGCGAGGGGCCGGGGCGTGCGGGGCCGGTGGCCGAGGGAGGCGGGCGCAGGGCCGGTGGCCGGTGGTCGAGGGGAGGTCGGCGCAGGGCCGGTGGCCGAGGGGCTAGTGGGCGGGGGGCTGGTGGGCCGACGCCCTCGGCCATTCCTCCCGCAGCACCCGTACCGCCTCCGCGATCGCCGGACGCCGGGCCGCCCCCGTGCGCCACAGCGCGTACAGCCGCCGCACCGGCGTCGGGTCGAGCGGGACCTCCACGACCCCGGCGGGCAGCGGACCGCGCCCGAGGCGGGGGATCAGCGCGACCCCGAGACCGGCGGCCACCAGGGCGACGAGGGTCGGATTCTCCTCGGCCGTGTGGACGAGGTCGGGCTCGTGCCCCGCCGTCCGCAGCGTGCGCACCAGCCAGTCGTGACAGACCCGGCCCGGCGGCTGGCAGATCCACCGCTCCCCGCCCAGCTCCTCCCGCCGCACGCCCGTCCGCCCCGCGAAGGGATGGCCCTCGGGCACCAGCAGATCGCACGCGTCGTCGCCGATCACCGCGTGCTCGACACCCGCCGGAGCGGGCAGCGGCACGATGTCCCAGTCGTGCGCGACGGCGAGGTCGACGGCCCCCTTCGCCACCAGATCCACGGACAGGTGCGGGTCGACCTCGGTGAGCCGCGCGTCCAGGGCCGGGTGCCGACGGGCCAGATCGGCGAGGACGCGGGGCAGCAGTCCGCGCGCCGCCGAGGCGAACGCGGCGATGGTCAGCCGCCCGGCCGGCACCCCGCGCCGCTCTTCGAGCCCGGTCTCGGCCCGCTCGACGATCGCCAGCAACTCCTTCGCCGTGGCGGCGAGTTGAAGCGCCTCGTCGGTGAGCCGGACCCCGCGCCCCGCCCGCTCCAGCAGCACCGTCCGGGTCTCCCGTTCCAGCTTGGTGATCTGCTGGGAGACCGCCGACGGGGTGTATCCGAGAGCGGCGGCCGCCGCGCCCACGGTGCCGTGGACGGAGACGGCGTGCAGGGCGCGCAGTCGCTGGAGGTCGAGCACCGTGAGTCCGATCGGTAGCGTTCCTTCATCCAACCATGCAGCAATCATCGCTGGTGCTACACGGTCCGGGCGGGTGATCCTCGGCTCATGCGCCCCGCTCACCTCGCCCTCGCCGTCCTCGTCGCCGCCGTGTGGGGCGTCAACTTCACCGTCGTCGAGATCGGTCTCGGCCACTTCCCGCCGCTGCTCTTCTCGGCCCTGCGATTCCTGGTGGCGGCCCTGCCCGCCGTGTTCTTCGTGGGCCGCCCGAAGGTGGCCTGGAAGTGGATCGTCGCGGTGGGCCTGGTGCTGGGGGTGGCGAAGTTCGGGCTGCTGTTCGTCGGCATGGACGCGGGCATGCCGGCCGGTCTGTCGTCGCTGGTCCTCCAGATCCAGTCGGTGTTCACGGCCGCCCTCGCGTGCGCGGTGCTCGGTGAACGCCCGACCCGGGTCCGGCTGCTGGGCATGGCCGTGGCCCTCGCCGGGATCGGGGTGGCCGCGGCCGACGAGGGCGCCACCGGCTCACTCGGCGCGTTCGCGCTGGTCATCGCGGCGGCGGCCTGCTGGGGCGCGTCGAACGTCCTGACCCGCAAGGCTTCCCCGCCGGACGCGCTGAACTTCATGGTGTGGGTGAGCACGGTCCCGGTGCTGCCGCTGCTCGCCCTCTCCCTGCTGACCGAGGGCCCGTCGCGGGACCTGGCCGCGCTGCGCGCGCTGGACTGGCAGGGCGCCGGGACGGTGGGCTACGTCGCCTGGGTCACCACGGTCTTCGGCTTCGGCGCCTGGGGCTGGCTGCTGCGCCGTCACCCGGCGTCCACGGTGGCCCCCTTCTCCCTCCTGGTCCCCGTCTTCGGCATGACGTCGGCCGCCCTGTTCCTCGGCGAGCCGGTGAGCGGCCTGCGCTGGTGCGCGGCGGCGCTGCTGGTGGGCGGCGTGGCTCTGGCGTCGCTCGCACCGGCCGGGAGGGCCGCCCGGCCCGCTCCCCGACCCGCCGCCGACCACGTCCCCCGGCCCGCTCCCCGACCCGCCGCCGACGCCGCCGTTCGGCCGGAGGGAACCCTTCCGACACCCGTCCATCCCGTGGACGTACCGGCGCCTGAGCGGACCGGCGCGGGATCATGAGGGGCATGGCCCTCGTCGACATCCCCGGTTCCAAGTCCCTCACCGCCCGCGCCCTGTTCCTCGCGGCGGCAGCCGACGGCGTCACCACCCTCCTGCGCCCCCTCCGCTCCGACGACACCGAGGGGTTCGCCGAGGGCCTGGTCCGGCTCGGCTACCGCGTGGGGCGGACGCCGGACGCCTGGCAGGTCGACGGCCGCCCGCAGGGCCCGGCGCTCGCCGAGGCCGAGGTCTACTGCCGGGACGGCGCGACCACGGCCCGCTTCCTGCCCACGCTCGCCGCCGCCGGTCACGGCACCTACCGCTTCGACGCCTCCCCGCAGATGCGTCGCCGCCCCCTCCTCCCGCTCACCCGCGCCCTGCGCGACCTGGGCGTGGACCTGCGGCACGAGGAGGCGGAGGGCCACCACCCGCTGACCGTGCGGGCGGCCGGCGTCGAGGGCGGGGACGTGGTGCTGGACGCCGGCCAGTCCTCCCAGTACCTGACCGCGCTCCTCCTGCTCGGCCCGCTGACCCGCAGCGGCCTGCGCGTCACGGTCACGGACCTGGTCTCGGTGCCCTACGTCGAGATCACGATCGCGATGATGCGGGCGTTCGGGGTGGAGGTGGGGCGCGAGGGGAACACCTACGTCGTCCCGCCGGGCGGCTACCGGGCCACGACCTACGCGATCGAACCCGACGCCTCCACCGCGAGCTACTTCTTCGCGGCGGCCGCGCTGACCGGCGGCGAGGTGACCGTCCCGGGCCTCGGCGAGCGCGCGCTCCAGGGCGACCTGGGCTTCGTGGACGTACTGCGCCGGATGGGCGCCCGGGTGGACGTCGGCGCGGACCGCACGACCGTGGCCGGGACCGGTGGACTCCACGGCGTCACGGTCAACATGCGGGACATCTCCGACACCATGCCGACCCTCGCCGCGATCGCCCCCTTCGCCTCCGGCCCCGTACGCATCGAGGACGTCGCGAACACGCGGGTGAAGGAGTGCGACCGCCTCGACGCGTGCGCGGAGAACCTCCGGCGGCTGGGCGCCGAGGTGGCGACCGGCCCCGACTGGATCGAGATCAGGCCCGGCGCGGACGGTTCCCTCACGGGCGCCGACATCAAGACCTACGGCGACCACCGCATCGTCATGTCCTTCGCGGTGACCGGACTGCGCGTCCCCGGAATCTCGTTCGACGACCCCGGCTGCGTCCGCAAGACTTTCCCCGGTTTCCACGAGGCGTTCGCGGAGCTGGCGAAGGTACTGCGGAAGGACAGCGACGGGTGAGTTTCAGGCTGGAGGGTCCGGTCCTCGAAGGCGCGCTGGTGCGCCTGGAACCGCTCGGACACCGGCACGCGGCCGAGCTGGCGGTGGCGGCGGAGGAGAACCGGCGGACGTACGAGTTCACCTGGGTGCCGAGGGCGCACGAGGTCGGTGACTACGTCGACGCCCAGCTCGCCCGCGCGGCGACCGGCAGTCTCGCTCCCTACGCGCAGATCTCCCTCGCCACCGGCCGGGCGGTCGGCGCGACCTCGTACTGGGAGCCGCGGTCCTGGCGGACCGACGATCGCCTGGACGCCGTCGAGATCGGTTTCACCTGGCTGGCCGGTTCCGCCCAGGGCACGGGCATCAACGCCGAGGCCAAGCTGCTGCTCTTCCGGCACGCCTTCGCGCACTGGGGCGTCTCCCGGGTGGACCTGAAGACGGACGCCCGCAACGCCCGTTCCCGCGCGGCCATCGCGAGCGTCGGCGCCCGTTTCGAGGGTGTCCTGCGCAACTGGTCCCGCTCCTGGGCGCCGGGCGAGGACGACCGCCTGCGCGACTCCGCGATCTTCTCCGTCACGGAGGAGGAATGGCCGCTGTGCGAGCGCCGGCTGACGGAACGGGTGGCGGGATTCCTGCCGAGCGGGCGGTGAGCGCCGCCGGCCACGCGCCACGGCGATCCGCCCGGCCCGGGAAGCTGCCGTCCCCGGCGCCGGGAACCGCTCTCCCGCCGGGCGGCGCGTACCCCTGATCCCGCCTCGCCGTGCCCTCGCGCGGCCCCGCACCACTCGCCTCGCCCCGCCGTGTCCCACCTGTCGCCCTGTCCCGCCTCGACCTGGAGGCCGGTCACGGCTCCTGGCCGTCGGCGCCGGAGTGGTGTCCGGACGCGGAGGCGAAGCTCATGGCGCGGGAGCGGGCGGCGCGGCGGCCGGGGCGACCGGGGCGACCGGTGGGGGGACGGGTACGGGTGGGGTGACGACGGGTGTGGCGGGTGGGGTGACGACGGGTGTGGCGGGTGGGGAGACCGGCGGGGTGACGGCCGGACCGACGCAAGCGTCCGAGCGCGGGTCCGAGGCCGGCGGTCGCGGGGCGTCCGGGTCCGAGGCCGGCGGTCGCGGGGCGTCCGGGTCCGAGGCCGGCGGTCGCGGGGCGACCGGGCCCGGGGCCTGCGGGCCCGGGGCCTTCCGTCCCGGACTCCGCCGGCCGGGGGCCCGCGGATCCGTGCCGGTCGCGCGGCCGCCGCGCAGCTCCGGGGTCGTCGTGGCGACCGCGGTGACCGCCGCCAGGCACATCAGGCCGCCGGTGATCAGCGCGGTCGTGCCCGAGGTCCAGCCCGCCACCACACCGCCGCGCAGGTTGCCGAGGTTGGGCCCCGCCTGACCGACGATCGTCTCGGCCGCCGTCACCCGGCCCAGCAATGCGTCCGGGGTGCGGGTCTGCACGATGGTGGCCCGGGACAGCACGGCCACCGAGTCCGCCGCACCGGCCACCGCCAGCATGCCCAGACCGGCCCAGGCGCTGGTCGTCAGGCCGAACAGGGCGAGGGCCGCGCCCCAGACACCCGCGGAGCAGAGCATCACCGGGCCGGGGCGGGCGAGCCGGGTGACCGGTCCGGAGAGGGCGGTCGCCGCCACTCCGCCCACGGCGAGCGCGGACAGGAACAGACCGAGCGTGCGCGGGTCGCCGCCGAAGCGCTCCTCGTTGACGAGCGGGAACAGGCTGGCCGGCATCGCCAGCACGGTGGCGGCCAGGTCGACCAGCAGCGCCCCGCGCACCACCCGGTGCCCGGTCAGGAAGCGCAGCCCGTCCAGGACGCCGTGGACACCGGGTCGGGACTTCTCGCCCTCGGGCGGCAGCGCGGGCAGCCCGTAGGCGCCGTAGAAGGCCATGCCGAACGTGAGGGCGTCGACCAGGTAGCACACGCCGACGCCCCACCAGCCGAGCACGACGCCGGCCACGGCCGGGCCGAGCAGCATCATCGCCTGGCCGGTGACCTGGTTCAGGGCGAGACCGGCGGCCACCTGGTCCTTGGGCAGCAGCCGGGGCAGGAACACGCCCGCCGCGGGCGCGCCGATCGCCCCGAACGACGACTGCACCGCCACCAGCGCGAGCACGACGGCCACCGGCGCCCGACCGGTGAAGCCCTGCACCGCCAGCAGGACGGAGCACGCAGCCGAGCCGACGGTGCTCAGGAGGTACGCGCGGCGCCGGTCGGCCCGGTCCACCCAGGCGCCCGCGAACAGCCCGACGCCGATCAGCGGCAGCGCCTGCGCCAGCCCGACCGCGCCGCTCCAGACCGAGCTGTGGGTGGTGTCCCAGACCTGGTACATGACGGTGACCATGGTCATGAAGGCACCGAGCGTGGACACCGTGCGCCCGATCAGCAGTCGCCGGAACACGGGGGAGGAGCGCAGAGGGCGGATGTCGACCAGGGCCCTGGACAGGAGACTCATGACGGGACGACGGCGCGGCGCGCCGCTGGCTGCTGATACACGGCGCGGAGGCTAACCCGCCCACGGACCGGGGTGCCAGTCGATTACCGGGCGGCACCCGCCCGCCCGCGCCTCCGCCTCCGCCCGCCCGCGCCTCCGCCTCCGCCCGCGCCTCCGCCTCCGCCCGCCCGCGCCTCCGCCTCCGCCCGCGCCTCCGCCTGCGCCTCCGTCCGTGTCCCCCCGCTCCTCCGCCTGCGCCTCCGTCCGCCCTTCCGCCCGCGCCTCCGCCTGTGCCTCCCGCGCTTCCGCCCGCGCTTCCGTCCACCGGGCCGGACCGGCGGCCGACCGGTCCGCGCGGCGCCCGCGCGACTCCCGGCGGGACGCCTGCCGAGCACCGGGCTCGTGCCGCCCCGGGTGTCAGGCCGGGTGCCGGGTCCGCCGGGTGTCAGGTCCGGTCGTCAGGCCGGGCGCCCGGTTCTCACGCGGAGTCGTTCAGCAGACGTCCGAGGTGTTCGCGCCCCGCGCCCAGCAGCCCGGGCAGGGGCTCGGCGTTCTCGTGCCAGCGCCGCTCGTACTCCCAGCACAGCCACCCGTCCCAGCCGTGCCGGGTGAGGACCTCCACGCACTCGCCGAGCGGCAGAACCCCGGCGCCGAGCACCAGCGGGGTGCCGTCCTCGGCCGAGGCGATGTCCTTGACCTGCACGTATCCGAGATACGGCGAGAGCGCCGCGTAGGTCTCCTGCGGCTGCTCGCCGCCCAGCCAGGTGTGCATGACGTCCCACAGCGCACCGACCTGCCGATGCCCGACCAGGCCGAGCACGCGGGTGACGTCCGCGCCGGTCCGGTGCGAGTCGTGGGTCTCCAGCAGGATGCGTACGCCGAGGTCGGCGGCGTACTCGGCGGCGGTGCCGAGCCGCCGGGCGGCGATGGCGTCGGCGTGCTCGTCCTCGCCGCCGGGAAAGACGCGGACGAAGGGCGCCCCGAGGTCACGGGCGAGGCCGACGAGCTGCCGGATCTCCTCGATCACGGGCCCGTCGTCGCCCGGCGCGGCGACCCGCGGGTAGCCCGCGAGCCCCAGGATCTCGACGCCCGCCGCTTTGAACCCGGCGGCGACGTCGGCCCGTTCGTCCGGACCCAGTCCCGGATGGACCGGCTCCTCCGGATGGGCGCGCAGCTCCACGCCGTGGTACCCGTGCGCGACCGCGAGCCGCAGCACCTCGGGCAGGGGAACACCGGGGACACCGAGGGTGGAGAAGGCGAGCTTCATGGTCACCACTGTCACCCCGGTACGGGGGTCGGGTCCAGTGGGGGGCCGTCGCCGCGCCTGCTCCCGGTCCCGGAACCGGCGACGTCACCGGCCGCCGCCGCGGCTGTCCGGCGGCTCGCCGACCGGGCCCGGCCGTCGCCGCGCCTGCTCCCCGGCCCGGAACCGGCGAGGCGGCTCGCCGACCGGGCCCGGCCGTCGCCGCGCCTGCTCCCCGGCCCGGAACCGGCGACGTCACCGGCCGCCGCCGCGGCTGTCCGGCGGCTCGCCGACCGGGCCCGGCCGCCGCCGGGCC
Source organism: Streptomyces sp. 3330 (assembly GCF_031456635.1). Lineage (NCBI taxonomy): Bacteria > Bacillati > Actinomycetota > Actinomycetes > Kitasatosporales > Streptomycetaceae > Streptomyces > Streptomyces sp. 3330. The sequence continues at coordinate 210,747 of NZ_JAVDVA010000017.1, forward strand.
TGCTCCCCGGCCCGGAACCGGCGACGTCACCGGCCGGATCCCGCGCGGTGAGGTGCCCGGCGCGGTCGCCGGTCCGGACGGCCGCGGCCGGTTCGCCCCGGTCGCGGACGGGGGGGCTTCAGGCCCGCGGCGCTCCGGAGGACCCCCGCACCATCAACTCGCCCCGCACCGTGGCGATCCCGCCGGGCGGCGGTTCCTCGCGGCCCATGGCGATGCGTCCCGCCCGCGCTCCGGCCTCGGCCAGCGGCAGCCGCACCGTCGTGAGGGAGGGCACCGCGTCGATGCTGAAGGGGAGGTCGTCGAAGCCGGCGACCGAGACGTCGTCCGGGATCCGCAGGCCGGAGTCGCGCAGCGCCGCGCAGGCGCCCAGGGCGACGGAGTCGTTGGCGGCGACGACCGCGGTCAGCGAGGGGTCCCGGCGCAGCAGTTCCAGCGTCGCCTCGTAGCCGGCCCGGCGGTCGTACCGTCCGTGCACGGTCCAGCGGGGGTCCTCCTCGATGCCCGCCGCGGCCAGCGCCGCCCGGTGGCCCTCCAGCCGGTGCCGGGTGGTCGTCCGCTCCTCCGGGCCCGCGATGTAGCCGAGCCGCCGGTGGCCGAGCCCGATGAGATGCTCGGTCAGTTCGCGCCCGCCGCCGCGGTTGTCGAAGGTCAGGGCGATCGCCGTGGTCTCCGGCGCCGGCGGCCGGCCGCACAGCACGATCCGCGTGCCCGCCTCGCCGAGTCTGCGCAGCTTCGCCGCCACCGCCGCCGCGTGCGGCTCGTTCTCCATGGCGCCGCCGGTCAGCACCACGGCTGCCGCGCGCTGCCGCTGAAGGAGCGTCAGGTAGGTCAGCTCTCGCTCCGGCGAGCCCCCGGTGTTGCAGACCACCGCCAGCCGCTCGCCACCGGCCCGCCCGCCCGGCCCCCCGATCTCCGACTGGATCGCACTCGCCATGATCCCGAAGAAGGGGTCCGCGATGTCGTTCACCAGGATGCCGACCAGGTCGGACGTCGCCGCGGCCAGCGCGCTCGCCGGACCGTTCAGCACGTAGTCCAGCTCGTCGACCGCCCGCAGCACCCGCTCCCTGGTGGTAGCGGCGACGGGGTAGTTCCCGTTCAGCACGCGCGACACCGTCGCGGGCGAGACCTGCGCGCGGGCCGCCACGTCCGCCAGGGTCACCGTCATCTCGTCTGTCCTCCGGTCACGCATCTCGTCGTACGTCGTCGTACGCCCTGGTAGACAGCTGCCTCAAGGGCTTGGTTCCGGGCGTGTCGAGCAGACCTTACGGCCCTGGACCCCCGCTGTTCGCCCCCTCGAACAACTCGAGATGGACACGGTCTTGTCCGGACCGCTGGTCAGAGGCTAGCTTCTCCTTGTATAGAAAGCGCTTGCTGTAACGCTGATCAGGAACAGGCGTACGCGGCGCGCAAACCGCGTACTACGCCTGCGAAGGGACCGACGTGACACGCAAGACGGTGCGTATCGCCATGAACGGCGTGACGGGGCGCATGGGCTACCGCCAGCACCTCGTCCGCTCCATCCTGGCCCTGCGCGAGCAGGGCGGGCTCGACCTCGGCGACGGCACCGTGCTGTGGCCGGAACCGATCCTCGTCGGCCGCCGCGAGCACGCCCTGCGGGCGCTCGCCGACCGGCACGGCCTGGAGCACGTCTCGACGGACGTCGACGAGGTCCTCGCCGACCCCACCGTCGACATCTACTTCGACGCCCAGGTCACCTCGGCGCGCGAGGAGGCCATCAAGAAGGCGATCGCCGCCGGCAAGCACGTCTACACCGAGAAGCCGACGGCCACCGGCCTCGACGGCGCCCTCGAACTCGCCCGGCTGGCCACCGCCGCGGGCGTCAAGCACGGCGTCGTCCAGGACAAGCTGTTCCTGCCGGGTCTGCTGAAGCTGAAGCGCCTCATCGACGGCGGCTTCTTCGGCCGGATCCTGTCCGTCCGCGGCGAGTTCGGCTACTGGGTCTTCGAGGGCGACTGGCAGGGCGCCCAGCGCCCGTCCTGGAACTACCGCGCGGAGGACGGCGGCGGCATCGTCGTCGACATGTTCCCGCACTGGGAGTACGTCCTGCACGAGCTGTTCGGCCGGGTGAAGTCCGTCCAGGCCATCGCCACCACCCACATCCCGCAGCGCTGGGACGAGAACGGCAAGCCCTACGACGCCACGGCCGACGACGCCGCCTACGGCATCTTCGAGCTCGACGGCGGCGCCATCGCCCAGATCAACTCCTCCTGGGCGGTCCGCGTCAACCGCGACGAGCTCGTGGAGTTCCAGGTCGACGGCACGGAGGGCTCGGCGGTCGCCGGTCTGCGCGACTGCCGGGTCCAGCACCGCAGCGCGACCCCCAAGCCGGTCTGGAACCCGGACATCCCCGCCACCGAGGTCTTCCGCGACCAGTGGCAGGAGGTGCCCGACAACGGCGAGTTCGACAACGGCTTCAAGGCCCAGTGGGAGCTGTTCCTCAAGCACGTCTACGCCGACGCCCCCTACCACTGGGACCTGCTGGCCGGCGCCCGTGGCGTCCAGCTCGCCGAACTGGGCCTGAAGTCCTCCTCCGAGGGCCTGCGCCTGGACGTCCCGGAGGTCACGCTGTGACGATCCAGCTCCCCGGCGCCGACGGGACCCTGCGGACCCACGAGCCCCGCACCGAGCCGCTCGCGCTCACCACGGGCGCGCCCTTCACCTCCCGTACGGTCTTCTCGGCGGCGCACGTCGTCGCGGACCCGTTCGCGGACACCTCGCCCGACTCGCCCGCCGCGATCGACTGGGACGCCACCCTCGCCTTCCGCCGCCATCTGTGGTCCCACGGGCTCGGCGTCGCCGAGGCGATGGACACCGCCCAGCGCGGCATGGGCCTGGACTGGGCGGGGGCCGCCGAACTGATCCGCCGCTCGGCCGCCGAGGCGAAGTCCGTGGGCGGCCTCGTCGCCTGCGGCGTCGGCACCGACCAGCTCACCGGCCCGGCGACGCTCGCCGAGGTCCGCGCGGCCTACGAGGAGCAGCTCGCCCTCGTCGAGGCCTCCGGCGCCCGGGCCATTCTGATGGCGTCCCGTGCCCTGGCGGCGGCCGCGTCGGGCCCCGAGGACTACCTCGACGTCTACGGCCACCTCCTGCGCCAGGCCTCGGAGCCGGTGGTCCTGCACTGGCTGGGCCCGATGTTCGACCCGGCGCTGGAGGGCTACTGGGGCTCGTCGGACCTCGACACGGCGACGGCCGGCTTCCTGGAGGTCGTCGCGGCCCATCCCGACAAGGTCGAGGGCATCAAGGTCTCGCTGCTGGACGCCGGGCGGGAGATCGACATCCGCCGCCGGCTGCCGCAGGGCGTGCGCTGCTACACGGGTGACGACTTCAACTACCCCGAGCTGATCGCGGGCGACGAGAAGGGCTTCAGTCACGCCCTCCTCGGCATCTTCGACCCGCTGGGCCCGCTGGCGGCGGAGGCGGTCCGGGTCCTCGACACGGGGAACACGGCCGGATTCCGCGAACTCCTCGACCCCACCGTCGAGTTGTCCCGGCACCTCTTCCAGACCCCCACCCGCTTCTACAAGACGGGCGTGGTGTTCCTGGCCTGGCTGGCCGGTCACCAGTCGCACTTCACGATGGTCGGCGGCCTGCAGTCGGCCCGTTCCCTCCCGCACTTCGCCCGCGCCTACGAACTCGCCGACGGCCTGGGCCTGTTCCCCGACCCCAAGCTGGCCGAGGAACGGATGAAGAACCTGCTCGCCCTGTACGGAGTGGCCCAGTGAGCAACCCGGACCTGACCCGCTTCTCCATCAACCAGATGACGGTGAAGCAGCTGTCGATGCCCGAACTGGTCGACGCCTGCCGGGAGTCGGGCGTGACCAACGTCGGCCTGTGGCGCGAGCCGGTGCAGACGTACGGAGTGGAGCGGACGGCCAAGCTGGTCCGCGACGCGGGCCTGACGGTGACGACGCTGTGCCGCGGCGGCTTCTTCACGGCGATCGACCCGGACGAACGGGCCGCCGCGCTGGCCGACAACCGCCGGGCCGTCGACGAGGCGGCCACCCTCGGCACGGACACCCTCGTGCTGGTCTCCGGCGGTCTCCCGGCCGGCTCGAAGGACCTGCACGGCGCGCGGGAACGCATCGCGGACGCGCTGGCGGTGCTGGGCCCGTACGCCGAGGACCACGGGGTGAGGCTGGCCATCGAGCCGCTGCACCCCATGTACGCCGCCGACCGCTGCGTGGTCTCCACCCTCACCCAGGCCCTGGACCTCGCGGAACGCTTCCCCGCCCACCAGGTCGGCGTCACCGTCGACACGTACCACATCTGGTGGGACGACCAGGCGCCCGCCCAGATCGCCCGGGCGGGCGCGGGCGGCCGGATCCACACCTTCCAGCTCGCCGACTGGACGACCCCCCTCCCGGAGGGCGTCCTCAACGGCCGCGGCCAGATCGGCGACGGCGCGATCGACATGCGCGAGTGGCTGGGCCATGTGACGGCGGCCGGATACACCGGCGCGATCGAGGTCGAACTGTTCAACGACGCCCTGTGGGCGAGGGACGGCAGGGAGGTGCTCGCCGAGACCGCGGAACGTTTCGTGACGCACACGGCGGACTGACGGCACCGGGCCCTGCCCGCGGCCCCTCGGCGTCAGCGTTCCCTGTCCGCCGCCATGATGCCGACGCATTCCTCGAGCGCCGCGTGCAGTGACGGTACGAAGGCGGCGAGTTCGGCGTCGGACGACCTGGCCGCCTCCAGTACGGCGCCGACGACCGTCACCAGGACGGCGGCGGCCTTCAGGGCGTGCGTGTCGGCCAGTTCCTCCAGGACACCGCCGGGGCGCGCGACCACGAACGCCTCCTTGCCGGTGGCGGGGTCGACGCCGAGGCTGCGGAAGCGCCTCGTGCTCATGCGGCGGCCTCCGCGGGGAGGCGGTCCTGCCCGAGGGCGGCGAGGACCGCCGTGCGGTGCCGTTCCCGCGGGAGGTGCCGGCGGTCCCGGGCGTCGCGTTCGCGCTCCCAGACGGCGAGGTACGGCCTGACCAGGGGCAGGCCGTCGGCCAGGACCACATCCACGGGCCGCCGCGCGGAGGCGGCCGGGGACGGCAGCGGGAACGCGGGCGGGAGCGGGTCGAGGGCGCGGTGCGCTCCGCGAGGCGGCAGGAAGAGGCTCAGGATCGCGGCCAGTAGGCTGCGCATAGGTCGACTCCTAGGGTCGGCTCAGCCCCGGCACGGAAGCTTTCACCTTCCTGCCGGGGCGCTTTCATGGGTGCCATGGTATCGCCTTGTATCGCTTCGTAGCGAGTCGTATCTCAAAGAGTGTGTAGCGCTCTCGTTGCCTAGCGTCGACTCCATGAACCCTGACGCTGAGATCGACCATGGAGCGCCACTGACCCCGTACCGGCAGCTGGCCGAGATTCTGCGTGCGCAGATCTTGCGCGGTGATTGGCAACCCGGGCGGATGCTGCCCAGCGAAGCGCAGCTCGTTCAGCGATACGGGATCGCGAGGACAACCGTGCGGCGTGGACTTGGCTTGTTGGCCGACGAACGCTGGGTGTACGCCGTTCCGCAGCGTGGGTGGTTCGTGGCCGACCCCCTGCCGCCCGCCCCCGAGATGTGACGAAGGGGCCGCCCTCCGTCGCTGTGAGCGGACGGGCGGCCCCGGTGGTGTCCGGGCGAGGGGCGGGTCAGTCGGGCAGCCGGTCCATCAGCCAGGTGCACAGCTCCTGGGTGATCCCGGTGTGCGGCGTGGTCGTCGGCGAACAGAGGAAGTCGTCCAGCTCGCTCTCCTCCGGCGGCAGTCCGTCGATGTTCAGGTACAGGTCGGACTGCGTCTCGATGTCGCGGACGGCGACCGCGCTCACCGACGGCACGAAGCACACGTCCTTGTGCCGCAGGTCCACCGTGCCGCCGAGTTTGCGCATCGCTCCGGCGAGGATCTCGTAGGTGTGCAGGGTGCCGCCGGGCGCGCCGTCCAGCTCGGGGAAGCCGCTGGTGGTGACGGTCTTGTCGGCCTTCGGGAACCGCCGGTTGAGGTAGGCGGCGGTCACGTCGTCGCCCTGGGCCTGGGTGTAGAAGGTGGTGCCGGGGTAGATCCGGTCGATGCGCAGCGCGACCTCGCCGGGCTTCACGTCGGGCAGTCCGACCCCGTCGGCACGGCCGTTGGCCACGCCGATCTTGAGCGGGATCTGCGGCCAGCCGCCGACCCGTTCCAGGGCGGCCAGGAACTCGGTGCGTTCCGGGGCGACCCCGATCTTCCCGGTGTCCTTGTCGTAGTGCCGCCACAGCATCTGACGGGCCGCCGGGCTGTTCATCTGCTTCGCGAAGTCGTTCGGGAACGGGATGAAGTACGAGAACGCCTGCACGCCGACCGGGATGGAGGCGCCGCGGTGCGGGCTGTCGTACGAGAAGTACAGGCCGGTGCGGTGGTCCATGCGCTGCCTCTCGAACTTGGCCAGCGCGTAGCGGGTGACGATGCCGCCCATGCTGAACCCGCCGACGACCAGCCGGGTGTCGCCGACCTGCTCGGCGATGGTCCGCATGATGGCGGCCATGGCCGTCTCCGCGTTGTCCAGGATCGACGCGCTGCGCTCCTCGAAGCCGAGCAGGATCACGTCCCTGCCGCGCCGGCGCAGCTCGCTGACGAGCGGGAAGTCGCCGGTCTCCAGCCCCTGGTAGAGCTTGTCGAGCTCGCTGCGGCCGAGGTTGAAGCCGTCGGCCATGATCACGGGACGGCTGAGGCCGCCGGAGTTGCCCTCGCCCGGGAACACCCAGGCGAAGCCGTTCGGCAGCATCCATTCCCTGTGTTCGGGAACCTCGACCGCGGCGAGGGTCTCGACGGCCGGCGAGGCGCCGAGGGTGAACGTGCCGACGTTGGGCTCGGCTGTTTCCGACATGGTCGTCTCCTGGTGGGAGGGGTGGGAACGACCACATCATGAGGGGCGATTTGCCCTCGTCACCCGTTTGACCTGCGCGGTTCATTACAAGGGATGCAATGCGCCCGACAGGTGTTTGATGCGTTTGGCATGTGCCACTGGCCTGTTCTGTTCGCTCGGCCGTTCGCGCCGGACGAGCCGCCGCAAATTTCCCGGAAGCCGTACAACCCTTCCGTGCCTCGCTGTGTCGTACAGGGCATCAGGGCTTCTGGAGGGGGATCCGGGGGGATCGCGGGGGTTCTGGTACGGAGGGGAAAAGCCGAGGGGGCCCGGTCGACGGACCGGACCCCCTCGAAGCTTTTCCGCCGCGCCCGGTGGACCTCAGAAGAACACCCCGCACCGGAGCAGGACGTTCGCGTACGGCCGTGCCTCGCCCGTGCGCACCACCAGCCGGGCTCCGGCGGACAGCCTCTTCAGCTCCTCGTGCGGAACCAGGGCCAGCCCGGGGAAATGCCCGTCCAGCAGCCCGGCCGCCGCGGGATTGGCCTGACGCACCTCCGTCGCCGCCGTGGCGCCCTCGACGACCAGCTCGGCGAGCAGCCCGTCGACCACCTCGGCGAACGACGGCACCCCGGCGAGGAACGCGAGGTCGACCACCTTGGGCCCGTCCGGTATCGGCATGCCGGCGTCGCACACCAGCACCCCGTCCCCGTGCCCCAGTTCGGCCAGCGCACCGGCGAGATGACGGTTGAGGATCCCGGCCTTCTTCACAGGGCGTCCCCTCGCGGGGCGGCCCCGGACACGCGGTCCTGCTCCCGGCCGGGGGCCCGGGGGGCGTCCCCCGCGCCGGCGCCGGGCAGGGCCTCGACCTCCCGAGCCGTCGGGAACGACTCCTGCGCCCCCCGCCGGGTCACGGCCGCCGCCCCGACCCGCGCCGCGTACGCCGCCGCCTCGGCCGGCGCGGACCCCGCGCCCAGCCGCCAGGCCAGCGCCGCCGTGAAGGCGTCGCCCGCGCCCGTCGTGTCCACGGCGTCCACCGTCACGGGCGCGATCCGCGCCACGCCCTCCGGGGACGCCACCAGCGCCCCTTGTGAACCCAGCGTCACCACCACCGACTTCGGCCCCTTCGCGAGCAGGGCCCGGGCCCAGTCCGCGGGCTCCTCGCCCGCGCCGTCCCCGCCGAGGATCACCTTCGCCTCGTGCTCGTTGACGATCAGCGGGTCGCAGGCCGCCAGCACCTCGTCGGGCAACGGGCGCGGCGGCGACGGGTTCAGCACGAAACGGCTGCCCGGCGCCAGGCTCCGCACCACCTCCACGACCGTCTCCAGCGGGATCTCCAGCTGGGCCGACACCACCCGGGAGGCGCGGAAGAGGGCGGCGGCCGCGCGGACGTCCGCCGGCGTCAGCCGCCCGTTCGCCCCCGGCGACACCACGATGCTGTTGTCGCCGGACGGGTCCACGGTGATCAGCGCGACGCCCGTGGGCGCCCCGCCCACCAGCACGCCGGCCGGGTCGACCCCGGCCGCCCGCTGCGAGTCGAGCAGCAGCCGCCCGTAGGCGTCGTCGCCGACCCGGGCCAGCAGGGCCGTACGGGCCCCGAGCCGGGCGGCCGCGACGGCCTGGTTCGCGCCCTTGCCGCCCGGGTGGACCGCCAGGTCCGAACCGAGCACCGTCTCACCGGCGGCGGGCCTGCGCTCGACGTCGATCACCAGGTCGGCGTTGGCCGACCCTACGACCAGAAGGTCGTAGTCGTACATGGAGTGACTCCCCTGATACGTGACTCGGGGCGGACGGGGGGCCCCCCGGGGGCCCGCCGGCCCCCCAGCCCCCCCCGGGCACCCCCCGGGCCCCCCACCCCCCCCCCCAACCCGGCGTCCGCGACGGCCGCGGCGGGCGCGGCCGCCGCGCGCCACTCGGTGGCGGGGGTGGGGTGCGGGGCGCGGC